>CAYNHK010000137.1:0-12876 GCA_964396875.1 uncultured Acidobacteriota bacterium | reverse complement strand
TTCATGTCGAAGGACCGCGGCGATTCGTGGACCGAGATCTCGGGCGACCTCACCAACAACGAGAAGCGGGACGAGAAGACGATCTTCGGCAAGACCGCGAAGGAGTTCATGTCGCGGAACGACGGAGTCGTTCACTGGGGCACCGCGACCACCATCGCCCAGTCGCCGCTCAAGGCGGAGGTGCTGTGGTACGGCGCCGACGACGGGAATCTCCACGTGACCCAGGACATGGGCAAGACGTGGACGAAGCTCACCGACAAGGTTCCGGGTGTTCCGAAAGGAACGTACGTGAGCCGAATCGAGCCGAGTCGCACGGACGTGGGCGCTGCGTACGTGACTTTCGACGGGCATCGCGCCGACGACTTCAAGCCCTACGCGTATTTCACTCCCGACTTCGGCACGACCTGGAAGAACGTCACCGCGAACCTCCCCGCGGGCGGCACGGTCAGCGTGCTTCGGGAGCATCCGAAGAATCCCGATGCGCTCTTCGTCGGCACCGAGATGGGACTGTGGGCGTCCTTCAATCGCGGCGGATCCTGGCTCAAGGTCAAGAGCGGGCTGCCCACGGTCCCGGTGGACGACATCTTCATCCATCAGAGCGAGAACGACCTGATTCTCGCGACCCACGGGCGCAGCGTGTGGATCCTCGACAACATCGCGGCCCTCGCGGGAATGAGCGAGAGCGTGGCCGCAAAACCCCTTCACCTATTCGAGAACAAGACGGGCATCCAGTGGCGCATCGCGGGCGTGGGCGCGGGCAACGGGCACAAGCCCTTTAGCGGGCCCAATCCTCCCGACGGCGCGGCCATTCAGTACTGGTTGAAGGACGCGCCGGGAGAGAAGGACACGGTCACCATCACGATCTCCGACGCATCGGGCGTCAAGGTCCGTGACATCGTGGGCACGAAGACAGCGGGCGTCAATCGCGTGTTGTGGGATCTTCGGCATACCCCCCCTCCGGCTCCCGAAGGTGGCGGCGGCTTCGGCGGTGGCGGGGGCGGGGGTGGATTCGGCGGGGGCGGACCGCGTGGCCCGCTCGTCCCCCCGGGTCAATACACCGTGAAGGTCACGGCGGGCTCGCACACCTCCGATGTCCAGCCGATCACCGTCGAAGAGGACCCGCGCATCCAGTTGACCGATGCTGATCGAAAGGCCTGGTACGACATGCAGATGGCCATGACACGGCTCGCTCCCCAACTCCAGATGGGCACGCGCACGATCACTCAGCTCGGCACCCAACTCCGCGAGGTAAAGACGCAGATCAGCCGCAACCCCCGCACTCCCGAGGCGCTCACCAAAGCGCTCCAGGCCCTTCTCGACAAGGTCGAAGGCCTCGGCGGACGTGAGGCTCCGGCCGAACCTCCGGGCTTCGCGGGAGCGCCACTTGCCGACGCGCCGCAGACGATCCAACAGAGAATCGGTTTCGGCTTCGGCGGTTTTGGTGGCGGCATGACCGAAGCGCCCACCGCGGCGCAGAAGGCGGCGTTCGAGCGCGGCCAGAAGATTCTGGCCGAGTTCTCGGAAACCGTTCGCGGCATCGTGATGACGGAGGTCCCGGCGTTGAACAAGATGCTGCTCGAAGCGGGCATCGGGCGGATCAGCGTCCAGGGCGGAGGCCCCGGCGGTGGCGGCCGGCGACCGCCCGAGGAAGAGCAGCAGTAAGCGGCTCTCTCCGCAGTCCGGCCGGGCTCGAGGCGAACGTTCCCGCTTCGGGCCCGGCCTTTTTCTTTACCAGCTAGGATCCCCCGGTCATGGCTCCCGGACTGGACGACGTCATCCTCAATCTCGACGCGGGTGCGCGGTCTGGCCTCTCCATCATTCTCGCGATGATGATGTTCAGCGTGGGCCTCGGCCTCTCGCTCAACGACTTCCGGCGAGTGCTTCGCCGCCCCGGCATCATCCTCTTCGGCACCGCGCTGCAGGTGATCGCACTGCCCGCCCTGACCTTTCTCCTCACCTTCGTCATCGCACCGACGGCGAGCATCGCGCTCGGGATGATGGTGGTGGCCGCCTGCCCGGGCGGGAACGCCTCAAATGTCCTCACGCAGGCAGCGCGTGGCGATGCCGCTCTCTCGGTTTCGCTGACCGCCGTGTCGAGCGCCCTCGCCGTGCTCACCACACCCTTCAACATCATGTTCTGGGCCGGGCTGCATCCACGCACCTCGCACCTGCTCAGCGCCATTGGTCTCGATAGATGGGCGTTCCTTGCCGAGACCGCCTTGACCCTCGGGTTCCCGCTGGCCGCCGGGCTCTTCATGGCGGAGCGAATGGCGCCCATCGCGGTGCGAATTCGCAAGCCCCTGCACACGCTTTCGCTGCTCGCACTGGGAGGTTTCATCGTGGGCGCCCTGATCACCAACGGCTCTCCCCTCGCCCAGGCCGGCTGGTTCATCTTCCCCGTGCTGGTGATCCAGGACGCGATGGCTCTGGCCCTCGGTTACGGCGCGGCGAGGGTAGCAGGGTTGCCGGAGGCGGCGCAGCGGGCCTTCACGTTCGAGACCGGCATTCGGAACTCTGGCCTCGGCCTCGTCATTCTTCTTGGCCACTTCAAGGGACTCGGGGGCGCCGCCTTGATCACCGCAGGCTGGGGAGTGTGGCATCTCATCTCGGGTGGTGCGCTCGCCACGTGGTGGTCGCAGCGAACGCCCCTTCCACCGACACTCTCTCCGGCTGCGGCCGTCATCGAAACGGAGTCACTGACATGACCTGGGACTTGAAGATCGTAGGCGGAAGTGTGGTCGACGGGACGGGGGCTCCCGCCTTCTCTACGAACCTGGCGGTGAAGGATGGGCGGATCGTGGAAATCGGCAGGTGTGAGGGAGCCGCGGCCACGGTCATCGATGCCGAGGGCGCGATCGTCACACCCGGTTTCGTCGATGTACACACCCATTACGACGGGCAGGCCACGTGGGACGCGGACATGCTTCCGTCCGCGCAGCACGGTGTCACCACCGCGATCATGGGCAATTGCGGCGTCGGTTTCGCGCCGGTGCACGACCGCGATCACCAACGCCTGATCGGTCTCATGGAAGGTGTAGAGGACATCCCCGGCGCCGCCCTCGCCGAGGGTCTGCGCTGGGGCTGGCGGAGCTTCCCCGAGTATCTCGATGCTCTCGATTCCATGCCGCGCACGATCGACATCGGCGCTCAGATCCCTCACGATGCCTTGCGGCTCCACGTCATGGGCGAACGCGGAGCGGCGCAGGAGCCGGCGACGCGAGACGACATCGCGGCCATGCGCGACCTGTGCCGCGAGGGCCTCGAGGCGGGCGCTATCGGCTTTTCGACCGGGCGCACCGACAATCACCGGACGATCGAGGGTAAGTGGACGCCCTCGTCGGAATCCGGGGTCGCCGAGCTTCAAGGCATCGCCTCCGCCTTCGACAGCCTTGGGCATGGCGTGATCCAGGCGGTGTCCGACTTCGACATGCTCCGCGATCCCGCACGGTTCGACGCCGAATTCGATGTTCTCGAATCGATGGCGGCGGCGGCCGGCGGACGGCCGATGTCGATTTCCCTGATGGAGCGCGATCAAGCACCCAACCAGTGGCGGCAGATCCTGACTCGAACCTCCGCGGCCCAGGCGAAGGGAATCGACATGAAGGTGCAGGTGGCGGCCCGGCCGATCGGCCTGCTCCTCGGCCTCGATGCGACGTTCCATCCGTTCATGGGCTTCCCAACGTACAAGGCGCTCGCTCGCCTGCCGCTCGCAGAGCGAGCACGAAAGCTCGCCGAGCCCGACATCAAGACGCGTCTCCTGTCCGAGAAGTCCGAACGCATGGCGGGCGACGGCTCGCCGATCCCTCCCCTCGCCGACCTTCTGCTCGCGCAGATCGGCATGTTGAGCCGGCGCCTCTTCCCGCTCGGAGCCGTGCCGGACTACGAGCCACTCCCTGAAACCTCGCTCTTCGCCGCGGCTGCAGCTCGGGGAATCTCACCCCTCGAGGCGATTCTCGACGCACTCACCGCCGATGAAGGCAAGGCGCTCATCTACTTCCCCCTCTTCAACTACCAGGGCGGCGATCTCGAACACCTCCGCGAGATGATCGAGCACCCTCTCGCCCTCGCCGGCTTGGGCGACGGCGGCGCGCATGTCGGCACGACGTGCGACGCGAGTTTCCCCACGACGATGCTTGCCCACTGGACACGCGACCGGGCTCGCGGCCCGCGTTTGCCGCTCGAGAAGGTTGTCGCCATGCTCAGCCGCAGGAACGCGGAGTTCACCGGCCTGCGCGACCGCGGGGCTCTCGCGGTCGGCCTCAAGGCCGACATCAACGTCATCGACCTCGAGGCCCTGAGTCTCGAATCCCCCCGGCTCGTCCGCGATCTTCCCGCGGGAGGAAAACGCTTCCTTCAACCCGCTCATGGTTACCGTGCGACGGTCGTGTCGGGCGCGGTCACGCTGGAAAACGACCGGTTGACGGGAACTCGTCCGGGACGCGTCCTCCGCGCGGGAAACTAGCCCTTACTTCACCAGATCCGGCAGTTCGCGGATGCTCGTCAGCTTGAAGAAACGATCGGGCGCATCGGGAACCTCGTCAGACTGTTCGAGGGCCCACGTCACCTTGTAGGGAACGTGCGCCGCGTTCGCCCCGACTTCGAGTACCGGCAACACGTCGGACTTGAGCGAGTTGCCGACCATGAGAAATTCGGCGGGCTCCGTTCCCTGCCGCCTCAGGATGTCCTCGTAGGTCGCAGGATCCTTCTCCGAAACGATCTCCACATCCGTGAAATGACGCGCGAGTCCCGACTTCGTGAGCTTGCGCTGTTGATCGACAAGGTCGCCCTTGGTGATCACGAGCAGACGATGGGACTGCGCGAGGGTCGGCAGCGTTTCGGCAACACCTTCGAGGAGTTCCACGGGGTGGGCCAGCATCTCGCGTCCGGTGTCGATCAGGGTCTGGATCTCCTTCGCACTGATCCTGCCTTTCGTCAGCTCGATCGCCGTCTCAATCGCCGAGAGCGTGAAGCCCTTGACCCCGTACCCGTAGTGCTCGATGTTGCGGCGTTCGGTCGCGAGCAGAGTGCGGTCCACCGCCTCGGCGTCGTGGTACTGCGCCAGCAGTGTCCGATACCGTTCCTGGACCCGGGCGAAGATCGTCTCGTTGTGCCACAGCGTGTCGTCGGCGTCCAGGCCGATCACTCGGCAGTTCATGCCCGAATGCTAACCCCGTGGGCGCCGGGTAGCATTCCACGATGAATGCGACGCTCGCCCTCCTTCTCGGCCTCGCGGCCGTCCAGCCCCAGCTCCCCGGTCTCACTGCCGCGGAGCGCGCGCTCACCACCTTCATCGACACAGACAATGCCCGTGCCCTCGCCCTCCTCGAGCGCATCGTCAACATCAACAGCGGCACCATGAACCTTGCAGGAGTGAGGGCGGTTGGCGACGCGTTGCGGCCCGAGTTCGACGCCCTGGGCTTCAAGACGGACTGGGTCGATGGCGCTTCCTTCGGCCGTGCGGGGCATCTGGTCGCCGACCACCCCGGCACGGGCCCGCGCATCCTCCTCATCGGCCATCTCGATACTGTCTTCGAGCCGGATAGTCCGTTTCAGAAGTTCGAGCGCCTGAGCGCCACCTCGGCCAAGGGGCCGGGCACCACCGACATGAAAGGGGGCAATGTCGTGATGATTCATGCGCTCCGCGCGTTACACGCATCCGGAGCCCTCAAATCGATGAACGTCGTGGTGGTGCTGACCGGCGACGAAGAGGCGGCGGGCCGGCCGCTCTCCGCGTCGCGCGCGGCCCTCGTCAAAGCAGCGCAGGGGGCTGAGGTAGCCATCGGCTTCGAAGACGGGGATGGCAACCCCGCCACCGCGGTCATCGGCCGCCGGGGAACCTCAAACTGGGAGTTGCGCGTCAAAGGCAAGCCAGCGCACTCATCGCAGATCTTCAATTCGGAAAACGGTTACGGCGCGGTGTTCGAAGCCGCGCGCATCCTGAACGCATTTCGCGAAAAGCTCGCGGGCCAGCCTCATCTGACCTTCAACCCCGGTGTCATCGTGGGCGGCACCTCCGTCGACTACGACGGACCGGCATCGCGGGGCACGGGCTTCGGGAAGAGCAACGTGATCGCCGAACACACCGTGGTCACGGGAGATGTGCGCGCGCTTTCGCCCGAACAGTTCGAGTCCGCGAAGAAGGCGATGCAGGAGATCGTGGCCGCCTCGCTTCCCCGTACCAGCGCGACCCTGATCTTCGACGACGGCTACCCGGCCCTCGCACCTACTCCGGGCAACGAACGATTGCTGGCGTTCTACAGCCGCGCGAGCATCGACGTGGGCGGCGGGCCGGTTGTCGCGGTCGACCCCGACAAGGCGGGCGCTGCCGATGTGTCGTTCGTAGCGGGGCACGCGCGGATGATCCTCGACGGCGTCGGTCTGATGGGCACAGGCGGACACACGGTCCACGAGACCGCCGACCTGACGACACTGCCGATGATGACCAAGCGCATGGCGGTGCTCCTCGCACGTCTGCACCGCGACGGAGCGAAATAGTGACGGAGCGGCTCTACTACACGGACTCGCATCTGACCGAGTTCGAGTCGGTGGTTACGGCCTGCGCTCCCGTGGCCGACCGGTTCGAAGTGGTTCTCGCGGCCACCGCTTTTTATCCGACAGGCGGCGGCCAGCCCAACGACCTCGGAACGCTCGGCGATGCGCGGGTTCTCGACGTGATCGATCGCGAAGAAGCAGGTGTCGCCCACGTCCTCGACCGCCCCCTCGATCTCGGCGCGCGCGTAAAGGGAGCGGTCGACTGGACTCGTCGCTTCGATCACATGCAGCAGCATTCCGGACAACACATCCTCTCCGCCGCGTTCGAGGCGGTCTGCAAGGCGCGCACGGAGAGCTTCCATCTCGGTGCGGGGTCCTGCACGATCGACCTCAACCGCCTGGTCTCGCCCGCGGAGATCGCCGCCACGGAGGACGAGGCCAACCGCGTGGTCTGGCTCGACGGTGAGGTCCGCATCTCCTTTGCTCCCGCCGACGGGGCCGCGGAACTCGCGCTCCGCAAGGAGTCGACGCGCGCCGGTACGCTCCGCCTTATCGAGATGGCCGGCTTCGACCGATCCGCCTGCGGCGGGACGCACGTCGCACGAACCGGCGCCGTGGGCCTGATCGCGATCCTCGGATGGGAGAAGTTCAAGGGCGGGACGCGCGTCGAGTTCGTCTGCGGCGGGCGCGCCCTCGGCCGCATCCGCGAATGGCGGGATGTGCTCTCGGCCACGAGCCGCGTGCTCTCCGTGCTGCCCGGCGCGCTCGCGCCCGCGATCGAACGGCTCCAGGGCGAGAACAAGACGCTCGGCCGAACCGTTCGCGACCTCCAGGAACAACTCGCCGTGCACAAGGCGGCCGAGCTTGTCGCGTTGGCCGGCCCACCGCAGAACGGCCGCATCGTCGTCTCGTGCGCGCTCGAGGGGTGGGACGCTACCGGACTCAAGGCAATCGCCACCGCGGCTGCCGCTTCGCCGGGAGTGTGCGTTGCGGTGTTCTCAGGGAAGAGTCCCGCTCTCGTCGTCATAGCAGGAGCCTCGGGCGTCGGCCTCGACGCCTCGGCCGTTCTCAAGAGCCTGGTCGGGCGCTTCGGCGGCAAGGGTGGCGGGAAGCCCGAGTTCGCGCAAGGCGGCGGTCTCGAGGGAAGGATCGAGGACATCGTGGGCTTGGCCCGCGACCTTCTGGCGGGCTGAACCCCCTCGCCGGAGATTCACCCAAGTCGCGCTCCGACATAGGGTTCCGCAGGGAGGGTTGTCATTTCCGCAAGCCGGGATTCGGCATACTGGACTTTTTAGTACAGATTCTTCTACAATGCATGTCCCGCCCCTCTCATGACCGAAACCATTCCCCCCCCCGCCACCGAGTCGAGCCGCCTGCTGGCCGAATTGACCAGCGCCGAGTACTCGGCGGGTTTCGTCACTGACATTGCCTCAGACGCGATCCCGGCCGGCCTCTCCGAGGACGTGGTGCGCCTCATCTCCGCGAAGAAGGGCGAGCCCGAGTGGCTTCTGGATTTCCGACTGAAGGCGTTCCGGCACTGGCAGACCCTGCCGGTCCCTACCTGGGCGCGGGTGCACTACCCGCCGATCGATTTCCAGTCCATCGTCTATTACTCGGCGCCGAAGCAGAAGGCCGGTGGGCCGAAGAGTCTCGCCGAGGTCGACCCCAAGCTCCTCGAGACCTACGAGAAGCTCGGCGTGCCGCTGCATGAGCGCGCGGCACTCGCGGGTGTCGCGGTCGACGCCGTCTTCGACTCGGTATCGGTCGGCACCACGTTCAAGGACAAGCTCCACGAAGTCGGCCTGATCTTCGGATCCTTCTCGGAGGCCGTCCGCGAACATCCCGAACTCGTGAAGAAGTACCTCGGGTCCGTGGTGCCCTACTCCGACAACTTCTACGCCGCCCTCAATTCGGCGGTCTTTTCCGACGGGTCCTTTTGCTACATCCCCAAGGGCGTCAAGTGCCCGATGGAGCTTTCGACCTACTTCCGGATCAACGCCAAGAACACCGGCCAGTTCGAGCGGACACTGATCATCGCGGACGATGATGCCGCAGTCAGCTACCTCGAAGGTTGCACCGCCCCCATGCGCGACGAAAACCAGCTCCACGCCGCGGTGGTCGAACTGGTGGCCCACGAGAACGCGAAGATCAAGTACTCGACGGTCCAGAACTGGTATCCCGGCGATAAAGATGGCAAGGGCGGCATCTACAACTTCGTGACCAAGCGCGGCGCGTGCCGCGGCAACAACTCGAAGATTTCGTGGACCCAGGTCGAAACCGGCTCGGCCATCACCTGGAAATACCCGAGCTGCATCCTGCAGGGCGACAACTCGATCGGCGAGTTCTACTCGGTCGCCCTCGCCAACAACTATCAGCAGGCGGACACCGGGACCAAGATGATCCACATCGGGAAGAACACCCGGTCGACCATCGTCTCCAAGGGCATCTCCGCCGGACATGGCCAGAACACGTACCGGGGTCTGGTGAAGATCGGCAAGAACGCCGAAGGCGCTCGGAACTACTCGCAGTGCGACTCCCTGCTCCTCGGCTCTCACTGCGGCGCCCACACCTTCCCCTACATTGACGTGCAGAACCCGACCGCCCAGATGGAGCACGAAGCGACCACTTCGAAGATCAGCGACGATCAGATTTTCTATTTCCAGAGCCGCGGCCTCTCGACCGAGGACGCGGTGTCGATGATCGTCAACGGCTTCTGCAAGGAAGTCATCAAGGAACTGCCGATGGAGTTCGCGGTTGAAGCGCAGAAACTTCTCGGCCTCAGTCTCGAGGGCTCCGTTGGCTAAACCGCAAAGCACTCAACCAATGCTCCAAATCACCGATCTCCACGCCAACGCCGGCGACAAACCGATCCTCAAGGGATTGACGCTGAACGTCAACGGCGGCGAGGTTCACGCGATCATGGGGCCCAACGGCTCGGGCAAGAGCACGCTCGCGCATGTGCTCGCGGGTCGGCCCGGCTACACCGTGACCGGGGGCGAGGTTCTCTACAAGAGTTCGCCGCTCTTCGATATGGCGCCCGAGGTTCGCGCTCGCGAGGGCGTCTTCCTCGCCTATCAGTATCCCGTCGAGTTGCCCGGCGTGTCGAACCTCTACTTCCTGCGCTCGGCCCTCAACGCGATTCGCAAACACCGCGGCGAACCCGACATCGACGCCATGGACTTCCTCGCCATCGCGAAGGAGAAGGCCAGGCTGGTCGAGATGGACGAGGCGCTCGTGAGGCGCAACGTCAACGAGGGGTTTTCGGGCGGTGAGAAGAAGCGAAACGAGATCTTCCAGATGGCGGTCCTCGAGCCCTCGCTCGCGATCCTCGATGAGACCGACTCGGGCCTCGACATCGACGCCCTTCGCACCGTTGCCGCGGGCGTCAACAAACTGCGCTCGGAGGATCGGGCGATGATCGTGGTCACCCACTACCAGCGGCTTCTGGAGTACATCGTTCCCGATTTCGTGCACGTCCTCATCGACGGGAAGATCGCGCTTTCCGGCGGCAAGGAGCTGGCGCTCGAACTCGAATCCAAGGGTTACGAGTGGCTCGAGAAGGAGCCCGCAGGGGCGCACTGATGGGTGCTCCCGTCGCTCCATTCTCTGAGATCGCTTCCGCGGTGAAGACATGGTCGGGGCCTGTCTGGCTCACGAACACTCGGAAGGCCGCGATCGATCGATTCGCTGTGACCGGCCTGCCTACCACTCGCCTCGAGGCGTGGCGCACCACTCCGCTGCCCGAACTCGGGCCGAAAGCGCTTTCCCCGGGCTTCGCCTCCACGGCGAACCGGGCACAGGTCGTGGTGGGGCCCTTCACGGCCGGCGGCGTGGCGACTCTCGTTTTCGTCGACGGCTTTCACTCCGTGACCCTGTCCTCGTCCGAGACAGCCTGGCCGAAGGGGGTGCGCCTCGCTCCGATGTCGCGCCTCCTCGCCATGAAGCCGGACGACCTCCGGCCCTGGTTCACGGGGGAGAACGCCACCGCGGGCCCGATGCACGATCTCAACACCGCCGCCTTCCGCGACGGCGCGTCGATCGTGGTGGAGGACGGCATCGCCGTTCCCGTCGAACTCCGCGTGATCGTGGTGAGCACGTCCCGGGAACAGCCCGTGGCCCAGCATCTGCGCAATCTCGTCCATGTGGGCCGGGGCTCGAGCCTTCGCCTGATGATCGCGGTGATTGGCGCTCCCGACGCGCTCGGATTCACGAACCATCGCACCGAAATCTCGATGGCCGCGGATTCGCGCCTCGATCTTGTCCGCGTGCACGAGTCGCCTCTTGGCGTGCCCCACTTCGACGCCCTTGCCGCGACGCTCGGCGACCGCGCGTTGCTCAACGACACACTGCTCCAGACCGGACCCTCGTGGACCCGAGCGGAACTCGACATCGTCTTGAATGGCGACCACGCGACCGCCGACCTCGCCGGCGTCTTCGTCGCCCGGGGAAGTCAGGTCAGCGACATCCACACGATCCTCTCCCACGAAGCGCCCGGAGTCACGAGCCGCCAGAATTATCGCGGCCTCGCGGCCGACGATGCTCGCGGTGTTTTTCACGGACAGATCAAGGTCGAAGCCGAAGCCCGGGGCGCCGACGCGACTCAGAACAACCGCAACATGCTTCTCTCGAAGCGCGCGCAGGTTCATTCGACGCCCGGCCTCGAAATCCTGACCGACGACGTGAAGTGCAAACACGGCAGCGCCACCGGCCAGATCGACCAGGCCCAGTTGTTCTATCTCCGCTCGCGCGGTCTCGGCCTCGACGAGGCGACCCGCATCCTGACCCGCGCTTTCGCGGGGGAAATTCTTTCTCGCCTGCAGCGCGCGGACACCCGTGAACTGGTGGAATCGCAGATCGCGCCGAGCCTCGAAGCGCTGGGAGTCGCGGCATGAAAACCCTCACCGCGGCCGTGATCAGGACGGAGGGGGCGCCCGCCCCGCCTCCGGAAATCTCGTCGCACCCCGCCATCGTCTCCGCCCTGCTGGACGTCGCCGCGGTTCGGGCCGACTTCCCCATCCTGGGAACACAGGTCCACGGGAAGCCTCTCGTCTACCTCGACTCCGCGGCCTCGGCCCAGAAGCCCCGTGTGGTCATCGACGCGGAGCGGCGCGTCTACGAAGAGATGTACGCGAACGTGCATCGCGGCGTGCACGACCTCTCGATGCGAGCGAGCGATGCCTACGAAGCGGCGCGCGGCAAAGTCGCGGCCTTCATCGGCGCGCCTTCCGCCAAAGAGGTCATCTTCCTGCGTGGCACGACGGAAGCGATCAACCTCGTGGCCCAGACCTATGGCCGGGTCAACGTGAAGAAGGGCGACGAGATCCTCATCACCGCGCTCGAGCATCACGCGAACATCGTGCCCTGGCAGATGCTTTGTGAAGAGAAGGAGGCGAAGCTCCTCGTCGCCCCCATCAACGACGCGGGCGAAGTCGAGATGGAAGCCTTCGTGAAGCTGCTGTCCGCGCGCACGAAAGTCGTGGCGATCGCGCATGTGAGCAACGCGCTGGGCACGATCCTCGACGTCAAAGCGATGACCGACGCGGTGCGGGAACAGGCAGGCAACGCCGTGGTCCTGATCGACGGCGCGCAGGGCGTGCCCCATATGCAGGTGGACGTGAAGGCCATCGGCTGCGACTTTTATTGCTTCTCCGCGCACAAGATGTACGGCCCGAAGGGCGTGGGCGCTTTGTGGGGCCGGAAGTCTCTGCTCGACGCGATGCCACCCTGGCAGGGCGGCGGCGACATGATCCTGTCGGTCACGTTCGAGAAGACGACCTACAACGAAACACCCTTCAAGTTCGAGGCCGGCACACCCAACATCGCGGGCACCATCGCCTTTGGCGCGGCCGTCGATTATCTGTCGGGCCTTGGCCTCAAGGCGGTGGCGAGCGCCGAGCACAGCCTTCTGGAGTACGGAACGGGGGCTTTGTCTTCCCTTCCCGGCGTCCGGCTCATCGGCACCGCAGCCCAGAAAGCGTCCGTGCTTTCCTTCGTCCTCGAGGGCGTTCACCCCCACGACGCGGGTTCCATCCTCGACTACGAGGGTGTGGCGGTCCGCACCGGCCATCACTGCGCTCAGCCTGTCATGGACCGCTTCGGTGTCCCCGCGACCATCCGCGCGTCGCTCGGCGTCTACAACACCCGCGAGGACATCGACGTGCTCGTGCGCGGCCTTCGCAAGGTTCAGGAGATGTTCGCGTGACCTCGGACCTGCGGGATCTGTATCAGGACGTCATCCTCGACCACGGCAAGAGGCCGAGAAACGCACGCGTGATCGAGGGCGCCACCTTCACCCAGCCCGCCTACAACCCCCTTTGCGGCGACAAGGGGACGCTTTATCTCTCGATGGACCCCACAGGCGACAAGATCGCCGATGCCGCGTAC
>CAYNHK010000136.1:0-12994 GCA_964396875.1 uncultured Acidobacteriota bacterium | reverse complement strand
GAGTCGACGAGGTAGACGCAGGGGAGAGAGTTCTGCTGGGCGATCTCCTGGGCGCGCAGGTGCTTCTTCACGGTGAGGGGGAAGTACGTGCCGCCTTTGACCGAGGCGTCGTTGGCGACGATCATCACCTCGCGGCCCGACACGCGACCGATGCCGGTCACGATCCCTGCGCTCGGCGCTCCTCCATCGTAAAGACCATGGGCGGCCAGGGCGCCCGTTTCGAGAAACGGCGAGCCCTCGTCGAGAAGCAGATCGATGCGTTCCCGCACCGGCAGCTTGCCCTGTTCCCGCTGCCGTTTCTGGGCGCTTTCTCCCCCGCCCGCTTTTGCCGCCGAAAGGGCCCTGGAAAGGTCCGCCTCCAACCCATCCATCCGCGCGAGGTTGGCGGCGAAGTCGGGCGAGGCCCTGTCGATTCGTGTCTGAAGAAGACTCATACCCTGCGGAGTATGCCAGCCATTCGCACTCCATCCTCGGGTCCAGGCCACGCCGTTTTGACCCCGCGCCGCACCGCGGCTAGCCTGAAGCGGTGAGAGTCTCCAGGGGCCGGGACAAGCGAGTCACCGGCCGTCCCGCGTCGGACCAGCCCGAATGGGCGTCGTGGCCCGACGAGGCCCTGCTCGAGACGCGGATGTGCGACCTTGGACTGCGCATCGAAGGCACGGCTCTCGAGGAGCGTGTGGAAGCGCTCTATTCGAACCTCGAGGCGAGCGGCCTCAAGTTCCGTCCGCATTACTGGCTCTCCGACGAGTGGTTCTGCCCCGACGGCGTGCCGGGCTTCGCCATTCCCTTCTACCTGGCCCATCCCCGGCTGATGCGGCTCGAGCGCTCCCAGATGCTCGACGTCGAAGGCGGCACGCCCGAGTGGTGTCTGCAGATACTCCGCCACGAGACCGGGCACGCGATCGAGAACGCGTACAAGCTCCGCGGCCGCCCGCAAAGGATCCAGCTCTTCGGCGACACGAACGTGCCCTATCCGGACCACTACATTCCGCGCCCCCACAGCCGTCGTTTCGTGGTCCACCTCGATGCCTGGTACGCCCAGGCCCATCCGGATGAAGACTTCGCCGAGACCTTCGCGGTATGGCTCGACCCTTTGAGCAACTGGCAAAAGGCCTACAAGGGCTGGCCGGCGCTGCGGAAAATCGCGTATGTCGACGAGGTCATGCGGGAAGTGAAGAGGAAGGAGCCAATGGTACGCACCCGCCGCACGGTAGTGCCCATTGGCTCGCTTCGCACCACCCTGCGCCAGCATTACGACGCGCGGCGAGCGCACTACGAGATCGAGCGCCCCTCGTCCTACGACGCGGGCCTGAAAAGGCTCTTTGGTTCCGCACCCCGCGTGGGCGTGCGCAGTGTGCCCGCGGAAGATGTGATCCACGAGATGGGCGAGCAGGCGCGGCGCACCGTCGCCCGCTGGACCGGCGCCTACCAGTATGTGATCGAGACGGTGGTCGAGGCCATGGCCGCCCGCTGTCGCCACCTCGCCCTCCGCTCCACCCTGCCCCGGGCCCGCGCCCGCCTCGAGTTCACCGCCCTCCTGACCGTGGCCACCATGAAGCACGTCCACAGTGGGCGGCACCGGATGGCCTTGTGAAGGTGAAGGCTCCGCTGCGCGTGCTCGTCCTCGTGCAGGAGGGACTTATCCCCCCCGACCAGGCGACCCCCGAGGAAGTTCACGAAGCGCCGTGGAAGATGGAGTACGGCATCATCAAGACGCTGCGCGGGCTCGGCCACACCGTGATCCCGCTCCCCGTCTCCAGCAATCTCGGGGTGATCCGCGCCGCGATGGATGAGGAGAAACCCCAGATCGCCTTCAACTGCCTCGAGGGTTTCGACGAGGTTTCGACCTGGGACGCGAACGTGGTGGCGTACCTCGAGATGCTGAAGCTTCCCTACACCGGCTGCAATTCCCGAGGTCTGCTGCTCGGTCGCGACAAATCCCTGGCCAAGAAGCTGCTCACATACCATCGCATCCCCGTCCCGCGTTTCATGATCGTCCCCCTCGGACGCAAGGTGAAACGCCCGAAACAACTCGCGTTCCCGCTCTTCGTGAAGTCGCTGACCATGGATTCGTCGATCGGGATCTCGCAGGCCTCCGTGGTCGAGACCGACGCCAAACTCCAGGAGCGGGTGGCCTTCATCCACGAGTCGATCGGAACCGACGCCATCGTGGAGCAGTACATCGAAGGCCGCGAACTGTACGTCGGCGTTCTCGGCAACCAGAGGCTTCAGGCCCTCCCGGTGTGGGAGCTGTCGTTCGCGCGGATGCCGGAGGAGAGCCAGAAGATCGCGACGGAGCGGCTCAAATGGAGCCTCGCCTACCGGAAGAAGCACGGCATCGACACCGGCGCGGCGGAACTCGAACCGGCGGCGGCGCGCGCGATTCAGGACCTGTGCAAACGCACCTTCAGGATTCTGATGATGTCCGGTTTCGCCCGCGTCGACCTGCGGCTCACTCCGGAAGGCCGCGCGTACGTGCTGGAGGCGAACCCGAATCCTCAACTGGCTCCGGATGAAGACTTCGCGGCCTCCGCGGTGGCGGCGGGGATCAAGTATCCGGAACTGATCCAGAGGTTGCTGACCCTCGGCCTTCGCTGGGAGACGACGAGGAACTGATGCGGCCGCTCAGACCTTCGAGAACTCGGGTGGGAACTGGACGACCCCGCTGACGCCCGCAGCACCCCCGGGCACGAGAACGCAGGCCATGAACGCCTCGTCGGGCGCCAGAAAGGGCGGCGTGATGCCGAGGGCGCTCGCAGGAGCGAAGCCGAAGCGCGGGTAGTAATCCACATGGCCGAGGACGATGACCAGGCGGTGACCCAGCTCCGCGGCGCGCCGCAGGCCGGTGCGCACGAGGAGGCTGCCGATCCCACGCCTCTGCTGGCCGGGAACCACCGCCATCGGTGCGAGCGAAAGAGCTGGATGTTCGGCTGCTTCCCCTTTGATCGTGATTCGGGTCAGCAGAATGTGTCCGACGATCGTAGCGCCGTCCACCGCGACCAGGCTCAAGGCGGGAATGAAGTGAGGGGACACGCGGAGGGCCTCCACGATCCTCGCCTCCACCGGCCGACCGAAGGCCAGCTCGTGAACCCGCGATATGGCGACCTTGTCCTTGGGCGACTCCGCACGGACGACCAGTCCGGGGTTTCTAGGTATCGAACCGGTGCGAAGCATGGCGCGTTGAGATTTCACTCTTCGCAAGCGGGGCGAGTCAAGTTCAGGACTTCACCGCAAGCCGTGAGCGACGGATAAGCTCCCCTTATGTCAGCGCAGAACCAGCACAAGCTCGTCATACTCGGATCCGGCCCGGCCGGGCTCACCGCCGCGATTTATGCGGCCCGCGCCGAGCTCAAGCCTCTCGTCATCGAAGGGGGAGGCAACGACGACCCCACCGATGTCGCAGGCGGCCAACTGATGCTCACCACCGAGGTCGACAACTATCCCGGTTTCCCGAAAGGCATCCTCGGTCCCGAGCTGATGGAGGGCATGCGGAAGCAGGCCGAGCGTTTCGGCACGCAATTCGTGACCGGATCGGTCAGTGCGGCCGCTCTGGGCTCGCGCCCGTTCGTCCTCAAGACCAGCGTGGGCGACATCAGCACGGACGCGTTGATCATCGCCACGGGCGCGCGCGCGAAGTGGTTGGGGATCGACGAGGAAGTCGAGTTCCGCACGAAGATCGGCGGCGTCTCGGCCTGCGCGACGTGCGACGGCTTCTTCTACAAGAACAAGCACGTCCTCGTGGTCGGCGGCGGCGACACCGCGATGGAAGAAGCGACGTTCCTGACCAAGTTCGCTTCGAAGGTCACGATCGTGCACCGTCGCGACAAGCTCCGCGCTTCGAAAATCATGCAGGAGAAGGCCCAGAAGAATCCGAAGATCGAGTGGATGCTCGACTCGGCGATCGAGAAGTATCTCGGCAAGGCCGAAGGCAAGCTCCGGGGCGCCCTCGTCCGCAACCTCAAGACCGGCGAGACGAAGGAAGTCGAAGCCGGCGGCGTGTTCATGGGCATCGGACACGAGCCCAACACGGCCGTCTTCGCCGGCCAGCTCGAGACGGATCCGAGCGGCTATCTCATCACGAAGGCGGGCAGCACGGCCACCAGCATTCCCGGCGTCTTCGCCGCGGGCGACGTGGCCGACCATCAGTACCGCCAGGCGGTGACGGCCGCGGGCACCGGCTGCATGGCCGCGATCGATGCTGAGCGCTATTTAAGTCATTGAGAACGGAGACCCTCAACTCAATACGGAATCGGGGCTGCGCTAGGCTTCCCGTGATTCATGCGCATCCTCTTCCTCGCGCCGCAGCCTTTCTTTGAAGTCCGGGGGACGCCCCTGGCGGTGGCCGCCCTAACGCGGACCCTGGGCGAACTGGGACATCAGGTCGATCTTCTGACCTTTCCGCAGGGCGAGCCGTGGAGCGCGCCCGGCGTGTGCCACCTGCGGTCTCCGCGACTCGTGAGTGGCCGGATCCGTCCGGGCTTTTCGCTGGGAAAGGCTCTGCAGGATGTGCCCTTCGCGTGGTTGGCGCGTCGCCTCGCCCGATCGGGCGCGTACGACGTCGTGCATGCGGTCGAAGAGTCCGCGATGCTGATCGCCCCCTTCCTGCCCACCCGCGTCAAGTTCGTCGTGGACATGGACTCGGACCTCGGTGAACAGCTGGGACAGTCGAAGTCACTCCTCGCGCGCGCCCTCGGGCCGATGGCGCGGCGTCTTCACTCTTCCGCTCTGCAGCGGGCCGACCTCGCGATCGTGATCAACGCGCGTCTTGAGGAGGCCGCTCGTCGTGCCCGCCCCGGCCTCTCCGTGCACCGGCTCGAAGATCCGCCCCTCGTGGCCCCGCCTGAAGACGCGGATCGCGCGGCCGCCGCCGGGCTGCGGACCGAACTCGGGCTTGGCGATGCGCCGGTGGCCCTCTACACCGGGAACTTCGAGCCCTATCAGGGCGTCGAACTCATGGCCCGGGCGGCTGCTCTCTCCGAACGCGCGGCGTTCGTTTTCGTGGGCGGCGAGGCGCAAGACATCCATGACCTGAAGGCGCGGCTGGGCCCGGCGTCGCTTTCACGCTGCCACTTCGTGGGGAAACAGGCTCCCACCACCCTGCCGCGGTGGATGGCGCTCGCCGACCTCCTTGTCTCCCCGCGTACGCTCGGAGGCAACACGCCCTTCAAGATCTACACGTATCTCGCTTCCGGGAAACCGATAGTGGCGACGCGGCTCGACACCCACACGCAGGTTTTGTCCGACGAGACCGCGTTCCTGGCGGAGCCCACGGCGATCGACCTCGCCGCCGCCATCGACAAGGCGCTCGACAATTCCGCCGACCGCGCACGCCGTGCCGCGAACGGCAGCGCGCTGCTCGAACGCGAGTACTCCGTTGCGAGATACCGGGAGAAGGTCGCGGCCGCCTACGCGAGCCTCGCCTAACGCTTCCAGCGGGCGATCACGCCCTTGGGTCCGACGGCGAAGCCGCCGCCTCCCGCGAATCCCGCAGTGTTGTAGGGCGCAGAATCGACCGCCGTCCACGACTTCCCGCCGTCGCTGCTGATCCCCGTTCCGGCGAGACCAACCGCAACGATCCCCGCCTCCTTGCCCGGCCCGCGCACCACGCTTGAAAGGAAGCCCGTTGGAAATGCGCGGATCGGAGTCCAGGTGGCGCCGGCGTCGACGCTGAGTGCGGCATTCGTTCCGGCGAGCGAGCGTTCGCGGTAGTCCCCGCCGACGGTGAGCAGCGTCATGTCGTCGACCCACATCGCGGAAAAGAGTCCTTTGGATGGGGAGCCGGTCGGGACGGGGGACGTCGAAACGCGGAAAGTCTTCCCGCCGTCGGTCGAAACGAAAACGCGCGCCTCCGCCGCTCCGCCGGTTACGAAGGCCAGACGCTTCGCGGGTCCGCTCACCAGGCAGGATCCACTGGCCGCGAAAGCGCCCTCATTCTCAAGGGCTGACGGCATTCCCGCGTCGGCCACGCTCGACCACGATTCGCCCCCGTCGGCTGTGGTGAAAAGCTGAAACCGTCCGCGCACCGGATCGCCAAACACCGCGCCGGTCCGTCGATCTGAAAACGCGATCGCATCCCAGAAACCGGTCGGCTCGGTGTTCGCGAACACCTTGCGCCACGTGGCTCCGCCATCGGTTGTCTTGTAGACGCCCGACGCCTCACCCGGGCCGATGCTCAAGGCGATGGCCGTCTTCTCATCCCAGGCCTCGATGTCCCGGAAGTCGAGGGCCTCGGCGCCCGGGACGGGCACGACCTGCCACGTCTCGCCGTCCACTGTGCGAATCACCGTGCCTTTGGCCCCACTCGCCCAGGCGATGCGGTCGTTGACCACGGCAAGGCCGCGCAGTTCCACCGCGACCGGGCTCGAAAGGGGCTGCCAGGGGGATGACGTTTGCGGCGGCTGGGCGAACGTTGCCGCCGCGACCAGCGTGGACATCAAGACGACCATCGATTTGGGCACGATCTTCCCCTCACTTGCTCTGTGGCGTGAATCCGAAAGGAATCAGCGTTTCGGCAGCAATGCGCGCGCCCTCGGCGCCGAACCAGGAACGGAAGGCGCCGGGCACTTCCGCTGCGGTGGTCGAGGACGGCTCGAGCGCTTCGAAACGGAGCGTGAATGCGGCCACAGACTCTCCACGCGGCTGAAGGCCGATCAGACGTATTCGCACCTGCTTCGCCGCCAAGAGCGCGGCGGCCTCGCGGCATTCGCCTCCGAACTCAGCGGAGCTCATCCACGTTCCGGCGCTGCGCAGCAACTCGTGCTCGACCCCGAGCAGGGGCACCTCGAACATCCGGGTCCCATCCGGCAGAGCGGAAATGTGGGTGCGATTCTTGGCCCGCAGACTCGATCCGAAGATCGCCTCCCAGAAAGAAGCCTTGGCGCTGCCCTCGCGATAGAGGTGATCAGCGGCCGCACCCGGGACCGCGAAGAGCGGTTCGGGCAGGGTATGTGGGATCTGTTTCATCCGCGTTCCTTGCGGACGACCATCAGCCCGTCGCGGATGGGGAGGAGAACGTTGCTCACGCGCGAATCGGCCTTCACCATCCAGTTGAAGGCGTGAAGCGCCTTGGTGTGCTCATCGTGATCCTTGTCCTTCTGGAGCACCTTGCCGCTCCACAAGACATTGTCCGCAATGATGAATCCGCCCGGGCGGACACGATCGAACACGAGCCGGTAGTAGTTCGTGTAGTTGGGCTTGTCGGCGTCGATGAAGACGAGGTCGAAGGTCCCCGGAAGCGCCGGGATGATCTCCGCCGCCTTGCCGAGGTGAAATTCGATCCGTTCGGCATAAGGCGATTTCGCGACGAAGGACTTCGCGACCCGGTTCGTGGCCTCGTCGATATCGAGTGTGATGACCTTGCCGCCCTCGGCCAGGCCTTCGGCGAAACAAAGCGCGGAATAGCCGAGGTAGGTGCCGATCTCCAGCACCACCTTCGGCTGGATCATCTTCGAGACCATCGAAAGCACCCGGCCCTGGAAGAAACCCGACAACATCGAGTGATTCGAGTAGTTGCCGTAGCACTCGCGAGCGAGGCTTTGAAGCACCTCTCCCTCGGGCGACGTGAACTCCTCGGCGTATTCGATCCAGGAATCGTCCATAGGCGGGGGATTCTAGGCCTCCCACTTGGACCTCGCGGCCCGTCCCGTCTTAAAGTAGCCGCCTCCATGAAACGCCCCTTCTTCTCCCCTCTGCTGGCCTTCACCCTCCTCTTCGCCCTGGCCCTTCCCGCGTTCGCGGTGAAGAAAGGCCAGGCCAAGTACATCGGGGGCACCCTCAACACCATCAAGGAGAAGGCCGAGGGGCCGATCGACCTCAGCAACGAGAAGCGCCTCACCTTCATACCCAAGGAATCGGCGATGCTCGAGATCCCCTGGGACCGCGTGTCTCAGCTCGAATACGGTCAGAACGTCGCCCGCCGCTGGCGGAGCGCGATTCTCCTGAGCCCCATCGCCTTGTTCTCCAAGGCGAAGAAGCACTTCGTGACCATCACCTACCAGGACAAGGACAAGGTCGAGCAGGCGATCGTCCTCGAGTTCGACAAAGACGACATCCGCATGGTTCTGGCGAGCCTCAAGGCGAGGACCCTGCAGACCATCGTGATGCAGGACGAAGAGGCGAAGAAGGACCTGGGCGGGACGATCGATAAGAAGTAGACCGCGATGAGGCTTTGCCGCCCTCGGGCCTCAAAGCGCGCGGAAGCGCGGGGAGAGGTACAGGAGCGCGGCGCACAGGACCGACATGCCGATGAGGCTCACGGAGAGCGCCACCGCGGGTCCGAACCAGGTCACTGAGTAGCCGAGCAAGAGCGCGCCGAGCGGCGCTCCGCCGCGGAAGGTCAGTCCGAACAGCGAGACGATGCGGCCGCGCATCTCTTCGGGAGCGAGTTCCTGCACCAGACCGTTGAGGGTGGAACTGCCGGACACCTGCACGATTCCATAGCCGAAAAGCAGAGTGGTGGCGAGCCACTGATTGCCGCAAAGGACGGCGCCCGCGGCGAGCAGCGGTCCGATCACGAAGCAGAGCAGGACGAAACGGCCCCGTCCCTCGAACCGGCCCCGGTGCGCGGTTCCGATGGCTCCAACGATTGCGCCGAGCCCGATGGCCGAGAGCAGCATCGAGTACCCCCCCGCACCGGTTCCAAGGACCTCATCCGCGACCACGGGGAGGAATGTGGTGAGCGGGAACACGAAGAAGGACAGCGCTCCGGCGAGCCCCACGATCATGGCGATGTCCGGAGACTTTCGTACGTAGGACAGGCCCTCGCGCAGACTGCTCGCGACGCCTTGCGCCGGCTTCGTGCCGGCCACGATCGCCGGCATCCGGATCATCAGCAGAGCGATCATGATGGCCCCGAAGGAAAACGCGTTGATCACGAAACACCAGGCCGCGCCGAGGGCGACGAGGAGCGCCGCCGCGATGGGCGGACCGATCGAGCGGGAGAGGTTGAACTGCAGGGAGTTCATGGCCACCGCGCGGGGGATCACCTCGCGGGGGACGACGCTCGTGAGGAACGCCTGGTAGGTGGGCGCCGACTGCGACTGGGCAAGGCCGGTGATGAAACCCACGATCACGACCGCCCAGATCGTGAGGTGGCCGGTGAAGTAGAGCCCGGCCAGGACCAGGGCCAGGGTCATCTGAACGAGCTGCGACGCCATCAGGATCGACTTCTTGTTGAAGCGATCCGCCAGCACGCCGCCGATGAGCATGAAGGTCACGAGCGGTAACTCGCTCGCGAACTGCCTCCAGCCGAGGTACGCGGGGTTCTTGAACTCGGTGTGGATGACCCAGGACAAGGCGACGTCCTGGATCCACGTGCCGATGCTCGAAAGAAACGCCCCGATCCAGATCAGGCGGAAGTTCCTCACCTCGAAGGCGGCGAGAAACGCGGGGAGGCGGCTTGAAGGCGCCTCTCTTCCCGCGGACGTGGGTTCTTCGGAAGTCAGGGCTTCTCGTCTTCCTCAATCCGGGCGGAACGGAGCCCGCAGGGGAGACTACTTCTTGGCTTTTTTCGCCGAAGCGGCGATGGCCGCCATCTTGCGAGCCTTGAGCACTTCTTCGCGACGCTTCCGCCGCCGCTTGATTTCCTTGTTCCGTTCAATCATCGAATCTGCCTGTCTCCAAAAGTGTCGCGCTAGAGCGAAACCGGGATTCTACCGTGTCGCAAGGGCTTGGCGCGATGGGCCCCGAGGCTCAGGCCTCGTACAGGCACACCACGCGGGAGAAGCGCACCTCGTCCCCGGCGCGCAGCAGCCTCTCTCCCATGACCCTCTCGCCGTTCACTTTGGTGAAGTTCGTGGAGTCCAGATCGACGATCACGTGCCCCGCGTCGCGGTGCTCGATCCGTGCGTGCTGGCGCGACAAGAGAGGGGCGTTGATGAAAATCCCGCACGAAGGGTCGCGGCCCACGACGAGGGCGGCTTCTCCGAGTTCGAAAACGGTGTCGCCTTCGGGGGAGTCCGTCCGCTTCCAGATGAGCCGCGCCATGAGCCTGTTGCCTTTCGGGAGTTTTGCGAGGCGATCCTTGCTTCAGCGGGCGCCGGAAAGGGCGGCGAGCCGTCGCTTCGCGATGTCCTGAACCCGCGGGCCGTCGGGCGAGAGGATCGTGGCTCCCGGGTCCTGAGAGGCCTGCGTATATTCGTCGGCCGCTTCCTTCGAATACCCGAGATGCTCGAGGGCCACGCCCGCGTAAAACGCGGCGGTGCCCCGTGAAAGGCCGGGCGCCGAGGGAAGCTCGTTCTTCGCTTTGACGAAAGCGTCATGGGCGCCGGTGTAGTCGTGGAGGGCGAGGAAGATCAAACCGAGATTGAGACGGGCGAAGGCCGCGCTTTCAGAACCCGGATACCCCTCGATGGTCTGGCGCAGATCCATGCAGATCTTGTTCGCGAGAATCCCGCTCTCGATGATCGAGATCTCCCGCGGCGCATCGACGAGCGGCAGGTCGACGGTCATGGGTCCGCCCGCGGCATTGGCGGTGATCGAGATCCGCTTCGTCGGGCCCGATGCGGCGATCGCGGCGAGGAGTTCCTCGGTCTTCGTGATGGCGCGTCCGCCCGCGGAAGTGATGATGTGTCCCTTCGCGAACGCGGCCTTGTCCGCGGGCGATCCCGGGGCCACCCGAAGAACCACCGGACCCTCGTGCAGGAGCGTGTCGACGGTGACCAGCCCCGACCAGGGTGCGGTAAGCGCCGCCTTCTTCTCGAAAGAGGTGAAGAAGCGCGCGTGGGAGGCATCGTCTTCGATGACCACGGAGGCGGTGTCTGGTGTGACGCTGCCCGCCGCGAAGACATGCACGGCCGCCGAACGCAGGAGTTGCTCCTCGGGAATCCGCGCCACCAGGAAACCCTGGACTTCGAGAGCCGCCGCCAGTTTCTCGAACACCCGCCGCACGAGCGCAGGGTCGGGTTTGCCCGGAGGCAGGAGGTCCATGAGCTTCAGCCGTTCGGCGGCAAGAGCCTTGTCGACCGCGGCGCGGTCTGCTTTGACGAAGTTCATCGCGCGAATCGTCGAAGAGGCGACGCGGGCGAGGCGGGCGTCCATCGAGGCCAGGCTTCGCTCGCCCGAGGGGCCATCGGCGACGACCCCGAGGTACGCAAGCGTCGGCCGGATCTGGGCCGCCAGTTCCACGGTCGCCCGGGACTTGAGGTCGACGTCCTGCACGAAACGTCCGGCGGCATGACGCACCTCGACCCGCCGCACGCCCGCGCAAACCGAGCGCAGCGTCTTGGGGGCGACGCCCTGCGACTCTCCGTCGATGAAGATCTGGCCGCCCGGGGGATCGGACGTGAGGGCAATCGTTCCCACCGAGGGTTCAAGCTTGATCGGCGGGATGTCGTAGTCCTGCGGTTCCGGGACTTCGAGGCCGAGCTTGAGCGTCTCGTAGCAGGGCCTCCGGAACTCGATCGTGTGTGTGCCCGAGGGGAGGTCCGGAATTTCCAGCCGGTTGGATGACTTCGCCGGATCGAGGCCGCGCGCGGCGGCGATGGCGGCGAGGGCGGGGTCGAGGACACCGCTCGTCGATCCCCGGCGGACACCGTCGATGAGGATTTCGACATCCGTCGGTTCGGTGATCACGTAGCCGGTGGCGGAGGTGCGGACGAGGTCGAACTGAAGGCTGAGTGTCTCGCCCGCGATCACGGTGACGGGCCGCGTCTCCTGGCGGTAACCGCTCCGCGCGATGTCGAGGCTGTAGTCGCCCGCGACCACCTCGAGGGGGAAGAAGTCGGTGATCGAGAGAACCTTGCCGTTCAAGGAGACGCTCGCGCCCTGGGGCGCCGACTGCACGGTCAGGTAGCCGACCATCTGTGCTTTGACGCTCTTGTAGTAGTCGATCACCTTGGGAGAGATCGTGGCCTGGTCGAGATTGTGCGACGGCCGCAGGGTGATGAGGTTGCGAAAACTGTCGCCCGCGCGGTCGGTGTTTCCCAGATTGAACTGAACCCGCGCCCGGTACTCATAGGCGGTCACGAGGAGGGTGGTGCCGGCCTCGGACAGCGAGCCCTGACGCCGTTCCGCTTCGAGCCGCGTGATGATTTCATCGAAACGGACGAGCGACTGGCCCTGCTGGGGGCCCTCGAACTCGGAGACACCCTGGTCGAGGGTGGCGCGCAGTGCGGCGAGGTCGGCGTCGGACTGCGCCTGCGTGGGAGCGGCGACGAGGCCGAGGGCGATTCCCAGGGCCAGGCCGAGGTAGCGGAGCCTTCGACTCACTTGAACCTCACGACGGTCTCGGTGCGGTCGTCGTAAACCAGCGCCGCCCCGGTGAGGTCGATGGCGATCGCCCGGCTCTTCTTCACGTCGGAGGCGCCGAACGTGGCCATCAGTTCACCCTTGGACGAGAACAGGAAGATGCCCTGGTCCTCATCCGCGACGTACAGGTTCGAGAAGGCGTCGATGGTCACGTCGACCGGCTTCTTCCACTCGAAGCCGGGTCCGCGCGGACCGAGTTTCGAGACGAGCCGCCCGGAATCGTCGTACACCTCGATCGACTTGTCGTCCTTGCGAAGCATCACCGCCTCGCCCCGGGGTGTGGTCAGCATTTTCACGACCTCCCGTTCGGACCGATCGGGAAAAACCGAGGCGAACGTGTCGCCCCGGAACCGGAGCACGCGTTTGCGCTTGAGGTCGGACACCAGAGTGTCGCCCGAGACCATCACGGTCGCGGCGCCGATGCGGTCGATCGGCTCCAGGATGCCGGGTTTATCCGACGGCACCGAAAAGGCCATGACCCCCGAAGCGCCGATCCTGACCGCGAGTTTTCCCGCGAACACAACCTCGCCCTGGGGAGAGATCGAGAGGGTCTGGGGGTCTTCGGCCGCGAGCGACGTGCCCAGTTTCATCGCCGGATCGAAGGAGACCGCCGACTTCGTCTTGTTCGAGGCGATCCAGGTGGTTCCGTCGGGTGTTATCGCCATCGACCGCACGTCCTTGAGGACATCACCGGCCTGGACCGCGAACGTCGAATCCTTCAAGAAGAGCGGACGATCGTTCCCGTAGA
>CAYNHK010000135.1:0-13034 GCA_964396875.1 uncultured Acidobacteriota bacterium | reverse complement strand
TCTCCTCCCGCCGCGGACGCCGGAAGGCCTCGGCGTCGAAGACACTCGGAGGCACGCCGTACTGCGCCCGGAACGAGCGTGAGAAGTCGGAGCTCGACGAAAAGCCGCACGCAAGAGCAATCTCCGTCAGGCTCGCGCCTTCGCGATGGGAGATCAGGTACACGGCGCGCTCGAGGCGGATCCGTTTGACGAAGGTGGCGAGCGTCTCGCCCATCAGGCCGTGGAAGATCCGATGGAAGTGATAGGGCGAGAAGCTGGCGGCTTTCGCCACTTCCTCGAGCGGCAAAGGCTCGGAGAGATTCCGGGTGACGTAGTCCACGGCGCGATTGATGCGGCTCACGTAGTCGAGATTCGCAAGATTTGGCAAGCCGGCCCTCGGACCCGGATTGTAGGCTGCCCGAACCATGACCAAACAACCCACATCGCTCGGCGCCTTCTCCGTCAGTCTCGCTGTCAAGGACCTTGGCGCTTCGCGCGCCTTCTACGAGAAGCTCGGCTTCGCGGGGGTGGGCGGCGACTCCAAACACTGGCTCATCCTCCGCAACGGAACGGTCACGATCGGCCTCTTCCAGGGCATGTTCGAGCGCAACATCCTCACTTTCAATCCCGGCTGGGATGAAACCTGTCAAACCGTGGAGGGGTTCACTGACGTTCGGGAACACCAGCGCCGCCTCAAGGCTCAAGGGCTCGAACTTCAGACCCAGGCCGACGAAAGCACCAAAGGTCCTGCGAGTTTTGTGCTGGTGGACCCGGACGGAAACCCGGTTCTCGTCGATCAGCACGTATAGCGAGCCGCGGGGTGACGCCGCCTGAACTGTCACAACAGACCCGGGGCCGAGGCTCCGGGTGACCTCATCCTCTCTCCTGCGAACACGGACGGGCATGTCGCCCGCCCCGGGTTAGCGGAGGAAGAGGGTAAGGACATGAGGACATTCATTCAGGCTGCGGCGATCACCGCACTCATCTGCTCGGCGTCGACGATCGTGTCGGCGCAGGAGGTCGTCCGGGTCGAAGCCTCGGCTGCTTTCGAGGCCGAGGTTATCCGCACGCTTCAGCAGCTCACTGAAGCGGCCCTTCGCGAGCGCGGCGTCACGGATCGCAGCTTCGTCCTGCGGGCGGGACGGCTCGGCAACAAGATCCCGATGTCCCTCGAAGAGACCGCAACCGACGGTTCGGCCGTGCACGTGGTGACCCTCGCCGCCACGGGGATCGAAGAGGCCGATGTCGTCATCTCTCGCCTGGTCGATGCAATGGTCTCGAGGAAGAGCGTGGCTTCGACCGCGCGCATGCGAACGGTAGTCGACGTGGAAACGACCGAACCGAAGAAGCTGCCCAGCGAACGTCACTGGACCATCGGCGCCCCCGCCTTCCCGGGCGGTTTCTACTCCGCCTATACCCGCGAAACCGCCAACTGGCGCGTGGACCTCACCCTTCAGGGCACGGGGAAGTGGGGCGAGTCGGGCTCAGGCGCCGGGTTCTTCGGCGTGGGCGGCGCGTATCTGTTTTCCGACGGGCCGTCCTCGCCCTTCATTGGAGGAGGGGCCGGCATGGTGTGGGTGGATGACAAGGAGGGTACGGGGGCTCATATCGAGGCCGGCATGGAACTCCTTCGGTTGCACCGGATGCGCTTCATCATCGCGGCCGATGTCATCGTCCCCGCCTTCGATCCACGTGAGGGCAATCGCTTCAAGGACGCGAAGCGCGTTTACCCCTCGATCCAGCTGCGAGTCGGGTTCTGAGCCCGGCCCCTCGGGGAGCGCGTCTATTCGGCGCGCAGGGCGACCAGGGGATCCACGCGGGAGGCCTTCCGGGCGGGCAGAAAACTGGCGGCGATGACAACCATGACCTGAAGCCCGAGGGTCCCGAGGAGGATCGCGGGCCCGGGCGGCTCGACGCCGACCATTCGCGATCCGATCACCAGGCTCACGGCGAAACCCGCGACACCGCCGAGGACGATTCCCGGCCCGACGAGCCGCAGGGCCTCGGCCAGGACAAGACGGCGAAGATCGACTCGAGATGCGCCGAGAGCCAGGCGCACGCCGAACTCGCGGGTCCGCTGACTCACCACGTGATGAGTGACGCCGAAGAGGCCGACGCTTGCCAGTCCCACCGCGAGCAGACCGCACAAGCCGAAGAAGCCGGCGAGGGTTCGGACCGGCCACAGTGGAAGCGCCATACGTTGCTCCATGGTTTCGATCGTGTGTGGAGGCACGCCGGGGGCGAGGTCATGCAGGCTCTGCCGCATCGGGGCGAGAAGGTCCGTGGCCGGGCCGCGACCGCGAGCGACGAGTGTGACGGCCCTCGCGAAGTCCGCCTCGGAGATGGCCCTGAAGACTGTCGGTTTGGGCGGCGCGGCCGTGAGGGTGCGGAGGGACATGTCCGCGACGACGCCGACCACGATCCTTTCGATCCCCGTGTCATCCCGGAAGCGCTGACCGATCGGATGAGTTCCGGGCCACAAAGCCGCGGCCGTGGAGGCCGTGACCACAACCGCGTCACGGTCCGCGGCGTCTCGCGGTTCGAAAAGACGTCCCAGTCGTACGGGAATGCTCATCGTGGCGAAATACCCCGGATCAACCGCGAACACTTCCGCAACCGGGCAGTTCGAAGCCTCGCAGGTGTGCCCGTCCCGCTTCACGCGCATGCTGTTCGCGAAGCCGACGTAGAACGGAGCGCGATCCGCGAAACCCGCGGCCGCGACGTCGGGACGCAACTCCAGGCGCCGGGTCAGACTCTCGATCAGGTCTCGGGAGCGGGCGGCGTCGTACCCGTAGTGCCGCGCGTCGACGATCATGATCGCGGTGTTGTCCGTGTTGAATCCGGTATCCGCGGCCCGAGCGTTCAGGAAGGTCCGGCCAAACAACACCGCGGCAATCAGGAACACAGTGGAGCCCGTCACCTGAACCAGCAGGAAGGCGCGCCGCGCACGAGCCTGCGGCCTGCCGCCCACCGACCCCGAAGCGCTACCCCGAACAAGGCGCGCGACGTCGGCTTTCCAGAGTTGAGACACCGGTGCGATGGCGGGAACGAGCGCAGCCACCAGCGAGGCCGCGATGGCGAACGCCACCAGCCGCCAGTCCATGGAGAAGTGAAGTCGCTGCGGAATCGGCGCGGGCAGACTGAACGTGGAGAGCAAGGATGCGCTCCAATTCGCGAGCAGCAGCGCGAAGACGCCCGCGATTGTGGCGAGGACCACGCCTTCAGTGAGGAGTTGGCGAATGAGCCGCCCTCGGCTCGCTCCCATCGCGGCGCGGACGCCCATTTCGCCCTGCCGGTCGGAAGAGCGCGCGAGAAGGAGTCCGGCGACATTGAAGCACGCGATCAGCAGCACGACCGAAACCGCGCCGAGGGCGAGGGCCGCCGCGGGGCGCAGGGATCGGGCTTCCGGATGACCGTCGATCAGGCGTTCGAACTGAACCTGGGCGTTCGCAGGTTCTGTTCCGCGAAACTCCTTCACGATCGGCAGCACATCGAAGGCAACTGCCGCGGCGGTGATTCCCTCGCGGGGTCTGGCAACCATGGTGAGCCACGGATTCGAGGCGGTGTCGTACTCCACCGGCAGCCCGACCGCGCGCCGTGCCGCGAGGGGAACCCAGAGATCGGGTTCGAAGAGCCCGCCCGGTCCCTGGAAACCATCGCGCATCACGCCGACCACGCGGGCCTGCCTTCCACCGAGGGTCACGCTCAGCATCGCCAGGGACGGGTTCGCGTCGAGGCGAGCCCGCCAGAAGCGTTCGCTCACCACCACCGCGACATCGTCCACGCTGGCGTCGGCCGTCAAGAGCGCACGACCCAGCGCGATGTCCGGAGCGATCACATCAAAGTATCGAGACGACACGAGGAGCGCCCATACCTGCCGTGTTTCCGCGCCGGCGCCCATGGCGAGAGGCATCCGGCCCTCGGCGGCCACGGCTTCGAGGGTCCGCGCATTCCGCTCGATCGCTTCGAAAAGAGGCAGGGGAACGTTCTGAAGCGGGCGGCTTCGAGGACCGGCGAAGAGCCATCCGGCTCGGTCGCCGCCAGGCCGGTCAGGGGCCCGGAACACGAGCGCGTTGACCGCGCTGAAGGCCACGGTGTTGACGCCAAGACCCACCGCCAGCGTCACGATCACGAGAGCGCTGCTCCCGGGCCGGCGCTTCAAGGCCCGAAATGCCTGCTTCAGGTCGGTTCTAATCCAGTCTGCGTTGAACAAGGGATCCCTTGTCCCCGAGGACGTATTTCGACTCCGGTTGGTTCCGTGGCGCGCGGCCTCAGGCTCGTGAAGGTCGGGCCGCGGTCCTCGGTCGAACCGTTCGAGGGTCGAGGACGCCGGTCGCCATGGCGATGCCGAGGAGGATCACCGCGCAGCCGAGGACCATGCTCGCAGTGACGCGCTCACCCAGGAACATCCATCCCCAACCCATGCCGAAGACGGGAATGAGATAGGTTACCGCGATCGCTCTCGCGGCGCCCGCCCTCGCGATCAGGCGGAAATAGAGAACGTAGGCGAGCCCGGTGCACACGACACCGAGCACGAGAGCGAAAAGCCACCCGGAAACACTCGGCGTCCGGGTCGGCCAGAAGTACACTGCCGGCGCCGCGAGCACCACGGCCGCGCCGATCTGGCTGCCCGTCGCGATGGCGAGCGCGGATGCGCCCATGAGCCTCGCCTTCGTGTAGTGCGCGGCGATGCCGTAACAAAGTGCCGCCAGCAGGCACGCGAGGATGGCCCGGAGGTCTCCACCCAGCGAGAGCCGGCCGGAAACCAGAATCAGAACACCGACGAAGCCCAGGGCGAGGCCGAAGACGCGCGCGGGCGACAGCGACTCCCGGAACCAGACGTATGCGACGAGCGCGCCGAAGAGGGGCGCCGTCGCGTTGAGCACGGAGGCGAAACCCGCGTTCAGTGAGAGTGTTGCGAAGGCGAAGAGCGAGAAAGGAATCGCCGAATTGAGGGCGCCCACCACACCGAGCGGCACGAGCCGGCCTCTCATCTCGGAGAATCCGTTGCGGTGGCTCAGGACAGCAGACAGAAAGGCCGCGGCCACCGCGACCCGCACGGCGATCAGGGGCACCGGGCCGAACTCGGGCGCCGCAACCCGCATGAAGAGAAATGAAGCGCCCCAGATGGCGCCGAGCAGGAGGAGATCGATGAGGTCGCGCCGGGTCATGGTTTGTTCCCTTTCTTACTTGCGGAGGAGGACGGACGCCTTGATGAAGAACTGCCGTCCATCGCTTAGAAGGCCGCGAGTGGTGCGGAGCAGGCCGTGCGGGCCTGACGTGAGGCTAGGATCCAGGTTCTGAAGATTGTTGTTGTAGCCGACATAGAGCGCGGTTCCGGGCGTCTTGAGCCACGTGAAGAGAAGATCGACATTCAGGTTGCGGCGTCCCTGCAGTGAGGTTCGCGCCTCGGCGGCCTCGAGGTCGTCGAACTGGACGATTGCGCGCGCGGAAAGAGCTCGGCTGAACTGGAAGTTCGCGCGGCCGCGAATGATGTGATCGGTGAAGATGGAGGCCCCCGAGCGATCCTTCAATTGAGTCAGCAGGTAGCTGGCCGCGAGGGAAAGACGCGTGGATGGGCGGACATCGACGGCGGCGCTCAGTTCATGGAGATCAGCGGAACCGGGCAAGTCTCGATGGGCCGGCGCAAGATTGATTCCGTCTCCCGTCGATGCCTTCATCGTGATGGTCAGCGAGCGTGTGAAGCTCGTGGAGAACTCGAGGCCCGCGCGGTCGTGGTCGAAGGCGAGGCGCCGATCCACCGAGTTGACTTCCTCCGGACGCAGGCGCACCCGGGCGTCCTGGTAGAAGAGCGACAACTTCGTGAGCCCCGGCCATTCGAACGAGAACTTCGGCGTGAGCGTGCGGTCGAGAGGATCGTTTGCGTGATCACGAACTTCGCTGGCCACGAGTTCGGGTCCGAACGACAGCAGGCGCGACGAAGCGGGCATCCACTTGTACGAGATCGTCTGGTCGAGGGAGCGCAGATTGGTTCGCTCCACGAAACCAAGCGCCGTGCGGAACTCGGGGCTGCGATCGTTGAAGTCGGCGTTGTACGCGAGCCTCCGGCCTGCTCGGGAGACCGTGGCCCGATACGCCGGTCCGTCGAGATCGGGTTTTCCCTTCTCGCGCGTCGCGCTCGCTACCGCCTGCAGCGTGGCGAACCAGTTCGCGCCGAACTTCAACCGGGCGTCGAAGCCGGCCACGCGGTTTGAATCGTCCCCGACGTCGCGGTTGCTGAGGAACATTCCAACGCTCGACTCTCTTCCGAAGTCGCGGTTCAGCCGCAACACCAGCACATTCGCGGCGACGGTCGAGATCGGTTCATCACGGACGATGAGGGCCCCTATGGCGACCTTTCCCAGCCTCCCAGTCAGCCGGCCTCCGACATCCGGATTGGCGATCCGCCGGGAGAAGAGAAGCTGAATCGGGGTGTCGAAGTAGCTGGCGTTTTCGAGGAAGAAGGGGCGCTTCTCCGGGAAGAAGGTCTCGAACCGTTTGTTCACCGTGACCTGCGGCTCGTCGGACTCGACCTGGCTGAAGTCGGGGTTGATAGTGAGATCCACGCTCAGGCTGTCCTTCACCACCAGCTTCGCGTCCGCGCCGACCTCGCCTTCGGCTGGCTCGGTGACGAAACGCCCGCCTTGTCGCGGATCGACCTCGAGGGCGCGATAGGAACGCGCGCTCAGGTAGGGGACGATCTGCGCGTTGCGCCCCGGCGAGACATCATGGAGACCGTCCATCACCGCGGCCTGGTTCATCCGCCCGGCGACCCGCGTGGAGTAGTGCGGCCAGAAGCCCTCTTCGTTCTTGCGTGCGATGCCCCGGTAGACGAGAAAGCCCCAGCTCTGCAGGCTCTCGCGGGGGAATCGCATGCTCTTGAACGGGACACTCACCAGGACGATGTAGCCCTCGTCCGTCCGTTTCGATTCGGTCCGCCACACCGTGTCGAACGAGAGATCCCAGCCCTTTCCTTCCGTCCAGAGGCCATCCTGCTGAACTCCGAGTGCGTTGGTCTGGAATCCGTAGGCGTGTTTCCGGTCCTTGAACGTGTCGATCTGCAGGGCGACGCTGTCCTCCGACTCGGGCACGCGGTCACGGCCATTCAGGTGCGCGCGAATTCCAGAGGGGTCGGAATCGAAGCACACGAAGACCGCATGAAGATGCTTCTCGTCGTAGCCGAAGTACACCTCGGTGCGCTCGCTCATGGGCGTGCCGTCCCGAGGCAGGCGATTGATCAGACCCCCGGCCCTGGACATCTCGGAAGCGACGCCGCGCGGCTTCATTCCCTCGAAGTCGTCGAGTCGTGGGGCCCGTTCGATCTTCGGAACGATGAGCCGGGGGCGCTCTTCCTGCGGACCGCCTTGAGCCCCCGCGGCAGGACTGCGGCCAACGAGGAGAGCGGCTGCGGCGAGAAGGACCAGGGTCGAACGAATGTCTTGCTTCAAGTCGGGAATCTCCATCGACCCTCGAGACCACCAGCGGGCTCGAGGAGATGCGGAAGATACGCATTGCGAGAAAACCCGACTATCTGTTTCTTGCTCTTTCATGCTTCGCTTTCCCGAATTCGCACACGGTTCATTCCGTTTGATGTGGTTGGCGGACTCGTCTTGAAAAAATTCTTCGCCCCCACCGCGCATTCATCAAGTAGAAGGCGGGTCGCGACAAAAAGGGCATGGTTGCGCCACCCGCCTGGTCGCGCGTGTCGATCGTCGTCGTCGCGCCGTCCAAGATCGTGAAGCCGTGGAACGCCTTGAGGCGTCGCGCGACCGCTCCAGACGCGGTCCGGACGAAACCTTCGAAGATCAGGACGCGTCTACTCGCATAACCCATCCAAGGAGGACCAGGGTCATGCGAAACACGTTCATCGCGGTTTGTCTCATGCTCTCCCCCCTCAGCGCCGTCGCGGCTCCACCCGAGCCCGTGCCCACGGCGTCACCCTGGTCAGCCTGGTCGCGCACGCGGCCACTAAGCGCCGGGGCAATAACACTTCTCAAGGACGCCGTCGACCAGTCCGCGATCGTGGAGGACCTTCTCGAGCAGATCGAGCGGACCGATCTGGTGGTCTATCTCATGGACTCCATGCCCGGGGTGTTCACCGGGCCGAAGTCCTCGATGGTGTTCCTTTCCGGCGACACGTCCAGCCGCTATCTCCTGATCCGGCTCGACCAGATGCGATTGCCGCAGCCCGAACGCATCGCGGCCCTCGCACACGAACTCCATCACGCCCTCGAGGTGGCGGCGGCGCCCGAAGTGAAGGGCGCCTCGGACATGGCCGGGCTCTACCGGCGGATTGGCTGGGAGACGTCCAAGGGCCGGTTCGAGAGCCGGGGCGCCCAGGCCATCTCTCTTCGAGTCTTCAAGCATCTGGGAAAGCGGGACCGGGGTGAGAGGATCGCGCGCGTCGAGGATGGAGTTGTCGCCCCGGCCACGGGCGGACCCTCACACCCGTGATGGTCGTCCGCTCGTCCTACTCCTCGTCCGCTGGACCGCCGCCCGACCTGGCCACATCTTCCTGGTTCACCCGTTCGACATTGAACTTCGCCGCACTCGCGATGATCTTGTCGAGGGCCTCGTCGAAGTCGAAGCTCGTCGCCTTGGAAAAGCGCGTGTAGTTGACCCGTGACACGACGAAGGCCTTGAGGTAGGGGCTCGTGAGTCCCTTCGCCTTCAGCTTCTCAACCGCCGCGATCACGGCGTCGTCGAGTTTGAGGATCTTTCTGCCGCGCCGGTCGCGTTCCTTGATCGCGCTCGACATGGGCTCTTCGAGAAACGCATCCACACGCCGGAGGATCGACTGGTACGCGCCGCCCGAAAAACGCGGCCGCTCCTCGTAACAGCTCCCGAGGGTCAGGAACGCGGGCTGCTCGAACTCGAAGGCGAACTCCGACTCGAGCGTCTCCTCCCTGCGCATCTTCGAAAGCGCCCGCGCCATGCGGATGGTCTCGAGGGACTTCTCCTTCAGGTTGTGAGCTTTTTCCGTGTTGAGAGCCAGGATCTTGAACGCGACCTTCGCATCGGGCACCAGGAGCGCGGTTACTGTCTTCACCCCCAGCTTCTTCAGTGCTTGAAGACGATGGTTTCCGTTGGGTGTGAGGTACTGCCCGCCTTCGTGTACGGCGACGATCGGGTCGAGGAACCGGCCGATGGTTTCGATCACGCCCATCAGCCGCTTCACGTGGGTGTCCGACGGGTCGCGCTGATAAGGCGTGGGCTCGACCCGGTCGGTCGGGAGGGCGACGAACAAGAGCGGAGTTCCGCCGAACGGGTCGGAATAGCGTCCCAGGACAGCTCCCCCATCCTCGGCAACCTGCGCGGCCAGAACGTCAAGGTCCGCGCCCCTGGTCAGCGCGGTTTCGGCGGGAGAGAGGCCGACAGATCCGGCAGCGGCCTTCTTGCGGCGGACGACTTTCTTTCGTGGCGCGGGCATGAGCGGGATGATAGCGAGGTCGGTGCGCCTCGTCGGGGAGTCAGGGCGGGAGTCAGACCGGGCCGGTCACGAACACTTCCGCGGATCCTTGCACTCGTAGCCCACCACGCGTCCTTTGGCGTTGAACTCCAGGTGGCAGCACTCGAGGAGCATCCCCTTGAGGTGTTCCCGGGCTCGCTGAACCCGCGACTTGGCGCCGGAGACCGAGAGGCCGAGCTTCCGCGCGAGATCGCCCTGGGTCATGCCGTCGAGGTCGGTGAGCACGATGGCGTCGCGGTACTTCTCGGGAAGATGCCCGAGGAAAGGGCGCAGGCAGTCCGCGATTTCGCCAAGGGCGTCCGCTTCAGGCGGTTGGTCTTGGAGTTCGGCCAGGCTCGTCATCTCGCCCTCGAGGCCTTCCGTCGGCCGCTGCTTGCGGTAATGGTCGATGATCGCGTTCCGGGCGATCGCATACACCCAGGCGAAGAGGTTGTTCTCGTGGTTCAGCCGATCGGCCGAGCGGTGGATCTTGATCAGGACCTCCTGGAGAACGTCATCCACGTCGGCGTGGTTCTGGACCCGCCGCGCGATGAACTTCCGCAGATCGCCCCTGAGTTCCCCGAGGAGGAGTTCGCTCGAGGCGGGTGTCGCGGTCTGCGTGAGCATGGGAGTCAAACTTACCTATTCCTGCGTCCTTTGACGATGTCTCCCGTCTGTAAGTCTGAAGGGCCGGCGACGGCCGCGACAGTTCCCCGAAAGGATGAGAGATTTGTGATGAAGATGACCCGGTTCGTGATGATGTTCAATCTGTTGGCGACCCCCGCCATCGCCCTGGCCGAGGACGCACTCGTGGTGGCGCCCCAGGCCTACAAGCTGCAGTCCGAGAACGACTGGGTGAAGGTAGTCCGGGTCCGTTACGCCCCCCACGAGCGAATCCCCGCCCACGACCACAATCCCACGGCCGCTGCCTACGTGTATCTCAATGACGGAGGGCCTGTGGTTTTCAACCATCTCGACAAGGAGTACGGCGCGGTCACCCGAGCGGCCACGAAGGCCGGGAGTTTCCGGATCTACTTCGGGATTCAGGAGCTGCACGAGGTCGTGAATACGTCACCGTTGCCGAGCGATTTCCTCAGAGTGGAGTTCAAGACCGAGCCGAAGAACGAGATGAGTCTCAAGGGCCGATTCTTCCGCGAACCAAACCCGGAAGGGCAGAATGTCGAGAAGGTTCACTTTGACAACGAGCAGGTAAGGATCACGCGCCTGATTGCCGTGGCCGGCAAGCCTTTGACCATCACCACGAACTCGGGAGAGCCCGCCCTGCTCGTGGCTCTCGCTGACCTCGACCTCATCTCCCTGCGCGGCGAGGGGGCGAGGTCTCCGCTCAAGATCGCGCTTGGCCATACCGAATGGGTGGGCGCCAATGAGCGACTGGCACTCGAGAATGCGGCCTCTCAACCGGCCGAGATGCTCCGGTTCGATTTCAAGACCCGCCCGCTCACTCCCGAGGAATTGACGCGGAAGACGAAGAAACATGAGCACGGCGCGAAGTGATCTCTCTTCTTCTCGGCGCGTTCTTGTGCTCGGCCGCCCCGCGCGGGGAACAGGCTCCAGCGAGCGCGCCCAAAGCGGTCGCCAAAGATCCGGCGACCCCACTTTCGCTCGTGGAGGAGATCACCGTGACCGCCGAGCGGCGGCCCACACGAGTGAGCGACACCGTGGCGAGCGTCTCCGTCGTGTCGCGTGAGGATCTTCGCAGCGCCGCGGCGTGGACCCTTGACGACGCCCTGCGTCAGATCCCGGGCTTCTCTCTCTTTCGTCGTTCGGGCAGCCGCACCGCCAACCCGACCGCGCAAGGGGTCTCGCTGCGCGGGGTGGGGCCAAGCGGGGCCAGCCGCGCCGCGGTTCTGAGCGACGGCATTCCCCTGAACGACCCCTTCGGAGGCTGGGTCTACTGGAGCCGAACGCCGCGGTTGTCCATCGACCGTGTTGAGACGGTCCGTGGCGGAGCGTCGAGTCTTTACGGGACGGATGCCCTCGGGGGTGTCATCAACCTCATTCCGCGCGAGAGTACGGCGAATGTCCTGGCCGCGGATGTGTCTTACGGTGGGCAGGATTCCGCTGTGGGCTCGGTATTCGTTGGCCGGAGGCTCGGCCCTGTGACCGCGCAGGTCGCGGGCGAGCTGTTCCACTCGGATGGGCACGTCATCGTCGACGAGAGCCAGCGAGGGAGTGTCGACACAAAGGCGGGGGTCACATACAAGACCCTTGACCTGCGCTTCGCCGAAACGGCCCGTGCGGAGAGGCGACTCTTCATTCGTGGTTCGCTCTTCAACGAATCGCGCGAAAACGGCACGCCCCTGCAGACCAACGACACCTCGCTGAGGCATCTTTCGGCGGGCGCTGAGTTCGAGGCTCCCGGAGCGGGCCGCTTCGCTCTTCGCTCCCACATCGGCTCCCAGACCTACAACCAGACATTCTCGGCGGTCGCAGCAGGCCGGAACAGCGAATCGCTTACCCGGCGTCAGACCACACCCGCGCGGCAGTTCGGCGCGTCTCTTCAGTGGTCGAAGTACGCGGGACGGCATCACAACCTGGTCGCGGGCGCCGAGTTCCGCGACGTCTCCGGCCACAGCGATGAAGTGGTGGTGAGCGGCGGTCGGGATACGACCGCGATCACCGCCGGCGGGCGTGAGCGGACGATCGCGTTGTTCGCTCAGGACACGATCATCGCGGGCAAGCGACTGATCGTCACCCTCGGGGCCCGGGCCGATCGCTGGCGAAACCTCGACGGGCACAGCGACACCACGCCCCTCGCGACCAACGTCACCGCGGCCCGTGTATTCCCGGAGCGAGCCGAAACCGCGTTCAGTCCACGCCTGGGCCTGCTCTACCGCATGGATCACCGACTCACCCTGACCGCCTCCGCGTATCAGGCGTTTCGAGCGCCTACTCTCAACGAGTTGTATCGCTCCTTCCGGGTCGGAAGTGTCGTGACCCAGGCGAACGCGCGGCTGGTGGCCGAACGCCTTGCCGGCGGCGAGGCGGGCGCGCGCGTTTCGGGATGGAAAGGCCGGCTCCTCATCAGCGGCTCCGCCTTCTGGAGCGAACTCGATGGGCCCATCGCGAATGTGACGCTTCAGCAGACGCCCGAACTCATCACCCGCGAACGACTCAACCTGGGCCGGACGCGCTCACGCGGAGTCGAAGTCGAGGGCGAGCTGCGGATCACGCGCGCGGTCTCGATGAACCTTGGATACCTCCTCGTCGACTCGACGGTTCTGGATTTCTCCGCGAACCGGGCGCTCGAGGGACTGCGCTTGCCGCAGGTGGCGAGACATCAGGCGACCTTCCAGGCGCGTTATTCGAAGGATGCGACCACGGTGTCTCTGCAGGGTCGGATCAGCGGCGAGCAGTTCGACGACGACTTGAACCAGCTTGCCCTTGGCGGCTACGTGCTGCTGGACGTCTTCGCTTCGAGGCGCGTCACGAAGTCGCTGGAGGTTTTCGCGGCCGCGGAGAACGTCTTCGACCGGCGCTATGAAGTCGGACGATCGGGTGTCATCACCATCGGCGCGCCACGACTCGTTCGCGCGGGCCTTCGACTCGACCTCGGTTCTCGCTGAGCCGGGGGGGCGGGGGGGCG
>CAYNHK010000134.1:0-13110 GCA_964396875.1 uncultured Acidobacteriota bacterium | reverse complement strand
CGATGTAGGTGTCCGACTGCGGGACGTAGGCCTCGGGCTGGTAATAGTCGTAGTACGAGACGAAGTACTCCACCGCGTTGTTCGGGAAGAAGCTCTTGAACTCCTGGTAGAGCTGAGCGGCGAGGGTCTTGTTGTGGGCGAGCACGAGGGCGGGCCGGTTCACGTTTGCGAGCACCGAGGCGATGGTGAAGGTCTTGCCGCTGCCGGTGACGCCGAGCAGCACCTGGTCCTTCTCGCCGTTCATGAGCCCGGCGGTCAATTGCGCGATCGCGTTGGGCTGGTCGCCCTGAGGGGTGAAATCGGCGACGAGTTCGAACCGGGCGTCGGCGGGTGTGGGAGCGAGCGGTTGGATCGCTTCATTCAGGGAGGCTCGGGTCGGCATGGTGAACCCTTAGGTTATCGCTACCATCCGGGCCGGGGGGAGCCTCCTTATCCGCCACGAGATGGCTGGTTTGCGGTATCGTCCGCCCATGGCGCAGCCCTCAATACTTCAACCCCTGGGTGGCCCCCTCGCAGGGCAACGTCTGGAGTTCTACGGCGGGGAAGCATCGATCGGGAGCGCCGCCGACTGCACGGTGCGTCTCGACCTTCCCGGCGTGGAGCCGCATCATGCGCGGATCACGGTCGATATCACGGGGGCCATGATCTACCGGGTTGACGGCGTGGTCGGCGTCAACGACGACGTCGTGATGGGGGACGCGCTCCTTCGTTCCGGCGACTTCGTCTGGATCGGCGAGCCGGCGGGCCCGGACTCGATCATGTGCCAGTTCACGCTGGGCGACGGCGAAGCGGCTTCTGAAGCGCCGGCCGTGGAGGTGGTTGCTGCTCCGGCCGCCGCCGAAGAAGTGATGGAGGTCGTCTCCGAGGAGGCGCCTGTTCAAGCGGCGGCTCCCGAGGAGGTTCTCCTCGAGGAGACACCGGCTGAGCCGGCGGCGGAGTTCGCCGAACCCGCGCCCGAAGCCGTGTCTGAACTGACCGAAGTGGCTCCCGAGCCCCTCACCGAGTTCTCGGAGACCACTCCCGAACCCACGGCGGCTTCCTCTGAGCCCGAGCCGGTCGCAACGTACTCTGAGGCGGAGCCCGTTCCCGAACCGCCCCCCGCGCTCGTTGAGGCCGCTCCCGCACCCGAACCCGTGGCCGAGTTCTCCGAGCCTCTGCCTGAGCCCGAGCCCACGGTTGCTGCCGCCGCCGAGCCTGTCCTCGTCGAACCGCCGCCGGACATGCAGGAGATGATGGACGTGGCGCCCGAGCCCCAGGCGGAGTTTGATCCGGGCGCGACCTTCGAGCCTGCTCCTGCTCCCGAGCCCGCGACGGTTACGGGTTTCCCGCCCCCCAGCGCGCCGCCGACCGTGCCGCCGGCGCCGTGGCTCGCTCCCGCGGCGGTTCCCGAACCCGCTCCAGCCCCTGAGTATGCGAGTGCCTGGGAGGCCAAGCCCGCCGCAGAGCCGCAGCCGGCCGAAGCTCCCGCGCCCCCGCCACCTCCTCCACCCCCCGCTCCGCGTGCGACGCCGGCAAGCCGCCCCGCGACCCCGACCACGCCTCTCAAGCGTCCCGCGCCTCCATCTTCCAAGAGCGCCATCCGCACCGTGCAGCAGGATGCCGTTCTGCGCACGCCACCACCGCCGCCCCCCAGCCGCGGGACGTCGAGCACGCCGATCATCGTCGTCGGCCTGATCGCGGTGGCTCTGCTGATCGGCGGCGTCATGTTCATGCGGCAGACTCCGGCCCCTGCCCCGCCGCCTCCCACGCCCCAGCCCACCGCGGTCGCCGTGGCCACCCCCGAGCCGACGCCGGCCGAGCCGGTGGGTGAGCCAACCGTTGAAGCCACGGTTGAACCCACGGTTGAGCCCACGCCCGAGCCTCCGCCAGCGGCCACACCCGCGGGCCCGACGCCCCGCGTGGCTGCCACACCGTCGCCTCGCACCACGCCCACGCCACGCACGACGCCCACACCGACGCCCCGCACCGCCGCGGCGACGCCTCCTCCGGCGCCCACGGTCGCCGCTCCGTCCGCGCCCGTCTCGCCGGTGCCGCGCCTGCTCGAGGAAGCGCGCGCCGCGGTCAACGCGCGCGATCTTCCAAGAGCGCAGCAACTCCTTGGTGAAGCTCTGCGGGCCGAACCGGGGAACAGCGAGGCCACGGCGCGCAAGGCCGAGGTGGACGCACGCGTCGCCCTGCTCGGCAAGCGGTTCAACACCGGCGCCACCACCGTCATCGGCGGCAAGACCGCCAAGGGGCCGAGCGGCTTCGACCTGGGCGGCGGCGGCGTGGTGAAGACCGACTTCTCGGCTCAGATCCGCTGCACCACCACACCCACATCGGTTGAGCCCGGAGTGCAGTACACCGTTCGCTGCTCGATCCTCAACATCGGAACCAAGCCCTTCCGCCTCGAGAATGTGACCGTGAACGAAACCGCGGATGGCGCGAAAACGCCGGGTGCGGGAACCACGCCTCGGGGCGACCTCGCCCCCCAGTCGGATTCGGTCATCCTCGAGAAGTCCGGCACGTGGGGCGCCAAGGCGTCGTGGTCGCTCGAGGTCATCACCAAGACGACCAAAGACGAGTCGTTCCGCGCGGTCTACAACTGGCGCTGAGCGTCCATCGCTTCGGTGGCCGCGCGCGTAGACTCACGCGGCCATCATGAAGACAACACCGATCGACGAGACGCACGCCCCCGGCCTGAAGTCGTGGGTTGAAGGCGCCAATCAGGCGGGGACCGATTTCCCCATCCAGAATCTGCCCCTGGGCGTTTTCCGAACCAGCGGCAGCGGCGCTAATCGGATCGGCGTCGCGATCGGGGATTCGGTCCTCGATCTTCGCGCCTGCCTCGATCGCAGTCTGCTCACCGGCATGCCCACGCGGGTGCTGGCCGCGTGCGGCGACGACACCCTCAACGGCCTGATGGCGTGCCCCGATGTCGAGCGGCGCGCTCTTCGCCATCGAATCTCTCATCTCCTTCGCGCCGAGGGCGCCCAGGTGACCGCGAAGCCGTATGCGGCGGACGTGGTCCTTGCCCAGCGCGACGTGAGGATGGTCCTGCCCGCGCGGATCACGGACTACACGGATTTCTACGCGTCGATCGATCACGCGAACAACGTCGGTTCGATGATGCGGCCGGACAATCCGCTCCTGCCCAACTACAAGTGGGTGCCCATCGGCTATCACGGGCGGTCCTCGTCGATCGTGGTCAGCGGCACGGCGGTGAAACGCCCCAGTGGCCAGATCGACCCCACCGCCGCGGGGCAGACTCCGCATTTCGAGCCCACCAAACTCCTCGACTACGAACTGGAAATGGGCGTGTTCATCGCGGGGGCCAACGAACTCGGCACGCCCGTGCCGATCACCGAGGCGGGGTCGAGGATCTTCGGGCTGTGTCTGCTGAATGACTGGTCGGCCCGCGACATCCAGAAGTGGGAGTACCAGCCGCTCGGTCCGTTCCTGTCGAAGAACTTCGCCACGTCGATCAGCCCGTGGGTGGTGACCGCGGAAGCCCTCGCGCCGTTCCGGGCTCCCGCGTTCCACCGTCCCGAGGGCGACCCGCAGCCCCTGCCGCACCTTCGCAGCGCCCAGGACCAGGCGCTGGGCGCCTTCGATGTTTCACTCGAGGTGTCGCTGTCCACGCGCGCGATGCGTTCGCACGGCCACGCCCCTGTTCGATTGTCGCGTTCGAACGTAGCGTCGCTCTATTGGACCCCCGCGCAGATGATCGCGCATCACACCAGCGGCGGCTGCAACCTGAACCCCGGCGATCTGCTCGGCACGGGCACGGTGAGCGGGAAGGACAAGGGTTCGCGCGGTTGCCTGCTCGAACTCACCATGCGCGGCAAGGAACGGATTGAACTGCCCGGAGGCGAAAGCCGCGCGTTTCTCGAAGACGGCGACGAGGTGATCTTCACCGCCTCGTGCCAGCGCGAGGGATTCGTTCGCATTGGTTTCGGAGAATGCCGTGGCGTGGTCATCGGCTAACCCACGCGCCCTCCGCGCCATCAGCGCTTTAGCGATGATGTTGTTTTGCCTCTCGTCATTGCGAGGCCCCGATCCGTTTCGCAGCGGGCCGAAGCAACCCCGTGTTCCCAACTATTTTTCGATTACCGCCCACGCCGCCGAACGCCCCCGCGCCCGCGACCTCGGCATCACCCCCGGCGTCCTCGCGCCGGGCCCCCTCAACGCGATCACCGATGTCGCTGGCGTCCGCGTCGGCCAGGTGACCCTGATCGAAGGCGACCGTGTCCGCACCGGAGTCACCGCGATCCTTCCCCACGTCGGCAACCTCTTTCAACAGAAAGTCCCGGGCGCAGTCTTCGTCGGGAACGCTTTCGGCAAGCTCGCGGGGTCGACGCAGGTCGAGGAACTCGGCACGATCGAAACGCCGATCGTCTTGTCGAACACACTCGCGGTTGGAACGGTCATGGACGCGGTGGTCGGATGGACGCTGGCTCAGCCCGGGAATGAGACCGTTCGCTCGGTGAATGCTCTCGTCGGCGAAACCAACGATGGCGGGCTTAACGACATTCGTTCGCAGCCCGTGCGGAAGGAGCACGTTCTGGCGGCCTTGCGCGATGCTCGCGAGGGAGCGGTTGCCGAAGGCGGGGTCGGAGCGGGGACGGGAACCATCGCCTTCGGATTCAAGGGCGGGATTGGGACTTCATCGCGAGTGGCTCCGGTGGGTGGCCGGGGTTATGTGGTGGGGGTTCTCGTTCAGTCGAACTTTGGTGGTGTGCTGTCGATTGACGGTGTGCCGGTGGGGAAGGAGTTGGCGCGGGGTGCCGGGCAAACGAGTGATAGTGGGGGGGCGGGGTTGCTTCGTCGCAACGCCTCTAGATTGGCTCCTCGCAATGACGAGAGGTCAAATGGCCTTGGTAGTGGGGCGATGGAGAGTGCGGATGGGTCTTGCATGATCGTTGTGGCCACTGACGCTCCGCTTTCGGCGAAGGACCTGAACCGCCTTGCGGCTCGGGCGATCTTTGGGTTGGCTCGCACCGGGTCGTCGTACTCGAATGGGAGCGGCGACTTCGCGATCGCCTTCTCGACCGCTCCCGAACTGCGGGTGACTCACGGCTCGACCGCGATCACACCCCGTCCGACTCTCCCGACCGAAGCCTTGTCGCCACTTTTCGAAGCCGCGCTCGAGGCCACGGAAGAGGCCGTGCTCAATTCGCTCCTCAAGGCCGAGACGATGACCGCCAACGGCCGCACGGTCCCGGCTCTCGACATCGAAAAGCTGCGAGAGCTATTGAAGAAGCACGACCGCTGACCGCGCTTCAAGTGACGGCGGACGTCAAACGCCGCCCGCCGTCATTGCGAGGAGGCCGACGAAGGGTGCCCGACGAAGCAACCCCGTCCCCCAACTATTTTCTCCCTTTAACCCGCGACAATCGAGCCCGCCGCTTCAACAGATCATCCTCGAGCGTCGCGAAGTCGGAACGTCCCACGACCAGATCCAGCCCGTCGTCCACGATGCGCAGCGCCTCGACCCTGTCCTTCCGCGTGTGCTCGAGCAGCATCGCCAGCTCACGATGAGCGACGGCACTCGCCAGGCTGACGGCGATCCGCCAAAGACGCTCAGCCTCGTCGTGCTGCTTCCGGGCCTTCGCGCGATAGGCGAGGCGCACCGTGGCGTCGACGCGCGCCCGGCCGGCGCCGGTCTCCGCGATGACTCGATAGACCTCCTCGGAGCGCTCGTCCATCTCCGCGCGTTCGAGGACCTTGCCAAGGGAGAGCACGTCGAACGCATCCTCGGGCAGGGCCCCCGGCTCGGACACCATGGCCAGCGCCTCGCCGGTGAGTGCGGCGAGAGAGACGATGTCCTGGAGGTTGTGCTCGAGCACCTGGACCATGAGCCGGCCGTCCTTGCGGCGCAAGTACTCGAAGTAGCGCTCGGGGATGAACGCGCCGGGGATGTCGTCTTCGCGGTGGAAGCCCATCACCCCGCGTTCGAGCGACTGGAGCGAGCACGATTCGAGCCGCGCTTTCCAGAGCCGACGACCGGGATGGAGCATGTCGAGATGGCGCGAGGTCTGGCGGAAGACGCGCCGCTGGAGTCGGAAGCGGCTTTCGAGCAGGGGAACGTCGAACTGTTTGCCGTTGAACGAGACGATCGTGTCGAACCGTTCGAGGTCGCGTTCCACCGCGCGGATCAGAGCGCGCTCTTCGTGGAAGTCGCGCATGAAGTATTGGCGAACGACAAAGGCGTCGCCCTCGATGAAGCCCACCGCGACCAGGAAAGCCGCGGTGCCGGCGCCGCCGGAGAGGCCGGTGGTTTCGGTGTCGATGAACGCGGCCTTGCGGGGATCGAACTCGTCGAGGTCGACCGACGCGGTGAGGATGCGCGCGGCGTCGGGCAGGGCGTTCACGAGCTTCTCGAGCGACGTGCGGCCCACACGCGCGTCGAGCCGATAAGTGGCGTCGCGCATCAGGAACTCGCCGTGGATCGAGGACACGATCTCGCCGCCGATGAGTTTCGCGAGATCCTCGGGCGGCCCCTGGAGGTCGTACACGTCGATGGGACGCAGGGGCTGAGGGGCAATTCCGGGATCGGCACTGTCAAGCTCGAAGTACACAGGCCGCTCGGCTTCGCTTGCGCCGTTCTTCCGACTCCGAACCTGCTGATCGATGAGCGCCTGCAGTCGAGCCTTCAGCGATAGTGGTGATTCGGGGCTCGTCATTGCGAGGCCGCTGCGGGAGGCTTCGGCCGAAGCAACCCCGTCCTCCAACGACGATCCCGATTCGATCTCGACGCGTCCGCGCTCTTGCACCTCGCGCAGTCGATCTTGAAGAGAACGCGCCATTATCGAGACCCGGTAGTTGTTGGACGGGGTTGCTTCGTCGGGTTCTTCTCGACGGCCTCCTCGCAATGACGTGAGGTCATGCGGACAGTGCGAGGCGCAGCAGGTGCAGCGCCACTTCCTTGCCCTTCGACCCCACCTCTCCCGCCGGCCCGACACACGAAGGACACCCATCGAAGCACGGGCAGTTCTCGATCAGCGTGAGACTCTCCGCGATCAACCGATCATGCAATCGGAACAAAGGCTCGGACAACCCGATCCCCCCGGGATAGTTGTCATACACGAAGATGTTCGGCTCGTAAGGCTCAAAGGCACCCGCCCCAGGACCAGCCCCTTCAGGGCTCGTCATTGCGAGGAGGCCGCCGGAAGGATCCGACGAAGCAACCCCCCCGCTCGCCCTACCGAACTGTTTCCTCCGATCCGGCCAAACCGGCACCAACCCCATCCCGCGCTCCACCTTCGCCTCACCCTGCCCGTTATCCCCGACGGCCACCCCAAGGTCCCGCCGATCGCACATCAAGAAGAGCGACGCCAGCTGCCCGAGGGTATGCGACAAAGCAATCACCCCATCCCGCTTCTCCTCCCCGGTGAAGGGAAGCGATGCGATCACCTCGCGAGGAATGGTGAGCCAGTAGGAGGTGGTGTGCATCTCCTTCTGAGGCATCTGAAGCTCACCCGACCCCACGTTCTCATTCGTGTAGAACTTGATCTTCTTGAACCCCACGACCTGCTGCGAGACGTGCACCTCGCCATGCGACCGCTTCACCTGCCCGCGCGGCTCCTCGAGGAACGAATCCAGAATCCGGACCTTGGTGTACGTGATCGCATCGGTGTAGTAGTCGACATCCGCCTCGCGGATGTGCGCGCGCCGCTCTTTGTGGTCGTACTTGTGCACGAGGTACGTCTTGCCCTCGAGCATGTAGACGGCCTTTTCGTGGACCATCATGGGCGCGGAGTCGAAGTCGACCTCGGCCACGATCTTCGGCTCGCGCGTGATGTCCTGAATCACGAAGTTGTCGGATGACACGCTGCGCAGCGAGACGGTGTCGGCAGGGTAGCTCTCGTGCGTCCAGTGCCACGAGTCGCCCGCCTTGTGAACGAAGCCCTGGGTTTCAAGAAACCCAAGGATCTCCACCAGATTCTCCGACCCGAACGTCTCATCCGACTCGATGGGCAGCTCGAACGCCGCGCACTTGATGTGCGAAATCAGGATGTGCAGGTTGTCGGGATTGATCCGCCCTTCCTCGGCCGAGGCGCCGAAGAAATACTCGGGATTCCGCCCGATGAACTGATTGAGCGGTGTCGAGTTCAACACCAGCACCGCGGCCGAGGTCGACCCGCGCCGGCCCGACCGGCCCGCCTGCTGCCAGGTGGACGCGACCGTCCCCGGATACGAAAGCATCACCGAAACATCGAGAGCGCCGATGTCGATGCCCAGTTCCAGAGCGTTCGTCGAAACCACGCCAAGCACCGAGCCGTCGCGCAGCCCCCGCTCGATCTCGCGACGCTTCAGCGGCAGGTACCCCCCGCGATACCCGCGGATGATGCCCTCGGAGCCAGGTTTGTTCTCGAACATGTCCTTGAGATAGGTGACCAGCACCTCGGTGGCCAGACGCGAGGGCGCGAAGACGATGGTCTGAAGCCCCTTCTCGAGAAACTTCGCCGAGATGTCGCGCGCCGAACCAAGGGTCGACTTCCGGATCCCCAGCTGCCGATTCACCACCGGAGGGTTGTAGATCGCGAAGTACCGGTCGCCGCGAGGCGCCCCGCTCTCCTGAATCCACTCCACGGGCTTCCCGGTAAGTTGGGTCGCAAGCTCGGCCGGATTCTTGATGGTCGCCGAAGAACAAAGAAACTGCGGATCGCTGCCATAGAACCGGCAAAGACGCTGCAGCCGCCGCAACACGTTGCCCACGTGCGACCCGTAGACCCCGCGGTTCATGTGCAGCTCGTCGATCACCACGTACTTCAGGTTCTCGAACAGCTTCACCCACTTGGTGTGATGGGGCAGGATCCCCTTGTGCAGCATGTCGGGGTTCGTCACCACGATGTGCGCCTTCGACCGGATGGCCTTCCGCGCATCCTGCGGCGTGTCGCCGTCGTAGGTGAAGGTGGCGATGTCCTCGCCGAGGGTCTCGATGGTCGCGTAAAGCTCGGCGAGCTGATCCTGGGCCAGGGCCTTGGTGGGGAAGAGGTACAGCGCCCGCGTGTCGGTGTCCTTGATGATGGCGTCGAGGATGGGCAGGTTGTAGCAAAGCGTCTTGCCCGAGGCGGTGGGCGTCGTGACCACAAAACTCTTCCCGGCCTTGGTCAAGTCATAAGCCGCCCGCTGGTGCGTATAGAGCTGATCCAGCCCCCGCCCGTGGAGATACTCGACAAGCTTGGGCGAAATATCGGGAGGAAGGGGAGCGAAGCTACCGGAGGTGGCAGGGTAGTACCGAAGCGCCACGACCACGGGGTCGGTAGCGAGAGATTTCTCAATCTCCAGCCCTTTGAGGATCCCGATCAGCCCCCCGGTTCCGCCGGTGGGCGCCAGCGCCGAAGAACCCGTCGCTGAGCCGGAGTCCGTCCGCGACCCGCTCGAAGCGACCGCCGATCCCGACCCCGAACCCGAGCCCGAACTGCCGGCCCCTGAGCGAGAGTCCGTTGGTGTGGTCGAAGGGTCCGGCTCAGCCCACGATCCCGCCCCCCCGCCGTCATTGCGAGGAAGCTCTTCAGACGAGCGCGACGAAGCAATCTTCGATCCCGGACCCGACTGCCCTGCCTGCTTCACCACAGGGCCGGTCGCTGAGTCGGAGTCCGTTCGCAATCCAGTCGAAGCGCCCGGCGTGTCCCGAATGGTCTTCACAGAGAGAGATTCTTCCATAGCGCCATGTTCGTACGGGATGAGGCCGTTTGGGGTCCTTTCTTCCCGCCCATGGACTTACTCCCCTGCCGCCATGGTGAGGAGGGTGCCGGAAGGCTGGAAGAGCTAGAGGGCCCGGCCGATCAGGCCGAACGACAGCCTCCCAGCTGGAGGGATCATCGTGTGCGCAGCAAAGGATCCAGGGGTATAGAGGTGACCAGAGTTCCGCTCGGATCGATCTGATGGATACCCGTCTGACAGTAGAGCCACAGATGGCCGGTGTCGGTCGCCACGGCGAGCCGGAAATCCGGCGCGAATGGGCTGAGGCACCCAGGGGCCGAAAACCTCTTCTCATCGAGCGCCAGCTGACGCGTGCCATCCTCCAGCGAGGTCTTGAGCAGCTGTCGCCGCCCGATGTCCACATGCCACACCGCGCGCCTCAAGGTATCGATAGCGACCGACGTGGCGTCGCCAGCCCGCTTTCCGATAGGAATCGTCTTGAGAACACTGCCCCGGCGATCGAGGTGGATCAAAGCTCCGGTTTCGTGCGACAGATAGATCCATGCGGTTCCGTCAACTTCATCGGGCACTATCGCGGAGGCGTAATCGCCCACGGGTTTACTGACTTGTTTCCCGCGCTCACGGATGACGATCTGCGCCTGAAGATAACTCCAGGAGATTTCGTTCTGAAAATCATAGGCTGCCCTCTGGACGCCGTTGTCGTCGGTCGGCGTCACCCACATCCGTGTTGAAGTCGGATCGATGGAGATGAGGTAGCGGTACATAGGCATCAGCCTTGGATCGAAGAAGACTTCAGGTTTCACGAGTCCGACAAGCCGTGACGCCAGATTCCTGACGTTCTCCTCCCGGCTTCCATCGACGCTCATAAAGCGTTGGTACGCCGGGTCGACAAACCAAACAGGGCCGGAGCCGAGGACGGCCGAGTGGTTGGAACGGGTATGGCTGTCGACGCCGAATGCGACGCCTGTCAGTTCCTCGACCTTCTTGGTGGCGACGCCGATCCGGAGGATCCGCGGACGGTTGATCGTCGGCATGCTATCGGCGTGCGGCGAGTCCATGACGTAGCCGAAGAGGTAGACATTGCGCTCACCTGGGCGGTAGATCACCGCATCGACCGAATACACCTCGTCGATTGCGATCCGTGGTCTCGTCTTGCTCTGCGCGGAGATCGTGCCCGCCAGGAGAACCGTGATTCCGAAGCTGAGAAGGTGTTTCATGGGTGCAGGCCGCCGTCTCGCAATACCGCTCGTCCCTGTTGCCTCTATTTTAGGGTCGCTCCAGCTTCATACGTGGGCCGCGATGGTTTGCCTGTTCGGTCGCGCGGGAGGCGCGCTTTGTCGAACGTCCTAGACTCGCGCCCATGGGCGGCAGTTCGATGGCCACGACGTGGCTTCGCTATCTCTTCCTGCGCCTCAGCGCGGAGGAGTTGCGAGTCGTACCCTGGCGCGTCTATCTGGGACCGGCATTGGTGGTGACCTGGCTCGCGGGCATGGGACGTTACTGGGATCACCCGTCCGCCAGCGGCTTTCAGATGCTGGGCATCGGGTCGGTCGTCTATGTCTTCGTATTAGCGCTGGTGCTCTGCATCGTGGGCGGATCGCTCGGTGCCAGGAACTGGAACTATCCGACGGTGGTCACCCTGGTGGCGTTAACCAGCCCGCCGGCCTTGCTCTATGCGATTCCAGTGGAGCGTTGGATGCCAATGGTGCAAGCTCAGCAAACGAACGTCTGGTTTCTGGCGATCTACCTGGTCCTCGTGGTTCGAGCGCTTCGAGAGCGGCGCGAGGGGCGACGAATAGCGTAGCCGGGCCGGCGCGCGCCGAGGTGCAGGGTGCCTGGCGCCGGGAGATTGCTTCCTCAGCCGCTTCTCGACGACCTCGTCGCAATGACGGAAGGCGTCGGGGGCGGGTCCGGGATCGGGTTCGGGAACGGGCGGGGTCGGCTACGCGGCTTCGACCTCTACCACTTCGCTCACGGAGGTCGGCGTTGGCACTTCTCGGCCTTCGCTCTTCAGGTCGCTGATGTGAAGCTCGATTGCCTCACGGATCAGCTCCAGGGCTTCCTCCTTGGTCTCGCCGGCCGCAACGCAGCCGGGTAGATCGGGCACGTAGGCGCCGAACGATGTCGGGCCTTGTTCGACGACGACGAGGTATCTCATGGCTTCGCCTTTCATCCTACTTCTTCAGCCCCGCTTGCTTGAGAACGCTGTTCAGAGTTCCGGGCGGAAGGTCAACGTTGGGTTTTCCGGCAACCGTGACCGTCCCGGGCCTGGATGGGTGGTGAAACTGACGGTGGCTCCCCGTAACTCGGACCTGCGCCCACCCGTCCGATTCCAGCATGGCGATCACGGCTTTGACCTTCACGATTCGACAGTACCCGCGAAGGATGCCGGATCGGGTCCGCGGGGGCGACCGCGAGACAGTTACTCGTGCTTGTCAACGTCGGTAGTGGTTGCGCTCGCTGCCGTCGAATTCGCCGGACTTCATGCAGCAGTTCTTGAAACCGGCGGCCGGAGCCGCACGGGCAGAGGTCGTTGCGGCCGAGCTTCTCGAGGAGTTCCTTGTCACCGTGGACCACTCGGTCGCCGCGGCGGACATGGGTTTCGGAAGGGTAACCCCTTCCTCCGCTTGCTACTCGTTTCGAAAACAGGAGAGATCGTCGACGCTGTTGATGGCACGCATGATGGACCTCCTGTGATGGGAGCCGTTTGGCTCCAAGGCAGCGGGATTGTGCCAAAGCACTCTCATGGAGTCCAAGCGGACCTGATCCGACGTGACCTCGCCATAACCTCCAACTCTCCCAAGCAAGCTCCACGGGGGAGATTCGTTTTATGACAATTGATGCGCGGCAGTCATGGCTTCGAGGGCAGAATGCCTCCTAAGGTGAAAGAACTCGTGGCTGCTCTTGAAAAAGCGGGCTTCAAGGATCGCGGCGGCAACGGCAGCCATCGGAACTTCGTTCACCCTAAAGTGTGGAGGCCGGTGACAATATCCGGTGGGGCGGGGGATGATGCGAAGAGATATCAGGTCCGGGCGGCAGAGCGAGCCATCAAGGAAGCAAAGTCATGAAAGAAAGCGCCAAATACGCCAAGATCGTCGAGTGGTCTGAGGAAGACCAGTGCTTCGTCGGGAGTTCGCCCGGGCTTGTCTACGGTGGGTGCCATGGTCAGGACGAGCGGGCCGTGTTTGATGAGCTCTGCCAGGTTGTCGAGGAGGCGATCCTTCTTCTTCAACAGGACGGCAAGGACCTTCCGCCGCCCACATCAGGGCGCGACTACGCGAACAAGATGCAGAGCGTCGCGTAACCGGATGACCACAAGGCGCCGGTTTCTGAACACCGCCGCGGTAGCAAGCGGAAGCGCTCTTTTCGCGCAGAGCGCGCTACCGGATCTCGCCTGGGGCGCAACGCCTTCGCCGATGAACATCCTCATCCTTGGCGGGACCGGCTACATCGGCCCGC
>CAYNHK010000133.1:0-13198 GCA_964396875.1 uncultured Acidobacteriota bacterium | reverse complement strand
CACTATGATCTCGGCGATGGCGATGCCGAGATTCTCGTTCGCGTCGACGATGGCTGGAAATTTCGGTCGGTTTCGATCCCTGTTCCGGACGACGCAACCGTCGTCGAGTTCGGCCTCCTGCTTCAGGGGGCGGGCAGTGTCTCCGCGCGCGGTGTTCGGCTCTCAACCAGCAAGCCTCTCGCCGGTCTCCCGATTTCCGAACCAGCCAAGAGGGTTGTCGACGAAGCCATGTCCCTGGCGAAGACGAACGCCCTTCGCCGCGACAGCATCGATTGGGGGAAGGTCGAGCAACAAGTCCGAGCCCTTTCGGCAGGCGCCCAAAAGCCCTCGGAAGCGTACGCTGCCATCCAATGGCTGCTCACCCAGCTGGAGGACCGTCGTAGCTACTTCGTGCCGGCCGCCCGGGTTAAGGAGTTCTGGGCCGGAACCAGCCAAACTCCCTTGCCGGTCGTGCGGACCGACGACCAAGTTGGCTATGTCAGCATGCCGGGATACAACGGCGGCGACCCGGATGCGATGCGTGCGTACGCCAAAGGCGTCGAGTCCCGCCTCGAATCGATTGCCCCACGCGCGAGCTGTGGATTCGTGGTCGATCTGCGCGAAACGAGTGGACACCACGCGTGGCCCATGCTGTCGGGCCTGAGTCTTTTGTTGGGAGGCGGACTCTCCAGCGACACGATGGGTGTGACGCCGACGCCGTCCTTCAAGGACCTTGTGGCTGCGCGCGTGGCGGTTCTCATCGGTCCTCGAACGTGGGGCTCTGGCGAGGCCTTGGCATTGGCTCTTCGTGGGCGCTCACCATCCCGAACGTTCGGGCAACCAACGGCAGGGTTACAGAGCCCCGTGCCAGGCTTTCCGTTGTTCGACGGAGCGATGATGCTCTTGACCACCGCACCGGCCGCGGACCGAACCGGAAGGCCCCACTACGGCAGGGTCGAGCCGGATGAACTCGTCGCGGAGGCGGATCTTTCCGCGGCCCTGCGGTGGTTGAAGCAGTCACCTTCCTGCGGCAAGTAGGAACATCGCTCGCTACTTCGTCCAGCACACCACGTTGATGAACGGGAACGTCGCACCGCCGGATGCTTCTTCGTCGATCTCCGACAGCTCGATCTCGCCGTGCGGACCAATTTCGCGCTGGATCGACTCGGCGTCGTAGAAGAACATTCTCACCCCAGGGTGGGTCTCGTACCAGTCATCGCCGAGCTTCGTCCCTCGCCCGAACATCGGAGCCCGCTTCGATATGACGGTGAAGATCATCGCGCCGCCCCTCCGCAACTGGCCGCGGCACTCCTGGAGGAACTTCGCCCTCTCGGCAGGGCCCAGAAGGTAGAGCAGCCCATACGCGAAGACTCCGTCGTACCTCTGCGCGTCGAAGGGCATGTCGGTCACGGAACCGTGGTGAATCGGGATATCGAGCCCCATCCGCGTCCGTGCGAGGCCGATCGCCGTCTCGGAGATCTCGATGCCCGTCACGGACATCCCGCGTTCGAGAAACGGCTTCGCGTTCCGGCCGTAGCCGATGCCCGGAATGAGGATCTCCTTTGCGCCAAAGCGTGCGAAGTAGTCGCGAGCGAACACCGCCGACCGGCTGGGATCGGAGCCCCACATCATCTGCTTGTCGGCGAAGGTGCTTTCCCAGAGCTCGGTCATTCGTCTCGCATCTTAAGCACCTCGATTGCAGCGACGATCACGCGCAGGGCGAACTAAGTCATACGGCAGAGTTCGCTGGGCTCGACTCTGGATGCCTCTCTTGGCGATGCACTTCGCTGGGGTTAAGCATCTGTGGGTGTCACCTACTCTCTCGAATGTCTCAACTGCGGTGTCACCGCTCCGGAGGTCGGCGATTTCGGTGATATCGGAGCGCCCACACTTGGGACGACGGCAAAGCGCAACGCCCTGCGCCACTCATTTACGCTGCCCTCGAAGCGGTGGGGCTGCTGACCGAAGAGAGTCAACGAAGGCATTCCTCGAAGCCCACAAGGGCCATCGCGTCAAGTTATTCGGCGACGGTGAGGCGGAGGGTAATCCTCGCAGTTTCCGGCTTCGGTTCGGTCGAGAGCAGGACATGAGCTTTATCTGGTTCAACTTGGCGAAGACCCGAGTGATTTCAAGCCGCTGCCGACCGTTGGAAAAGGCGTCTTTGAGATCAGGATCCGGGATCAGGCAGGAGCCTTCAGGGTTCTCTACGTGGCGAAGTTCGCGTCGTGTGTCCATGTCCTTCACGCGTTCCAGAAGAAGTCGCAGAAGACTGCCCAGCAGGCAATGAGCGTGGCGGTACAGCGCTATGGGTTGATTGAGGAGAAGTGATCATGGCCAGACAATGCGTTTTCCTTTGTGCAAAGGCGGGTATTTCGGTGTCGGTGAAGCTCGCGGCATAGCGCAGGGCGGGCCGGCGGTCGCGCCTCGGCGTCGGCGGGCGCTGATGCCGACCTCCCCTTGCTTACCGAGGGGAGTTGGGCGTACACTCCCCTCGGAAACCGATATGAGCAAACCAAGCGACCTCGTCCAGGGCACCCTCGATCTCCTCCTGTTGAAGATCCTGGCCCTCGAGCCCATGCACGGATGGGCCATCAGTCTTCGGCTCAGATCCATCTCCAACGACGTCCTGCAGGTCAGTGAAGGATCGCTTTACCCGGCCTTGCACAAGCTCGAGCAGGAAGGCTGGATCACCGCGGAGTGGAAGCAGACGGAAAACAATCGGCGGGCGAAGTTTTACTCGCTGACCCGGCTTGGAAGGAAGGAGCTGGAATCCGAGGCGGAGAACTGGCGGCGTCTGTCATCCGCCATCTCGCGCGTGGTCCAGCTCAGTGAGGCCTGACATGAAGTTCGATCACTGGTGGTTCACGGCGCCGCTTCGGCTCCGGTCAATTTTTCGCAGGCGCCGCATGGAACAGGAACTCGACGAGGAACTCCAGTTCCACATGGACCACAAGATCGAAGAGGGCATCGCCAATGGCCTGACGCCGACGGAAGCGCGTCTTGCCGCCCTGCGCGCGATGGACGGGCTGGAACAAAGAAAGGAAGAAGCGCGGGACGCGCGCCGCGTCCACTGGCTGACCGACTTCGTCGACGACCTGCGCTTCGCGACGCGAAGCCTGCGTCGCACGCCCGGACTCACCGCACTCGTGGTGATGACACTCGCTCTGGGCATGGGCATGACCACCACACCGTTCAGCATGGTCGATGCCCTGATCTTCCGGCCGTACCCGGTTCCTGATCCGGGTGGGGTGGTGAGCCTCGTGAGCACGTCGCGGGAGAGCGCGTTCCAGGCCTTCTCCTACCCTGAGTATCGTGACATTCGCGAACATACGACCAGCTACGACGGTGTGATCGCGAGCGCTCCGACGCAGCCGGTTGGCTTCAGCGCAGAGGCCGGCGTGACCCCGCGGGTCAGGGGCGGAATGATGGTGTCCGGGAATTACTTCCGTGTGCTCGGTGTGGAGCCCGACATCGGCCGGGGATTCCGGGACGATGAAGATCGGGTTCCGGGTCGCGACGCGGTGGTGGTGTTGGGGCCGGACTTCTGGAAGACCGAGTTCGCCAGCGACCCTGGCGTGATAGGCAGGACGGTCCGGCTGAACGGCAACACCTTCACGGTCATCGGAGTCGCACCCCGGACGTTCACCGGTCTGAGCATCTTCAGCAGCCCCGACGTTTATGTGCCCCTCGCGATGGCGACCGTGTTCGCGACCAATCCTCAGAAGCGCTTCTTCGAGGACCGGGACGATCGTGGACTCTCCGTCAAGGCCCGTCTGAAAGCGGACACCACGCTCCTGCAGGCGCGGAACGAGCTCGAAGTGGTCGCGCGGAACTTCGAGACCGAGTATCCGGAACAGAACCGCGGCCGCGGGGCCCTGGTACGCACCCAGTTCGAAATGCGGACCCGGGGAGACGACGTCAACTGGAAGTTCGGCGTGATCTTCTCGATTCTCGCCCTCGCGGTGCTGCTGGTGGCGTGCACCAACGTCGCGGGACTCCTGCTGAGCCGTGCCCAGACCCGCTCGCGTGAGATCGCCATCCGGCTCTCCATGGGCGCGGGACGCTCCCGGCTGATCCGGCTGCTGCTCGCCGAAAGCCTGCTCCTCTCCCTCGCGGGCGGCCTCGGGGGGATCGCCGTGGGTTACGCGGGCATCCAGTTCATGGGCGCCTTCCAGATTCCCACGGAGTTGCCCACGATCGTCCCTTTTCGGATGGACACCCGCATTCTCGTGGCGAGCTTGATGGTGTCCGTGCTGAGTGCGATCTTCTGTGGCCTGGCTCCGGCGCTCCAAAGCACGCGCACCGATCTGGTAACCGCGCTCAAGTCGACCGATGCCGACGCCACCGGCCGCCGCAGGCTGAGGGGACGGAATGCGCTGGTCGTGGCGCAGGTCTCCATGTCTCTGATGCTCCTGACCGCCGCGTTTCTCATGGCCCGGAGTTTCAAGGACAGCGTGGCCGCGGGGCCAGGGTTCCAGGTCGAGCGCCTGCTCCTGGCAAGGTTCAATCCGGGGCTCGTGCAGTACGACGCCGCTCAGACTCAGCGTTTCTACACTCTCCTCGCCGAACGCGCGCGCCAGATTCCCGGGGTGCGGCACGCGGCCCTGACCCGGAACCCTCCGCTCTCGCTGGAGAACTTCGGCCAGATCGCGTTCGTGCCTGACGGCTTCGAGATGCCGCCCGACCGGGAAAGCCTGACGTCGACCGTGGACAAAGTCGATGAGGGATTCTTCGACGCCATGGGGGTGAGGCTCGTGCAGGGTCGCGGGTTCCGCGCGTCCGACCGTGAGGATGGGCTGCGTGTCGCGGTTGTGAACGAGCGATTCGCGGCGCACTACTGGCCGGACAGCGATGCGGTGGGAAAACGCATCCGGCTCGGGAGCAGCAAGGGTGAAGCCGTGGAGATCGTGGGGGTCGCTCAGAACATCAAGTACCTCACGCCCAGCAAGAGCGAGCCGCCCATGGATTTCGTCTATCTGCCCCTCGCCCAGCATCCCACCGCGCGCATGGCCCTGCTCCTGCGCACCGATGGCGATCCCCTGCAGTGGGTCACCGCCCTCGAGGACGCCGTCCGCGCCATCGATCCGAACATGCCGATCTCGGGGATCAGGAGCTATGAGGACCTGTACCGCTATCACGCGGTGGAAGGTCCGGGCGTGGCCATTCAACTCGTCGGCACTCTGGGACTGGTGGGCCTGCTCCTGGCCAGCGCCGGCCTGTACGGCCTGATGGCGTACAACGTCAATCGCCGAACCCGGGAGATCGGCATTCGCATGGCCATTGGCGCCTCGAAGAGGGACGTGGTCCGGCTGGTGATGGGCAAGGGCCTCACGCTCGTCGGAACAGGCACCCTGATCGGCCTCGCGATGGGCTTCGGAGTGGAACGGCTGATGAACTCGATGGTCTTCGATGCCGGCCGCATCGATGCGGTGGTCTACCTGGCCGTCGTGCCCGCGATGTTCCTGGTGACCATGCTGGCGACCTACATACCCGCGCGCCGAGCTTCGCGAATCGCGCCGACCCTCGCGTTGCGCTCCGAATAGACGACGACGTCCAGTCTCTGAGGAAAGCTCATGACTCGCACAACCATGGCGCGGCAGGCAGGCCTGCTGTATCTGCCCACCGTGATCCTGGCCCCCTTCACGCTCATCTACATTCCCGGCGCCCTTTTCGTGCGCGGGGACGCCACCGCGACCGCCAACAAAATCGCCGCGCACGAGACGCTTTTCCGTGTGGGCATCGTCACGGATCTGTTCTCCGCGGTCCTCTGGATCCTCATCATCCTGGCCCTTTACCGGCTACTCAAGGAAGTGGACCAGACCTGCGCGGTGGTGATGGCGACTCTGGGTGGTGTGATGGTGACCCTCATCAATTTCCTCATCACGTTGAACAACCTCGCCGCCCTGATCCTCGTGCGCGGCGCGGATTTCCTGTCTGTCTTCGAGAAACCTCAGCGGGACGCTCTGGCCATGCTGTTCCTGCGTATCCACGCCCAGGGGATCCTGGCCGCTGAGCTCTTCTGGGGGCTGTGGCTCTTCCCCCTGGCGATCCTTGTGTACCGCTCGCGTTTCCTGCCCCGCTTTCTGGGCGTGTGGCTGGTGCTCAACGGTCTGGCCTACCTGGCCATGAGCTTTACCGGCCTGCTGCTGCCGCAATACGCAGAAATGGTCGGCAAGCTCACCGTTCCCGCGCTGTTTGGAGAGCTGGCCCTGATGCTCTGGCTCGTGATCAGGGGCGCCGAGGAGCGAAGCCGGATCTGACGTTTCGGGAAGGGTGGGCCTATGATTCCCACTGCGCCCACGCGCACACGGAAGGTCGCCGATTGAAGCCCATTCCCGCCGGATATCGCGCTCTGGTCCGGGCCGTCGTTGTCGTGATCGTTCTGACGGTCGGCGGGACGCTCGGGTACATGGCCGTCGAAGGCTGGGGGGGCTTCGATTCGCTCTACATGACCGTGATCACCCTGACCAGCGTGGGCTATCTCGAGGTTCATCCCCTCACCACCGCCGGACGCGTCTTCACGATGGGTCTGCTCCTGACCGGCGTCTTCTCGTTGTTCTACACCGCCACCTCCGCGATCAGCTCCATCGTGGGGGGCGAACTGACAGGCCAATTGGGCAGGAACCGCATCCAAAAGAAACTGCACTCCCTTCGCAATCACGTGATCATCTGCGGCTACGGCCGCATGGGCCGGCTGGTGACGCACGAATTCAACCAGCAGAAGATCCCCTTCGTGGTCATCGACCGCAGTGCCGAGTTGCTGCAGGACTTCAGCAGCGACCATGGTGTGGCGCTCCCCGGCGATGCCACCCACGACGAGACCCTGCGGCTGGCCGGAATCGACCGGGCCAAGACCCTCGTGACCGTGGCCGCCTCCGACGCCGACAATCTGTTCATCACCATGAGCGCGCGGCTCATGTCCGAGAAGGTCTTCATCGTCGCCCGGGCCGAGGATGAGGCTGCGGGAAAGAAGCTGATGCGAGCGGGAGCCTCGCGCGTGGTTTCGCCCTACGCCATCGGAGGACAACGCGTGGCCCAGGCCGTCCTGCGGCCGAGCGTGGTCGACTTCATCGAGCTCGCCACCCGCAACGACTACATGGCCCTGCAGATCGAGGAGACCGAAGTGCGGCGGGGCAGCTCACTCTGCAACCGGGTGTTGCGTGATGCCAGCCTTCGTCAGGACCTCGGTCTGATCGTGGTGGCCATCAAGCGAGTCGATGGCCCGATGATGTTCAACCCGGTGCCCGACACGCAAATCCTCGAGGGAGACATTCTGATTACCCTGGGCCCCCGTCAACAGCAGGAGAAGCTGCGGACGCTCGCCAACTGAGCGGATTCCGCGGAGTCAGCGTGAGGCCGGCTGACTCGCGATGTACGTCTTCAGGCCCTCCGCGGCCTTTCGGAACATCGAGGTGAACTGAGCGCGGGCGATCGGGCCGGCCAGTCGAACGACGAGGGTGGGTTCCAGGTACACGCCGTAGTGGAAGCGAGTGCGGCCCCCGCCGAGATCCTCGAGCCGATAGTCCTCGACGCCCGCGCGGCAAAGCGGCAGGGAAGAGCCCACGAACCGGAAGGCGAAGCGACGCCCCCGCTCCCACGCCAGAAAGTGCTCGTACACCGTCATCGTGGTCAGTGTGACGGTGCGTGTGGTTCCGACACCCTTGGGCTCCGGGCTGGTCCAGACCACACGCCTGATTCCTTCGAACCAGCGGGGCCAGCTTTCGCCGTCCGCGAAGATGTCGAACACCGCCTCGGGAGCAGCGTCGAGTTCCACCACGTTCTCGAAGCGGTAGGCCGCCCCTTGGATGAAGTCGAGTCCGACCGGCCGGCACTTGAATCTCATCGCCAGAGCGTAACCCAGGCTTTCTAGCGAATGGCCTCCGCCGCCTCCCACTCCGCGCGGCTCGGGACCCGCCCCTGCGTGTGACCGTACTGCGGCGAGTCGATCGTGCGGATGCGGCGGGCATATTCCTCGACGCTGATTTCGTTGTGCCACAGGCCGAGGGCGCGGGCGGCGAGGGTCCCTCCCGCGAAGAGAAGGACGATGAGGGCGGCGAAAGCCGCGGGTCGCACCGCGATTCGCCAGGGCGCCGGCGTCTCCACGCGCAAGGCGCGGGGCACGGGGCAGGCGGCCACGCAGGAGAGGCAGCCGAAACATTCGTCCGACCGCACGCGGGCGAGGCGCGCGACGGGAAGTCGCGACGGGCAGGCCTTCGTGCAGAGGTTGCAGTCGATGCACGAGGCGGCGTCTCGCGTGACCTTGAGCGGCGACAGCAAGGATGCGGCTCCGAGCAATGCGCCGTAGGGGCAGAGGTAGCGACACCAGAAGTACGGGATCACGATCGACAGCCCCACCAGGGCCAGCAGCACCTTGAGCCCGAACGGGCTGATCTGCTCGAAGAAGTAAAGCATCTTCACGTCGGCGACCCGGTTGTAGGGAGAGTCGAGAAAGTCCGCGACCATCGCAGGCCCCATCTGGAAGAACACGGCGTAGACGAAGAAGGCGAGCAGCAGGTACTTGAGGGAGCGCAGCGGAATGTCGATGAATCGCGGCAGCCCGAGCTTGCGGCGGAAGAGCCGGAGGGAAAACGCGGCCAGCGCTTCTGAGATCGTCCCGACCGGGCACACCCACGAACAGAAGGCCCGTTTCGCGAGCAGTCCGAGGGCCACGGCCAGGAGCAGGATCACCAGACCCGCGGGATGGATCATGTGCACCTCGCCCGTCGAGAACAGATGGCGCAGACTGAGCAGGGCGGCGATCGGGAGGAAGGCCTCGACACCCGGCGGCCGTGTGCCCACCACCTGGCCCGCTTCGAGACCATGGACGAATCGCGCGAACTGCCAGCCGATGAGCAGGACGGTCAGCAGGAATCCAGCCTGTACGAAGTGTCGAGACCACTCGATGCGCCGTCGGCGGGCGCGCAGCGCCGGGGCCTTGAGGACAGACGTTGAGGTGTGGTCGTCGCGCTGAAGGAAGACGCGTGCCTCTCGGACTGCGGTCCGGGCGAGCGGTGCGAAGGACGCCGGTTTCATGCAGAGAACTGTAGTCAGCCTGCCCGACTCGGGGTATGACGGGCGTCATGTCCGGCGTCGCGTGTCACCCACGGGCGACGCTTCGCGCGGCCAGACCTCGTTTCGCAGGGCACGCCTATTGCTAGGATGTGGAATCTTTCGTACCCGGCCGATTGGCCGAACACATTTATCCCATTTCTTAACGGAGTCTTTCATGCAGACGAGACGCGAATTCTGTGGCGGGCTTTGCCTTGCCACGGCGGCAGGCGGAGTTCTTTCGACGGTTCCGGGGTGTGGAGGCGGAGGGGGAGGCAGCAGCAGCAGCACGTCGCCCAGCGGAACTTCAGCGCCGTCTCTCGCGCGACTCACCGGAACGGTGGCAGGGAATCAGGTGAGTGTCGAGATCGCCGCGGGATCGGCCCTCGGCGCCACGGGCGGACAGGCGCTGGTGCAGGCCGGCTCCAACACACTGCTCGTGGCCCGGACCGGCGCGTCGACCTTCACCGCGCTCACCGCGATCTGCACTCACGAGGCTTGCGTGATCACCAACGGCGAAGGCGGCGCGTTCGTCTGTCCTTGTCACGGGTCCCGTTTCGATGCCAGCGGGCGCGTGCTCACTGGCCCTGCGGTGACGTCTCTCCGATCGTTCGCCACGGCCTTCTCCGGAAGTTCGTTGACGATCACCATATGAGACCTCTCTTCGCCGTTCTCCTGCTCGCCGTTTCCGGACCCGCTCTTGCTCAGGACCAGTGGCGCATCGTCCAGGGCAGCGTGCGTGTCCTGTGTCCGCTGACCGTGGGCGGGTCGTTCGAAGCCCGGGGGGTTGGGCTCAAGGGCTCCTTGTCACTCAAGGCCGGCAAGCCCGCGGCTTTCGAAGGAAGGATCGAAATGCCGCTCGCCGGACTTGATACCGGCATCGGCCTCCGCAATGAACACATGAAGGACAACTACCTCGAGATCGGCAAGGGGCCCGACTTCGCGAGCGCTTTTCTGTCCTCGATCATGCTGCCCGGCGCCGATGCCGCGACGGTCACCGGAAAGACCGCCTTCACGGGAGACCTTCAGGTTCATGGGGTCACTCGACGTGTCAACGGCACCGCGGAGATCCGCCGTGCCGGGACCTCGATCCATATCAGCGCTCACCTCCCGGTGCGCCTGCCCGAGTTCGCCATTCCCTCGCCGAGGTATTTAGGCGTCGGTGTCCGCGACGAGGTGCAGGTGTCGGTCGTGCTCGAAGCCGCGCCGGCGGCTCAGGAGGTCCGATGAACACGCGACGGCTGCTGTTGGCCCTCTTCCTCGCCGCCACGCTAGGCCCGCTCGTCCCGTTCGCCGAAGCGGAGCCGATGTTCCTGAGCAAGCAATACACGCGCTGCGCCACCTGTCACTTCTCCCCGACGGGCGGCGGCCTTCTCACCGCCTACGGCCGCTCGCTCTCGAACGTGGAATTGTCGACGTTCAAGTCGGGGGCAGCCGCGAGCCGGGAGCACGAGTTTCTCTACGGGGCGCTGGGCGATTCCCTCGGGGCGCTTCAACTCGGCGTGACCCTGCGACCGGCCCGGCTCGAAGTGGACTTCACCGGCGGATCGTTGTCCCGCAACTTCATGATGAACGCGGACGTGACCGCGGCGTACCAGAAGGACCGGTGGACGCTCTACGCGGAGATCGGACGCCAGGGCCGAACCGCGAAAGCCGAGATCGATTCGTTCGAACACTGGATCGCCTTCCAGTCCGCGAAGGGTCTTGGTATCAGGGCGGGTCGATTTCTTCCCGCCTACGGTGTGCGCCTTGCCGATCACACGACTTACACCCGCCGCTCCCTCGGCTTCGACATGCACGATCAGATCTACGGTGTCGAGTTGAGCCGATCGTCTGAGAAAGCACTCCTCCAGGTTTCACTTGGACCGGGGCGGGCGGCTTCGCTCATCGACGACGATGGAACCGCGGCCTTCACGGCGAGCGCGCGGGCGCAGTTCGATCTGGCGGGGTCGAAGTCTCTGGTCCTCTCCGCGCTGCGGCGCGCCGCGAGCGACCGCTCAGGCGCCGATACCCTCGGCGGCGTGGCGTTCGGCTTCGCTCCATCGCGGCGGTGGAGTGTCTGGACCGAAGGGAACGTTCGCTCTCAGGAAGGCGGTCCGGGATCCTCGTACACGCTCGCGAACGAGACGTCGTTCGAAGCGCACCGCGGCCTCTGGCTCAAGTTCACCCCGCAGCTCCGAACGAATCCCGGCGACACTGGCGGAGGCGTGGTCCGAACCGGGGCCGCCCTCGACTGGCTGCCCCGGACTCACATGAACCTCGGTCTTCTCTACTACCGCGACAAGGACCGGAGGAGTTCGGCCGTGACGAAGACCCTTCTCGCCCAGTTGCACCTGTACTTCTAGCCGCGTCGAGGCCCGCCCGCCGGTTTGTTTAGTCGTTGAGCGACTTGCGCAGGTGCTCGGCGATCTCGGAAACAAACCGGTGGACGGAGCTTTCCGCGATGCGGTGACCCACCAGCGAATTCATGGCGCTGCCCAGAACTCCCATCGGCGGCTGATAGAGGCCGGAGAAGTCGAGTTGCGTTTCTTTCCCGGTGAGCGGGTAGATCGCCAGTTCGGCCTTCATGAACGGAAAGAGGTGCGGCCGATTCGCCGCTTCCCACTCGAGGTGGATGGTGGTGGACGGAGGGGAGCCCGCCGCCGCCTTGTGATGTTCGGTCCCGGTGACGCGGATCGAGATGTCGGCGGCGAGGGTCAGGCCCGCGAGATCGACGCGCAGTTCCGAAGCGAGGGAGTTGGCGCGCGCGGCCGCGGTCTTCGTCGCGGCCTGGAACACGGCGAGCGGATTCGCGGTCAAGGCGTCACGGACCTTCTCGTACGGGTGATTCACGTAGTCGTAGCTGCGGACCTTCTCGGCTGTGGTCACGAAATGCCTCCGTGTTCTTGATGCAGGCGACAGCACGGGGATTGTATGCCCGCAAAGGGCAGAGCCGCCGCGGGCCGCGCCGCGATCCTTGAACCCCGATGGTGGTAACTGTATCCTCGCCGCAAATCCGATCGCGCCCCTGGCTTTGCTGAGGGGGTCCGCCCAAGAACAGTCCGTGGAGACTTCCGAGAAGACGGAGATACCCCAAAGGAGTTGAGGATGGCCGGGATCGATGTGATGGCTCCCCGACGTTTCGGGGAGACGAGCCGAAAGGACGCATGGTGGGTTGTCCCGGCCGCGACGGGCGCTGTCCTTCTCGCCTTCGTGGTCTACGCCACCTGGGCGGCCTTCCAGGGCGAGCACTACCACTTCGGCAACTACCTCTCGCCCTTTTATTCACCCGAGATCTTCGGCAACTCGCCCCACAGCCTCTTCGGTCCGCTCCCCGCGTTGTGGCCCGCGTTCATCCCCTTCTCCCCGGCTCTGCTGATTCTCTGGGCTCCCGGCGGCTTTCGCTTCACCTGCTACTACTACCGGGGCAGCTACTACAAGGCGCTCTGGGCGGATCCGCCCGCGTGCACGGTCGGCGAACCGAGGCACAAGTATCTGGGCGAGGCGTCGTTCCCACTCATTCTCCAGAACGCTCACCGGTTCTTCTTGTATGTCGCCCTTTTCTTCATTCTCTTTCTCGCCCATGACGCGTACCAGAGTTACTGGTTCGCGGATGGCGCCGGCGGCGTGAAGTTCGGAATCGGCGTCGGGTCGATCGTCCTGACCTTGAACATGCTTCTCCTCGCGCTCTACACCTTCTCGTGTCACTCGCTTCGTCATCTGGTGGGCGGCCGCCGTGACTCCGTATCGAAAGGGATGTGCCCCGGCGCTTACACCTGCGTGAGCGCGCTCAACACCAAACACATGGTCTTCGCCTGGTGTTCGCTCTTCTGGGTGGCCTTCTCCGACATCTACGTCCGCATGCTGTCCATGGGACGCTGGACCGACTTCCGCATTCTCTAGGCCTCCTGAAAGAACCTTCGCCCACATGGCCGAATTCACCACCTTCGAACACGACGTCCTGGTCATCGGCGCGGGCGGGTCGGGCCTGCGCGCGGCCATCGAAGCCCGGGCCGCGGGAGTCTCGGTTGGCCTCGTCTGCAAGTCACTGCTCGGCAAGGCGCACACCGTCATGGCCGAGGGCGGGATCGCGGCGGCACTCGGCAGCGTCGACGAGCGCGACAGCTGGAAGATCCACTTCGCGGACACTATGCGCGGCGGCCAGTACGTCAACAACTGGCGCATGGCCGAG
>CAYNHK010000132.1:0-13275 GCA_964396875.1 uncultured Acidobacteriota bacterium | reverse complement strand
TGGCTTCGTACGCCGAGCTCAACTGCGACGGCAAGGCGCCTCCGCACTACACGGACATCAAGGTGGGTTTCTCGAGTCTGTGCGTCGCCAGTGAAGTCACCTATCGCTTTGTCGAGGACGTGGTTCGTGAGATCGCCAGCCTGTCGCCGAGCCCGTACTTCCACATCGGGGGCGATGAGGTGAAGACGCTCAACGAAGCCGACTATGCGCGATTCATCCTCCGGGTGAGCGAGATCGTGAGGAGGCAGGGCAAGCGGGTGATCGGCTGGGACGAGATCGCGGCGGTCGACCTCGATCCTCCCGCGGTGGTCCAGCATTGGCGGCCGGGCACGGCGCTCGCAGGCGCGGTCGCGAAGGGCGCGACCCTCATCATGTCACCGGCAAACCGCACGTATCTCGACATGCAATACGACAAGGGTACCTACCTCGGTCTCTTCTGGGCCGGCCGTATCGAGGTGCGCGACTCGTATTCCTGGGATCCCGCGAAGGAGATGGCCGACGTCTCCGAGACCGCCATCCTTGGTGTTGAGGCGCCGCTCTGGACCGAGACGCTCGCGACGATCCGCGAAGTGGAGTCGATGGCTTTCCCGCGTCTCGCCGCGATCGCGGAGATCGGCTGGACGCCGCAGTCGCGCCGCGACTGGGAAGACTTCCGCGTGAGACTCGGCGCCCAGGGCCCGCGCTGGCAGGCGATGGGTTTGAACTTCTATCGCTCGCCGCAAATCCTCTGGAGACCGTAGGGGCACGCTGCGCGTGCCCTTACGGTCTCGAACCTCGCAGCGTCATTGCGAGGCCCCAGTCCGTTCTGAATCGGGCCGAAGCAACCCCCGCCCCCAACTACCAACTCCGTCAGTGCGTGGGCTCGTCGCCGTCCTCGTCGAGCTCCGGTTCCTCGGGTTCGCCGGCCGGGCGGCCTTTGCGGGGGGCGATCATCCGATGCCGCTTCAACATTTCGTTGAGGGTTGTCGGCTTGACGCCGAGGATGCGGGCCGCGTCCTTCTGAATCCCGCGGGCCGCTTCCAGAGCCACCACGATCATCCGCTGTTCGAAGTCGGCGGCCGCCCGCTTCAGGTTGAAGGCCTCACCACTCGAGACATCTGAAACCAACGGCCCCGGTGCGGCCTGGGGCGTACGGATCTGCGGCGGCAGCTCCGACTCGTCGATCTGATCACCCGCGGCGAGAACCACGCCGCGCTCGACCGTATTCTCGAGTTCACGCACGTTCCCCGGCCAGTCGAAATCCATCACCTTTTCGAGGGCGCCCCGCGTGAAGCCGCGTACGTTGCGGCCGTTGTCCTTCGAGTACTTCGTCACGAAGTGCTGCACCAGCGCCGGGATGTCCTCCTTGCGCGCGCGCAGCGGGGGAAGATCGACGGTGATCACGTTCAGGCGGTAGAAGAGATCCTCGCGGAAGCGGCCCTCGGCCACCGCCCGGCGCAGGTCGATGTTCGTGGCCGCGACGATGCGCACGTCCACCTTCACGATGTCCGTGCCGCCGAGCCTCATGAACTCACGCTCCTGGATGACGCGCAGCAGCTTCGCCTGCGTCTCCATGCTCACGTTCCCGATCTCGTCGAAGAAGAGCGTGCCTTTGTCGGCCAGCTCGAACAGGCCCTTCTTCGAATAGAAGGCGCCGGTGAAGGCGCCCTTCACGTGACCGAAGAGGTTGGATTCGAGCAACTCGTGGGGAAGGGAGCCCGAGTTGACGACGATGAAGGGCCGGTCGGCGCGCGGCGAGGACACATGAAGGGCTTTCGCCACCAGCTCCTTGCCCGTGCCGCTCTCACCGTTGATCAACACGGTGGTGCGGGCCGGGCCCGCCTGCTGGATGAGCGCGTAGACCTGCTCCATCCGCGGGCTCTTGCCCACGAGTCCGAGAAAGTTCCCCTGCGGCCGGATCGCGAGTTTGAGCGACCGGTTCTCGTCGACGAGGTCGGTCTGCTGGAGAGCTTTCTGCAGCAGGATCAGAAGCTCCTCGTGTTTGAAGGGCTTGGTGAGGTAGTCGAAGGCGCCCTTCTTCATGGCGGAGATGGCGGTTTCGATCGAAGCCTGCGCGGTCAGCATGATCACGGGCAGATCCGCGTCCATCTTCTTCAACTCGTCGAGCACCTCGAGACCCGACATCCCGGGGAGCATCAGGTCGAGGATGACCGCGTCGACCGGCGCCTCCTTCAGTTCGGCGATCGCATCCGGGCCGGTGGCCGCGAAACGCACCGCGTAGCCCTCACCGCCGAGCACGCTGCCCAGCACATCGCGCATGACCTCTTCGTCGTCGACGACCAGGATTTTCGGCAGCGTCATGGGGTCGGAGCCTAACGGCAGCGGGCTTATTGAGCCCTGGCCATCGCGGCCCGGCGCTCGATGGGCAGACGCACCTCGAAGCGGGAACCCTGGCCCTTCGCACTAGTGGCCCGGATCGAACCGCCGTGTTCCTGCACGATTCCGTAGGAGACGGCGAGCCCGAGTCCGGTGCCCTGGCCCACGTCCTTGGTGGTGAAGAACGGATCGAAGATACGGGGCAGATCGGCTTCGGGGATGCCCTCGCCGGTGTCGTTCACCTCGACCACCACCTCGCGGCCGTCGACGAAGGTCTTGAGGGTCAGCCAGCCGCCGCTCGGCATGGCGTCGCGCGCATTCAATATGAGATTGAAGAGCACCTGCTGGATCCGGTTCTCGCTGCCGAGGACGGTGGGGAGGTCGGCCTTCAGTTCCTTCACCACGCGCACCTTCGCGCGCTCGAGCTGGTGTTCGACGAGGGAGAGGACGTCCGTCACGACCTTCGAGATATCGAGCGACACGTCGTCGCTCTCGCCCGCGCGGGCGAAGTTGAGCAGGTTGCTCACGATCTTGGCGCCGCGGAACGTCTGCTTCTCGATCTTGTCCAGCCACTCGATGCGCGCGTCCTTGGGATCCATCTGCGAGCGCAGGAGCTGGGTGTAGGACGAAATGCCGGTGAGGGGCGTGTTGACTTCGTGGGCCACGCCCGCGGCGAGCAGGCCCACCGCGACCATCTTCTCGGTCTGTTGGACCTGTCGCTCGAGGGCCACCCGGTCGGTGACGTCGTGGAAGATGAGTACGGCGCGCGGACTCGACCCGCCGCTGTCCGCGAGCGAGGAATCGAAGGGCGCCGCGTTCACGTTGACCGTGATGGCCCGCCCGCTCTGCAGACGGATCGTCACCTTGTAGAGATGTTCCCCTTCTCCCGACGCCGAGGAGGAACCCGCGGCGGGAAGGATCGCCTGCAGCACGGTGGCGGCCTCCGCCGACAACGCCTCTTCGAGGGTGCGGCCAATGGCCGCGTCGCGCGGAACGCCCGCCAGGCGTTCCATCCCGCGGTTCCAGCGCTCGATCCGGCCCGAGGCGCCGATGACCACGACGCCCGCTTCCATGCTCTCGACGATGTTGGAGTGATAGTCGGTGAGGCGGGTGAGTTCGCGAGCCTTGTCTTCAAGACGCTCGTACAGCCGGCCGTTCAGGATCGCGGTGGCGGCGACCACGCACAACGAACGGACGAGTTCGGCCTCGTCCTCGTCCATTGTCTCCGACGCGATCGGGTCTCCGAGGGCGAGGACCGCGACCACTTCGCCGCGGGCCACGAGAGGGAAGTAGTGGGCGAAGAGGTCGGCGCCTGAATCCTCGCTGGTCACCGGACCCAGCGCCGAGTCGGAGACATCGCCCCGGAACGCGCGCTGCACCGAGGCCTCGGCTTCGACCGTGGGAGTTCCGGTGAGCCCGAAGTGGCGGACCGTTTCGAACCGGGAGGCGCTGCGCGCGAAGAGCGCGCCGCGCGTGACGCCCAGGGCCTGCTGAACGCCGGTGAGGAGGCGCTCGGCCAGCCGGTCCCGATCGAGTTCGGTCGAGAGTTCAGGCGAGAGACGGAGCAGGGTCTGCCGCGAGTCGTATCGGTCCTTCAGCGCGAGGCGATCGACCGCGGTCTGAATCCGGTTCTTGAGGGGGATGAAGAGAAGGGCCACGAGACAGATCACGAGGATGAGAGGCGCGGTGTCGGTGCGATTGACGTCGCCGAGCAGGCCCAGGACGAGCAGGCACACCCCGAAGACCGTGGTGACCGCGATGAGCGAGACGAGCAGCCGCCGGAAGAGGAAGCCGATGTCGACGATCCGGTTCTGGATGATCGCGTAGGCGAGCGAGAGGGGAAGCAGGGCGAGGGGAATCGCGCCGAAGAGCTGGGGCACCGTGCTGCCTGCGCGGCCAAGGGCGAAGGGAACCGCGTAGAAGGCGAGGAAGGGACCGATGCCCGCGGCGGTTCCAAGGGCGAGGGAACGCAGCCGACGGCGCTCCAGGCCGGCGCGCGCGCGCGACGAGGCTTTCCAGAGAACCACGAAGCCCGCCATGAAGAAGAGGCTGAAGTACATCGGCCCGAGCCGATCGGTCCAGCCGAAGACGGTCTCGGCGAGCGGGATCGACCCGAGGCCGATCAGGCCGAAGAACTCGAGGGCCATGAAGGCAAGGGCGACCGCGTAGACCCGCCGCGTGCGCGCTCGCGTGTTCGTCTTCGAGAGCTTGAGGCAGAAGTGGAGATAACACGGGGGCAGAAGGGCGATGCCCACCGAGTCCACGATCAGGAGGCCCCAATCCACCGCGTCGAGCCGCCCCGAGTCGGACACGCCATACACAATGAAGAAGAGCGCGCACAACGCGGCGAAGTGCAGCCGCAACGGCTCGCCGGGACGCCGCATGGCCACGAGTGTTCCAAGGCCCAGGCAGAAGAAGCCCATGAGCGACAAGTAGGTGAAGAGCCGTCGGTCGCCCGCGGGCAGAGTGACGGGCTGAAGGTGGTGGCTTGTCTGCACGCCGCCACGCTCGACGCGATATTCGACCTCCGGACCGAACGCCACCGAACGTGTCAGTTCGAGCGCCACGTCCTCGACCGAGGAGACGCGGTGATCGGCCACGGCCACCAGCCGGTCGCCAGGGAGAATGCCCGCCAGGGCGGCCGGCGATTCGCCGACCACGGTTTCGGCCACGACCGCACCGCCGATCGCACGCCACGAGACGCCGTCCTCGCGCCACTTCGGCCCCAACCGTTCGACGAGGCTCAGGATACCGAGCGAGGCGAGGATGGCCGCGGCCAGGAAGATCCGATGACGCCTCGACACCCGGCGGGACAAACGCCTCCGCAGCGTGGTCAGGCTTTCAGGGGGCAGGGTGAACACGTTGGCTCTGCTTCTTGGTGGCCTAGAACTTCACCCGGATGCCGCCCGTGATTCGGCGGGGCGGGGCGCTCACCGCGAACTCGTCGATGCTGCGCCGCTCGATGTCGTCGTAATAGAGGTTACGCAGGCTGACCAGAAGGGCCATGTCCGCCCCGATGAATTCGGGTACGAAGGGAACGTCCTGCCGCAATTCGACGAAGTAACGCTGGGCCCGCTCGCGAGGCCGCGCCGGCCCGTCGTAGTTCGCCACCGCGGCGCCTTCGTGGAAACGATGGAAGATCGCGATGCCGGTCCCCGAACTCCGCAGGTAGGCGTCGATCCGTGTCGTGAACTGGTGGAAGTCACGGGCCCGGTCCGGGCCGGTGGCGCCGAAGCGGCCATAGCCGTATTCAACTCCCGCCTGCGCCTGGCCCCTCGCGAAGGTCTTCTCGGCCATGAGCGAACCGACCTGCACTCGATTACGGCTCCCGTTCTCGACGTAGGGCGCGCCGATCGCCCGGGAGGGAAGAAGCAGCAGGGCGTGGGTCACGGTCTGATCGAGGACGCGCGCTTCGAGCCGAGCCCCCGGGTCGCGATAACCGACGGCGACCGCGCGATTCCAGGTGCGCTGCGGTTCGAAACCCATCGCGAAGCGAGGCAGGCCTTCGGAGAGGGCGATGAGGTCGCTCTCGCTCGTCACCACTTCAAGGCCGGGGAAAAGAGTGTCGCCGGAGAAGTCGAAGCGGACGTAGGACCGGGCGTCTTCGCGATCGCCGTAGGGTTCTTCGATGAGGAAGGAGAACTCCGGGTCGATCGATCGAGCCGACGAACCGAGGAAGGGCGCGTCCACGAAACGCCCGCCCGCGCGCGTGGTGAGGTTGCCGAACAGCTTCATCGCGTGCACGACCCGGAAGGCGCCCACCGAACGCCGATCGACCTCGGCGCCAAGGGGCACGGTGGCGGCGTTGAAGCGGGTTCCGTACACCGCGCCCACTTCGATTGTGTTCCGAGGTCCGGCGGTGAGTTCGAACTCCGCGCCGGCGCGCCAGGTTGTCGCGGCACTCTCGGCCGCGAGGCCGGTAAGGGCGAACGCCAGGTCGTCGGTCAGGTAACCCGAGACGCGGACCAGACCCGCGCCGTTCGGCATCGAACTCTCGGCCTCCTGCGCCTGTGCGCCTGCGGGAAGGGTGAGGAGTTCCACGCGGCCGGAAAGTCCGGAGAGTTCGAGGCCGCTCCCGATCGAATCGGAGACTCTCGCCAGTTGGGCCGCCGCATCCCGCTCGTTGAGCACCGACTTGCGGCGCTGTCGCAGGAGAACCTCACGGCGTCGTGCCGCGGCCGAAACATCGGTGCTGACTTCCGCCGGCTCCGCCTCGGTTTCCGGGGCGACGTCCTGCGCGGCTTCGAGCGCCGTCAGCGTCTGAAGCGCCAGGTCCTGGGTGGCCACGCGCCAGGCCGCGCGCAGGGGAGAGAGGGGAGAGAGGAAAAGGAGGCGGGTGCTGCCGTTGGCGTTTCCGAAGAAAGACGATGGAAGGGCGGGCGCGAATCCCGCGAGAACGGGCGCGGTTTTGGGTGCGGTCGCGGGTGCGGTGGCGATCAGCGCGGGGCGAGACCAGGCCGACGCGGCGGCGGTGCCGAGGAGGACCGGCGCGGGCTTGTCGTCTCCGCTCAGAGCGGCGTGCGCGTACCCGGCCGATGCGACAACGATGGCGACGGAACGAAACCTGAAAATCATCGATCACCCTCCCATTTGCAGGGAAGAATCCGAAAAAGCCGAACGACCCCCCGGGGCCCCTTGGGAGAGCCCGGTCCGTGGCTCCAAACGTAGCACGATCGGGCGGCTAACGTCTTTTCGCCAGAGGGAATAATGTTCCTCCGAATGGACGCCCCTTCCCCCCCTCCCCCCCCGGCGTCGGAGGGCCGCTCGTCGACGGCGTCAACATGGTTTGGCCCCGCGGCCGTCGCGTTGCTTTTGCTGCTTGCGGGAGGGGGAGCCGCAGCCGATCCTTCGGGCGTCCGATTCGGGATGGCGACCTTCGCCGTCGTCGCCCTATCCGCACTGGCCGCCGCGATGGTGCGCGCGTCGGGTGTCCAAGGCGTCGGCTGGCTCGTTCTGCCGGCCGTAGCGGCCCTCCTCGCGGTCTTTTTCCCCGCGAGCGCTTCGTCCCTGCTGCTTTTCTCGGGAGCGCCCCTTTACGCCTTCGTGCTCGCGGCGATTGTCCTCGCCATCGCGGCTCTGGGCCGTAGGCCGCCACGCTCTTTGCTCCTGCCCGCGTTTTTCGCGATCTACGCGGCCGTCGCGTATCAGTCGCAGACGAGGGTCGGGCCCGACGGCGACGAACCGCAGTATCTGATGGTCGCGGAGAGCCTCCTTCGCGATCACGACCTCGCGCTGGACCAGGACTTCAAGGAAGCGAGATACAGCGCGTTCTTCTCGAGGCCGCTCGATCCCCACTTCCGGATCCGTGGTCCCGAGGGTCAGATCTACTCGCTTCACGCGGTTGGGCTTTCGCTCTTGATCCTGCCCGCCTACGCGCTCGGCGGTTATGCCGGCGCCTCCTTCTTCCTGGCGCTTCTCGCCGCTTTCCTGATCCGCGAAGTGCGCGGGCTGGTGCGGGAACTCACCGGCGACGATGCCCTCGCCGAGGGGACGGCCTGGATCGTGGGTCTCTCACCGCCGATCATCCACTTCGCGGGCCTCGTCTTCACTGAGATTCCCGCCGCCCTCCTGCTTTGCATCGGGTTGCGCACTGCGGTGTTTGGCCGGACCCCGCGCGCGTCCGTCGTAGCCGCACTGTGTGTGGCCGCGCTGCCGTGGCTGAATGTTCGCTACGCCATTCTCTCCCTCGCGGTTTTCGGCGCCCTTTCCTGGCGGTTGTGGCGCGAGGGCCGGGCCACCTCCGCCTTTCCGGTGCGCCCTCTTGTGACCGCGGCCCTGCTGCCTGCCGTATCGGCGCTCGCGATCGGCCTCTATCACTTCGCACTCTGGGGCTTCTTCGACCCGCGTCGGGTTTATGGCCGCCGCCGCGAATTCAGTCTCGATGTCCTGCCCGAAGGTCTTCCCGGGCTCTTCTTCGATCAGGAGTTTGGTCTCTTCATCTACGCGCCGATCTTCGTGCTCTCCTTCGCGGGCTTCGTCCATCTGTGGCGCAAGCGTCCATCGATGGCGTTCGCGGCCCTGGTCGCGGGGGGAGGCATCATCGCCACCGCTTCGGTCTGGCCGATGTGGCGGGGCGGCTTCAATCCTCCGTCCCGTTTTCTGGTTCCCCTGGTTTCGATCCTCGCCGTGGGTCTCGCCCTGACCCTGCAGCGAGGCGTGCGATCCTCAACGGCGCTTCTCGCCGGATGGAGTCTCTGGTGCGGCATCGGTGGCGCGATGAACATCGAGACCATCCATCGCGACCGCGACGGTGTGGCGCCTTTCTTCAGAACCCAGTCGGGAGCGCGCGAGTGGACGGCCGCGCTGCCGTCTTTCGTCTTGCCCGAGGACAAGTCGACCCGCGCCCTCGCCCTGCCCTGGGCCCTGCTTCTGGCCTTGCCCCTTGTGGGCGCGGTTCGTCGCGCCGAAGTCGGGGCGCCCCGGAAACCATCTCGCGAGGCCCTTCTCGCCGTCGCGGCGTTCATGGCCACGGCGATCATCGCCGACCGCCTGAGCTCGCGAACGCGCGCGCCCGAACGCGATGCGTTCCGTCTCCTGGGCTCGCCTGCCCTCCTCGTCCCGGAATTCCGATTCGAAGGCGTCTCGCCGGCCGAATGGAAGATCGACTTCGTGCACGAGCCGCATCGCAACCCCGGCGGTTCCCTCTTCGCGCGGCTGGTGACACTTCGACCCGGGAAATTCGAACTGATCCTTCGGACCGACGATTCGTTCGGCGCCGACCTGCCGACACTTCGCGTCGCGGAACATCGCACGGGCGGCGCGACGTCTTGGGCCATGCGCGCCGTACCGCAGGCCCTCGGCGCGACTTTCGAGGTTCGGGCGCGGGCGGAGTTCAACCTCTATCTGGTCGGGGGCGCGCCGGGGACATTCTCAGGCGCCCGGTTGCGTCGACTTCTGGACTGAGAGTCAGCGCAGGTCGTCGCCACCACGTTCGGTCGGGAGGCCCTGGCGGACGAGGAGCCGGTAGCTGTTCGCCGCGATGACCTTGTCCTGGGCCTTGAGCGCGGCCCGGATGTTGTAGCTGCCCGCGCGCGAATAGTAGTGCTCGGACGAAAAGCGGCGATCGATCTTCATGCCGGGCTCGAAGGGCTCGCAATCGGAGTCCTGCAGGCTCTTGCTGCCGTCATCCCAGTCCCACTCGATGGCGAGGCAGTAGAAGTCCTCCGAGTCTTCACCGCCCGTGAGTTCGGCGATGGCGAGGACGCTCACCGGCGAGAAAGCCATGCGTGGGGACACGCGCACTCCAAGGGTGGGTTTTTTCGGCTTGGCGCTCGCGGGCACGCCGAACATCAGGCTGCTCGCGATCACGATTCCCAGGATGCTGGTTATGGACTTGCGGTTCAAGAAGTACCTCCCGCGGTATGACAGCTAAGACGAACGGCGATGAATTTTGGCCGGGCCGACGATGAGCCACGATCTTAGAGCCGAGGTCATACAATCTGCCAAGTGCCCACCTCGTCCCGCGCGATCGAGATTCCCGAGGGCGTCGCGGCGTGCGGCCGCGCGCTCGTGGAGAAGGGCGGACGCGTGTTTCTGGTGGGCGGAGCGGTCCGTGACGCGATGCTCGGGAAAAACGTCAAGGACTACGATCTCGAGGTCTTCGGGCTCTCGGGCGACGCCGTGCTGAGCGCCCTCGCCGCGGTGGCCAGGGTCGAGCCTGCGGGCGATTCCTTTCCCGTCTTCAAGGTCGCGGGCCTCCCCCAGGTTTCCGGGCAGATCGACGTCGCGCTGCCGCGCCGCGACTCGAAGAAAGGCCCGGGTCATCGCGGTATCGACGCGGTGGCCGATCCCTTCATGACCATCGAAGAGGCGGCTCGGCGTCGGGACTTCACCATCAACGCCATGATGTTCGACCTCGGGACCGGCACCATTGAGGATCCCTTTGGCGGTGCTGCGGATCTGGCGGGGCGCGTGCTGCGTGTGGTCGACGAGACCACTTTTGGCGACGATCCGCTGCGGGCGCTGCGAGCCGCCCAGTTCGCGGCCCGGTTCGAGTTGACGGTCGAGGAGCGGACGGCGCGGCTGTGCGCGTCCATGCCGCTTGGCGAGCTACCGGCGGAGCGGATCTTCGGAGAGATCGAGAAAGCCCTGCTGCAGGCTCCGCGGCCCTCCGTCGCCTTCGCGCTGCTGTCCGAGTGGGATCAGCTGAAGGCCATCGGTCCCGAACTGGTGCCCCTTGCCGTCACGCCCCAGGATCCGGAGTGGCACCCCGAAGGCGATGTGTGGACGCACACCCTGCTTTCCCTCGACGTCGCGCGCGGTTTCATCGACGATCTCGATACGCCCAGGGCGCTCGCGGTGATGCTTGGGACGTTGTGTCACGATCTCGGCAAACCGGGGACCACGAAGTTCGAAGAAGGCCGGATCCGATCGCGCGGTCACGAGGAGGCGGGCGTCGAGCCGACGCTTTCGCTTCTCGATCGCTGGAACGTCCACACCCGCGATTCGTTTCCCCTGCGCGATCAGGTGGTGGCGCTTGTCCGGGATCACCTGAAGCCGGGCGCCTTCTATCAGGCCCGGGCCGAAGTTGGCGTTGGGGCGATCCGCCGTCTGGCGCGGCGCGTCGAGGCGGATCTGCTCTATCGGGTCGCGAAGGCCGACTGCCTCGGCCGCACCGGTGATTTCCCGCCGGTCGCGATGGAGTGGTTCATCGAAGAAGTCCGCCGGCTCGCGGTGGAGCGCCGGCCGCCGCCGCCTCTGCTGCAAGGCCGCGACATCCTCGGTCTCGGGGTTACGCCCGGGCCGCGAATCGGTCGCATCCTGGCGGAGATCTACGAGATGCAGCTCGATTCGAAAGTCCAGACGCGAGAGGAGGCGTTAAGAGAAGCCCAACGCCTCGTCGCCGCAAGCACGAATTGACGACGCGGAGACGGTCGCTGAGCCGAGGCTGAACGCAATCCGGTCGAAGCGACCCCTGTAGTCAGGCTGCGCGCACGACCTGGACGGAACAGGGGGCATGCGCAACGACCCTCTGCGCTACCGAGCCCATCAGACCGCGCCAGATGGGACCGTGCCCGTGGCTGCCCAGGAAGATCTCATCCGCATGCAGACGCTGCGCCTCACCGACGATGGCTTCCGCGGGGTCACCCTCCAGGATCTTTGAACTCACACTCAGGCCTGGAGAAGCCGACTGAAGGCGCCCGACCGCGGCTTCCAGGAGCGCGGGCGCATCATGGGTCTGCCGCCGCTCCTGCTCGGCGTGGAGGGCCGCCATCGAGAAGGCCGGATCCGGGAAGACGGGCACGACCGAGTGAATCACGGTAACGACCTCGATCTCGCTACCGCTCGGCCAGGGCCGCGCTGCGACCTCGTCCAGGGTGGCGGCGCTGGTCGCCGAACCGTCGACCGCCACGAGCAATCTCTGGGTTCCCGACCGCGAAGCAGGGTGGTCCAGTGGACTGGAGGCCGGTTCATCCAGCTTCGGGGCCTCGCGTGGGGAGGCAAAGGCCATGATGAGGAGAAAACCGATCCCGACGATGAGGGGAATGAGGATCATGAGCAGGGTTGGCGTCATAGGTTCCTCCGCGCCTTGAAGTGCGACACCCATCTGTGTGCAAAAGGTGTGCCCGCGTTTTGCTGGCCTTGGGCCCCCGATCGGGCACGATTTGCGCGCTTGCGACCAGGCAGCCGCATTTACCGCGGTGCGTGGATCAGGTCGCAGGTCGGCGGACTCTTACTCCGGTGGGTTCTCTTCCGCGCGGTGTCCGACCGAGGTCTCGCGGTCGAGGACAGCCAGCGTGTGTTTGTAGATGTTCTCGACCTCCATCCGCGAATTGGCGATGGCCGTCATGCCGAGCTTGCCGTGTTGCGAGAGGGCGCCGATGAGGTGGAACAACACGCCTGACTCCGTCGAGTGCGAGTAGTGGAGGCGGTTGATGGTGAGGATTTCGATCAGGTCCTCGGGCAGCAGGCCGCGGTAACTGTCGGACTTCAGGTTGTCGGTCGCGCGGTAGTACTTCACGTGCCCCGAGGGTGAGCGGAACAAGCCGGTGGTTTCGTCGATCCCGCCGCCGGTGAGGAACTGGAGGGCGAGGAAGGGATGGGTGGTTCCGCCCATGCGCAGGTTGATCTCGAGCGCCGCGACCGACCAGGGGCTCTGGCCGCCGTTGCGGAATGCGAGGAAGTCGATGGCGAAACGTGAGACCACGCCCTTTTTCGCGAGAACCTCGCCGATGGCGCGCGCCGATTCCTGGATGGACAGCCGGTACTCGTCGTCCGCGGGGAACTGGCAGCCGAGGAAGATCTGCCCGGTGGCGCCGCCGAGGAGCTGGTCGTGGGTCGAAATGACCATCACCTGACCGGAGGGCGAGATTCGGAGCTGGGCGGAAGGCGACATCTTCTCGTTCGCGTCCATGAACTCCTCGACGATGCCGCCCATGCGGGTGAACTTGTCGAGGTAGACCTCCGGCGTTTCCTTGGGAATCGAGAACTGCAGTTGCCGGATCTCGTCCTTGACCGCGGCGCGGGAGAACTCCTCGGGATAGCGATAGAGAGCGTTGCCTTCGCCTGAAAAACTCTCGTTGAGTTTCACCACCGCGCGTTTCAGGCCCGGGTCGCGCTTCTTCATCTCGTAGAGCGAATCCGCGATATCGCCTTCGGTGCGCAGGTCTTCGAAGCCGAAGGGCAGGGCCACGCCTGCCTCCTTGAACGCCTTGCGGCTGCCCGACTTCGTGCCGATGTGGTTGAGCGAAGGATCGACGCCGTTCAGGGGAATGCCCAGGAGGACCGCGAGTTTTCGTTCGAGCGGTGTCGAGTTGAAGACGGTGAGATACGCGCGGTCCTTGTCGACGATGCCCTGCCGGATTCGTTCGATCAGCCGGGGGCGTTCGAGGATTTTCTCGGTGAGCGAGCGCGCCGAATCGTCGTAGGCGCACAGAAGAGTGAGGCGCGCGCGCGCGTGGGAGGCGGGGATGCCGGCGAGGAACTGGAAGTAGTACTCCAGGATCATCGGATGCACGG
>CAYNHK010000131.1:9378-13336 GCA_964396875.1 uncultured Acidobacteriota bacterium | reverse complement strand
GTCAAGCCCCGCGCTTCGTATGGCGTGCCGCCGGCGAAGATGAAGAAGATCGTGGGCGAGATCGGCCGCGACCATCGTCTCGCCCAGGAACTCTGGGGAACCGGTCTTTACGACGCGCGTCTGCTCGCGTCCCTGATCGACGAACCCGAGAAGGTCACCAAGGTTCAGATGGACCGTTGGGCGCGCCAGTTTGATTCGCAGGCCATCTGCGACAACTGCTGCTTCAACCTCTTCCACGCCACCCAGTTCTCCTGGGGTCGTTGCGTGGTGTGGACCGACCGCAAGGAGGAGTTCGTCAAGAAGGCGGGCTTCACCCTCATGGGCGCTCTCGCCGACTTCGAGCCCAAGGCCGACGATTCGCAGTTCCATCGCTTCATTCCCATCATCGAGCGCTGCGGCAACGACGATCGCCTCTTCGTGAAGAAGGCCGCCGCGTACGCCCTGGGCGCGATCGGGCGGCGTTCCGCGGCGCTCAAGAAGATGTGCGCCGAGACCGCCGACCGCATGGCCGAGAACGCATCCAAGGCCGCGCAGTTCGTGGGCAAGGAAGCCCAGAAGGAAATGGCAAAGCCCCGTCCCAAAGCGTAAGGGGCTTTGCCTACACTCCGCTGACGCCGCCCGGAATCCGCAAGCGGCGTCATTGCGAGGAGCCACTCCGTTTGGTATCGCGACGAAGCAACCCCCTCGCACCCGCCACGGCTTTCGACATCGTCGTCACCGACCTCGCTCTCTCCGGCGAGGCCTACGCCGAGGTCAAGGGCGAGACGATCTACGTCGACGGCGCGATCCCGGGCGAGAAGGTCCGCGTTCGTATCATGGCCCGAGGCCAGGCTAACGCGCTCGATCGCGGTGACGATGGCGTTGCGAAGGCGGCGCTCCTCGAAGTGCTCGAACCCTCGCCGCACCGGGTTCGGCCCGCCTGTCCGCACGCGGTCTTGTGCGGCGGCTGCTCGTTTCAGCACGTCGCCTATGAAGAGCAGCTGAGGCAGAAGACGCATCTCCTCGACGGCCTGCTCGAGGACACCCTGGGCCCCGACCGGCCGATCGTCGCCCCCATGATCGGCATGCCCGTGGATGAGGCGGGCGTTCCGCGTCACTTCCGCCAGAAGGCCGCGTTCACCTTCACGGAAGACGATCGGGGGCGGCTGCAGATCGGCCACTTCGCCCGCGGCACTCACACCGTTGTGCCGGTCACCGAGTGTCTCGTCCACTCCCCGCGAGCGAACCAGGTCGCCTTCGCCATCAAGGACGCGATGGCCGCGAAGAAGGTTCCGGTCGCCACCGAACGCGGCGGCCTGCTCCGCCACGTCGTGGTGCGGGTCACCGAGGATCAGAAGGAAGCGGTGGCGGTGGTGGTGGCGACGGAGGAACACCCGGCACTTCAAGGCCCGCTCAAGCACATCGTCGGTTCGAAGTCGAAGCCTGACGGCCTGCTGCTCAACCTTCACGACCAGGCTTCGCCCTATCTCTTTGGCCCGCACACGGTGCGGGTCGACGGCCTGGGGCACGTGAAGGAAACCGCCCTCGGCCCGAGTTTCCTCTCCTCGCCCACGGGGTTCTTCCAGACCAATATCCACGGGGCGGCGCACCTGGTCCGGCTGGTGAAGGGCGCCATCGGCGCCGCGAAGCCGTCGCTCAATGTGCTCGATCTCTACAGTGGCAGCGGACTGTTCGCCCTGCCCCTCGCCATCACGGGCCATCGCGTCACCGCGGTCGAGGAAAGCCGCAAGGCCTCGCGCGAAGCCGCGAAGAACGCGCAGCTTTCGGGCGTGCCCGAATCACGGCTGCGTCTGATGCCCGCCAAGGTCGAGGAGGCGATCGAGCACCTCGTCCGCCAGCGGTGGGACGCCGCAGTGATCGACCCGCCGCGCTCGGGTTGTCCCGACGACGTCATGCGGACGCTGTGCCGCCGGATCAGCCCAGGGAAACTCGTGATCGTTTCGTGCAACCCGGAAGCGCTGATGGACGAGATGCGGATCGCGTACGACGCCGGCTACCGCGCCTCGCTGGTACAGCCGGTCGACATGTTCCCGCACACTCCCCATATCGAGACCGTGGTGGTTCTCGAACTCAAACAACGCGCGCGGACCGTCGCGCGCACGGAGCGGTCCACCGCTCACTTCGCGGCGCGGAGCGACGGCCCTCCCAAGCCCCGGGAGTTCAAGAAGAAAGCCGAGAAGCCCAAGCCGGCGAAGCCCTGGTCGCGCATGCCGAAGCGCGGAAGTTAGGCAGGGTCGGCGACCGCCCAAGACCATGAATATCCGCCTTTTAGTGGAGGATATTCATGGTACGCTAACTCCGTGATTCAGCGCTCCGCAGACCTTGCCCGAGTCCGTTCCGCCCTGAGGCGAAGCCGCATCGTCGCCCTGCTCGGCCCCCGGCAGTGTGGAAAGACGACACTCGCCCGACAATTCGTGCCCATGGCCTCGGTCAACTACTTCGACCTCGAGGACCCCGCGAGTCTTGGCCGGCTGAGCGAACCCGACACGGCCCTGCGTCCGCTCAAGGGTCTCGTGGTGATTGACGAGATCCAGCGCCGCCCGGATCTCTTCCCCCTCCTTCGCGTCCTCGCCGATCGCAAGCCCCTCCCCGCTCGCTTCCTTATCCTCGGCAGCGCCGCGCCGGACCTCCTCCGTCAGTCGTCGGAGACCCTGGCCGGTCGCCTCGAGACGGTGCCACTCGAGGGTCTGCGTCTGGCCGATCTCGGCGCGAGAGCGCAAGGGAGGCACTGGCTCCGGGGTGGGTTTCCGCTCGCGTTCACCGCGCGGAGTGAGCGGGACTCTCTGGCCTGGCGGCGGCAGTTTCTCGACACATTCCTCGAGCGGGACCTCCCGCAACTGGGTGTGGGAATCCCCGCGGCGGCTCTTCGTCGCTTCTGGTACATGGTTGCGCACTACCATGCTCAGGTGTGGAACGGGGCCGAGCTTGCCCGAGCCCTCGCCATCAGCGAAACCGCAGTTCGGCGTTACCTCGACCTCATGAGCGGGGTGTTCATGCTGCGCCAACTGCCGCCCTGGTTTGAAAACCTCGGCAAGCGCCAGGTCAAATCGCCAAAGGTCTACGTGCGTGATAGCGGCCTGCTTCATGCGCTTCTCGGGCTTACGGATGCGCGCGGCCTCGAGCACCACCCCAAAGTCGGGGCCTCCTGGGAGGGATACGCGGTGGAGGAAATCCTCAAAGCGATCCAACCGGACGAGGCCTACTATTGGGCCACGTATCAGGGCGCCGAACTCGACCTCCTCCTCTTCAAGAACGGGCGTCGCATCGGGGTCGAGTGCAAGCGGGCGGACGCGCCGACGCTGACGACGTCCATGCGCATGGCCATGGCGGATCTGAAACTTGACGAACTGCGTGTCGTGTATCCAGGAACAAGGCGGTACTCGCTCGGCCCGAAAATTGCCGTGGTTCCGCTCCAGCAGGCGGTCAACGCGGAGTGAGGCCCGTTCTCATAGGAGAATCACCCTATGGCTCAACGACCCCCTGACGTGACCCCGGAGATCGCGCAGGGCGATCTCACCGAAGACCAGCTTCAGCACTACCTGAAACAGAAGGAGGTCGCGGTCGACACCGAGACCATGGGGTTGAACCCCCTGCGTGACCGTCTGTGCGTGGTGCAGCTTTGCGACCGGTCCCGCCGCGCGGTGCTGGTTCAGATTCCCGCGACGCCGGGCCGCACAGCGCCGCTTCCGGCCGCGGTGGGCGCGCCCCGATTGAAGCGGCTGCTCGAGGACCCCGGGATTGTGAAGATCCTCCACTTCGCGCGTTTCGATGTGGCGGCGATCCGTCATCACCTCGGCATCGCGATGTCGCCGATCTTCTGCACGCGCACCGCGAGCAAACTCGTCCGCACCTACACCGACCGTCATGGCCTGAAGGACGTGGCGCTCGAACTCGCCGACGTCGAAATGGACAAGACGTCGCAGAGCACCGACTGGTCACGTTCGGACCTCAGTCCCGC
>CAYNHK010000131.1:7558-9278 GCA_964396875.1 uncultured Acidobacteriota bacterium | reverse complement strand
CTGCATCAGTACGGCACCACCACCACACGTCTCGAGGCCTCCGTCGAGTCGCTCTCTCACAAACTCGGGATAGACACGCAAATCTGGTCGAGTCCGACCGGGATCCTGCTGTCCTTCCGCGAGCCCAAACATCCGGAGGCTCCGGAGCAGCGCGTCTCCGAGGTGTTGCGGCTCTCGCCCGGCGAGACCAACCTCCGGCGTCTCGTCGATACCGACGAAGTCGCGGACCGCGTGTTCCACGGGAAGATGGGCGTCGCCGAGGGCTACGCAAGGCTGCGCGACATGCAGCCGGATCCGGTGAGGCTCAAGACCAACGTTGCGGGCTTCGCTTTCGCGGCCGCGAGCATCGCCGCGGTCTTGAAGGCGCGGCCCACCGACATCGTGGCTGCGGCCCTGATCGGCGGACTCACCGGACTGCTGCTCATCGCTTCGAAGCGATACGCGAACCTCCGCCCCGGCCTCGAGGCCCTCGCCGCCTTCCTCTCGACTCTGCTCGCCACCCTCGCGAGCGCTTACGTCATTCCCCTCTCGCTCCCCTCCGTCACTCTCGCGGCGATCGTCGTCTTCCTTCCGGGTCTGACCCTCGCCACCGCGGTGTCGGAGTTGTCGAGCCAGCACCTCGTCGCCGGCGTGGCCCGGTTCGCGGGTGCGATGACCGTTCTGATCAAACTCACCTTCGGCGCGGTGGCGGGAAGTGAACTCGCCAAGGCGCTTCATGTGCCGATCCCCGCCATCCGCACCGCGGCGAGCCCGGCCTGGGTGGAAGCCGTGGCGCTTCTGTGTGGTGCTTTGGCATATGCCCTTCTGCTTCGCCCCCACAAGCGCCACCGCTGGCTCGTGATGGGCGCCGCCGTCCTCGGCTACACCGCCGCCCGGGTGGGAAGCGAGGCGTTTGGCCCGCAGTTCGGCGTCTTCTTCGCGGGGATGGTGGTGGCCGCGTCATCGAATCTCTTCGCGCGAATGAAGAACAAGCCGAGCGCGCTGGTGCGGACGCCGGGAATCCTCCTGCTGGTTCCGGGCAGCGTCGGCTTTCGGTCTCTCTTCTTCGTCTTCGACGGGCAGATCATGCAGGGCATCAACACCGCCTCGGCCCTGATGGTCCTGCTCACCACACTGGTCGCCGGCCTCCTGTTCGGCGATCTGCTCGTCCCGCCGAGACGGAATTTGTAGATCGTCACCACGGCTCTTCAACTATCGTTGGACCGTCAGGCCGCGTCGCCATGAAGTTCCTCGACCATCCTCCTCGTTTCCTCTTCTTCACCGGCAAGGGCGGGGTCGGAAAGACCTCGATCGCCTGCGCCTCCGCGATCCAACTGGCTGAGGCCGGGAGGCGGGTCCTGCTCGTGAGTACCGATCCCGCGTCGAACGTGGGCCAGGTCTTCGGCATCTCCATCGGCCCCACCATCACTCCCGTCCCCGCCATCGAGCGGCTGTTCGCGCTGGAGATCGATCCTCAGGCCGCGGCGCAGGGCTACCGGGACCGGATCGTCGGTCCCGTGCGCGGCGTCCTTCCCGAAGCGGTGGTGAAGGGGATCGAGGAACAGCTCTCGGGCGCTTGCACCACGGAGATCGCCGCCTTCGACGAGTTCACCGCACTGCTACTCGACTCGCCCCTCACCGCGGACTACGATCACATCGTCTTCGACACGGCGCCCACCGGTCACACCATTCGCATGCTGCAACTGCCTGGGGCCTGGAGTGGCTTCCTCGACGAGGGCAA
>CAYNHK010000131.1:0-7458 GCA_964396875.1 uncultured Acidobacteriota bacterium | reverse complement strand
CGCACTCTGCCGCGCGATGAAGTGGCGCTCAAGCCCTTCAACCTCATGGGCGTCGATGCCTTGCGCCGGTTGTTCGTGGACGACGCTTTCCCGGCGCCTGTCGGGGCGGAGATACCCGGGGCGTTCGAGTCGCCCGGGCTGTCGATCCTGATCGACGGCATCGCCGGGGAGGGCCACGGTCTGGTGATGCTGATGGGGAAAGGCGGGGTGGGGAAGACGACACTTGCCGCCACCGTGGCCGTTGAACTGGCGCGCCGCGGCCTGCCTGTTCACCTGACAACCTCCGACCCCGCCGCCAATCTCACCGAGACCCTGAACGGCGCCGTCGCGAATCTCGAGGTCAGCCGAATCGACCCTCGTGCCGCCACCGAGCGCTACCGGCAGCATGTGATGGAGACAAAGGGAGCGAGGCTCGACGCCCAGGGTCGCGCGCTGCTCGAAGAGGACCTGCTCTCCCCGTGCACGGAGGAGATCGCGGTCTTCCAGGCCTTCTCCCGCGCGATCCGTGAGGCGAGCCGGAAATTCGTGGTGATGGACACCGCTCCCACCGGCCACACGCTGCTGCTGCTCGACGCGACCGGGGCCTACCACCGCGAAGTGACGCGACAGACCGGGAACAAGGGACTGCACATCAAGACGCCCATGATGCAGCTTCAGGATCCGCGGCAGACCAAAGTCCTGATCGTCACTCTCGCCGAGACCACCCCCGTTCTCGAGGCCGCGAATCTGCAGGCTGACCTGCGTCGCGCGGGGATCGAGCCGTGGGCCTGGATCATCAATGGAAGTCTCGCGGCTGCCCTGCCCGTCTCGCCCTTCCTGAAGCAGCGCGCGCAGAACGAACTTCGCGAAATCGACGCGGTGGTGAAGCACCATGCCTCCCGCCACGCCGTGGTTCCCCTGCTGAGCGTCGAGCCGATCGGCATCGAACGGCTCCTCGAGTTGGCGAGTCCGCTTCCGACTCTCGCCTGAACTCCGGCCCCCCCGGGCAGTGAGAAACTGGGGCATGAGACCAGCGACGCTCAGCCTCCTCCTCCTCGCGGCGTTTTCGGTCGGCGACGTCCGAGCGCAAACCGCCATCGCATCCGACCCGGTCGCGGCCACGAGGGCCGCTCTCGCCCAGTTGGACGGGACGATCATGGTCATGGGCACGCGCGAGCCGGTCGAGGTGATCCGCGACAAGTTCGGCGTGCCGCACATCTACGCGAAGAACACCGGCGATCTCTTCTTCGCCCAGGGTTTCGTGGTGGCCCAGGATCGGATGTGGCAGCTCGAGATGTGGCGCCGCAATGGAGAGGGCCGGCTCGCTGAAGTGCTGGGGAAGGACTATGTCCGCCGCGACACATTCGCCCGGATGCTCCAGTTCCGCGGCAACTGGGACGCCGAGTACCGCAAGTACCATCCGCAAGGGAAGCTGATCTTCGACTCCTTCGCGAACGGTGTGAACGCGGCGATCCAGAAAGCGCTCGACGAGAGGAAGGTTCCGGTCGAGTTCGATCGCATGGGTTTCGCGCCCCAGCCGGTGTGGACCGCGAAGACCATCCTCACGCGCATGCCCGGCTGGGCGATGACGCGGAACGCCTCGAGCGAGTTGGCGAGGGCTCTCGACATCAAGCGTCTCGGTCTCGAGCGTACCCGCGAACTGAGGCCCACCGAGCCCGAGCGCGCCTTCGTGGTTCCCGAAGGCTTGAACCTCGACGACATCGAGCCCGGGATCCTCGATATCGCGAGAGACGCGAACAACTATCGCTTCCCCGCGGCGGGAAGTGGCGATGGTCCCGAGACCACGAACGACGAGGCCGGGTTCGTGGTGCCCGGCGATGAACGGCCTTCGGCCAGCAACAACTGGGTCGTTTCGGGCCGCAAGTCGGCGACCGGCAAACCGCTCCTCGCGAACGACCCTCATCGAGACCTGGCGAATCCCTCGCTGCGTTACGTGGTCCACCTGAACGCCCCGGGCTGGAACGCGATCGGCGCGACCGAGCCCGGCGTCCCCGGCATCGCCATCGGCCACAACGATCGTGTGGCCTGGGGCTTCACGATCCTCGGCGTCGACCAGCAGGACCTTTACGTGGAGGAAACGGATCCCGCGAATCCGAACCGGTACATGTGGAAGGGCGAGTGGCGCGAGATGACGCTCAGCCGGGAACTCATCTACGTGAAGGGTCAGGCGGCTCCCGTCGAAGTGACCCTGAGACGGACGCATCACGGCCCGGTCGTGCACGAGAACACCGCGAAGAATCGCGCGTACGCCGTGCGCTGGGCCGGCGCTGAAACCGGGGGCGCCGGGTATGTCGGAGCGCTCGGCGTGATGCAGTCGAGGAACTGGGACGAGTTCAGGACGAACATGGCGCGAGCGTGGTTCACGCCCTCGCACAGCATCGTGTACGCGGACGTCGACGGGAATATCGGCTATCTCGGCGTGGCCCTCTCTCCGGTCCGGCGGAACTGGGACGGACTGCTCCCGGTGCCGGGGAAAGACGGAAAGTACGAGTGGGAGGGCTACGTGCCCTTCGAGAAACTGCCCGGCAGCTTCAACCCGCCGGGAGGTTTCTTCAACACTTCCAACAATGACGTCGTTCCGAAGATCGTGGCCGGCTACGACCAGCCGCTCGGTTTCGAGTACGGCGCGTCGTTCCGTTATGACCGCATCCTCGAGGTCCTCAAGTCGAAGCCGCGCTTCACACTCGCCGATATGCAGGCGCTGCAGCAGGACGCGGTGTCCTTGCCCGCGAGAATGCTCGTCCCTTCGATTCTGGCCTTCACATTCGCGAAGCCCGAACTGGAACGTGCCCAGAGGCTCTTCATCGGCTGGGACTACTCCTTGCGAAAGGACTCCCCGGCGGCCGCGGTCTACGAGGCGCTTCAGCTCAAGCTGCCGCCCCTCGCCTATGCGCCCTTCCTGTCCGACGCGGAACGGTTCACCTATCGCGGCTACGACATCCGGCGCGTTCTCGGCTGGATGAACAAACCCCCGGTCATCTACGGCGCTTCGCCGAAGGAGCGGCGCGAAATCCGGGACCGTATCCTCCGCGAAGCCTTCGAGCAGGCCGTGGCGCACCTCGTCAAGCTGCGAGGCGAAGACATGAAGGCCTGGGCGTGGGGCGACATCCATACCGCGGACTTCGTGCATCCCCTCTCCGGCCGCGGCGCATCGTCCTCCGCCGATGTGTTCGCCATAACCCCGGTTCCCCGCGGCGGTGACGGGTACACGCCCATGGCCGCCACCAGCATGTCGGAGACCAACACGAAACAGCTCGCCGGAGCCTCGTTCAGCTTCGTGGCCGATGTAGCGGACTGGGACCGCTCGACCTTCCTGAGTGCGCCGGGGAATTCAGCTCAGCCTCTCTCGCCCTTCTACTCGAATCTGATTGAGTCCTGGGCGGCCGGAAAGGGGAACCCGTTCGTCTTCTCCCGCGCCGCGGTTGATGGGGCGAAGGCGCATTCCCTCGTGCTCGCGCCGATTCTCGATCGCACTGAGCCCGGTTCGGAAGAGCCCTTCGAGCCGGTCCAGAAGGATCTTTTCGCGGCCGCTGGCGGTCAGCCCATCGCCGTGGCCGATTTCGACAACGACGGCGATCTCGACATGTACGTCGGTTTCCGAGGCGCTCCTTCGCGCCTCTATCGCAACGAAGGAGGCCGCTTCACCGAGGTGGCCGCGGCCTTTGGCCTCGACGAGGGCGACGAGGTGCGCGCGGCCGCGTGGGGTGACTACGACCGCGACGGAAATCTCGATCTCTTCGTCGGCTTCGCACGGGGCGCCCGGTCGCGGAACAGGCTCTATCGCAACGTCGTCGACGCGGATCATGAGCAGGGCCGGCATTTCGTTGACGTCGGCGCGGCGATGGGCGTCGACGACTTCGGCACCACGCGCCAGCCGGTATTCATCGACTACGACAGCGATGGCGACGTGGATCTCTACGTCGCGTTCCGCGATCGGCCGAACGCGCTCTATCGCAATGACGGTCCGGGCAAGCCCTTCACCGATGTGGCCCCGGCGGTCGGTCTCGCGGACCCGCGGAAGACGGTCGGGTCGCTCTGGTTCGACATGGATCAGGATGGCGATCTCGACGTATTTGTCGCGAACCAGGACGGAGATACCAACGGCCTCTTCCGAAACGATGGCGGTCGTTTCACTGACGTCGCGCGCGAGCTTGGCATGGATGGCCTCGGCCGGCCCCCGGTTTACGGCGGTGTCGGCGCCACGCTGCTCGATTACGACAACGACGGCGACTTCGATCTCTATCTTGGAAACTATGGCCCGAACAATCTCTTTCGGAACGACGGCGGCGGGAAGTTCACGGATGTCGCGGCTCCCCTCGGCGTAGCCGGCGATTATCACGCCACCACCGTGGTCTCAGGCGACTACGACAACGACGGCCGCGAGGACCTCTACGTGGCGTCGTACCTCACCGCGGTGATGCAGGCGAGGGATTACCTGTATCACAACGACGGCGCCGCCGGGTTCTCCGATCGCTTGCCGAGCTATGTCGCGAAACACGACGCGACCCACGGCGTGCAGTTCTTCGACTTCGACCGGGATGGCGACCTGGATCTGATGGTGGCCGACAACCTCCAGTACGGCTCGAATTCACTGTTCCGGAATCGGAAAGGCGGCCGGTCCTTGCAGATCCTCGTCACGGACGCGAATGGGCGGCTGACCCAGGCCGGTTCGGAGGTGCGTCTCTACAAGGCCGGGACCCGCGACCTCCTCGGCACGCGCATCGTCGACACCGGAGGCGGCTACTGCTCTCAGAACGCGATGGCCGTGCACTTCGGCCTCGGCGACCATGCAGGCCTCGTCGATGTCGAGGTGACGGTCCCGGGAACGCGGCGCGTCACCCGACTCGAGCGTGTCGATCCGGGGGCGCCGACGTCGCGGCCATCGTTAAGGATCCTCGTTCCCGCCGTTTGAACAAAATACCTCGGCGTCCCGTAGTGCCTTGTGACGCGAGGTATCAAGCATGAGCATGGAGAACTGGCAGGAACAGCTGCGAAGAGGCGGCCTGGAATTCGCGGTCCTGCTCATTCTCACCGGCCCGCCCCGCTACGGCTTCGAGATCATCCGGCACCTCGAGGAGTCGACGGACCTGGTCGTCAATGAGGGCACCGTCTACCCGCTGCTGGCCAGGCTCGCCCGTCAGGGACTGCTGGTCACGGAATGGGTGGCGGATCTTGGCCCCCATCCGAGGAAGTACTACCGGCTGACCCGGGAGGGACGTGAGCGGATCGACGCGATGACGGCGCATTGGACCACCTTCGCCGGGAAACTGGATGCGCTGGCGAAGCAGGCGCAGGGAGCGGTGAGATGAAACTGAGTGAAGCGGGAGCGCTGCGGGTTCGCGGGTATCTGTTCGTGCTCCATCGATCGCTGGCCACCTTCATGTCGAAGGAGATGGCCCAGGAGTCGATCCGAGAAGTGGAGTCGCACATCCTCGAGCGGGTGGCGAGGATCGACGGCGCGGTGGACGAGAAGGCGGCGCTTGAAGGCGTTCTTCAGCACCTCGGTCCGCCGATGAAGGTGGCCCAGGCCTATGCCGCGGAGATCACCTTCGAGGAGGCGGTGGCCACGGGACGGCCGGTGCCGGTGTTCCGCGCTCTCTGGCTGGTCGCGACCTCACTGCAGGGCTTCCTCGCTGCGCTTGGGTTGCTCGTCGGCTATGCCCTGGGTCTGGGCTTCCTCATCGTGGCCCTGCTCAAGCCGATCTTTCCGCAGAACGTGGGCCTGATCCTCCGTGATGGTGTGCCCATCGCTTTCGGAGCGGTTTCCACCATCGGTCCGGGCATGGAAGTGGTGGGAGGCTACGGCCTCATCCCGCTATCGCTCTTCGCCGGCGGGGTCGTCCTCTTGAGTACCCACCGGCTGGCCCGCGCCTTGGTGTCCTGGTGGCGAGGACGGCTCAAGGGACCTACGGACGAGTAAACCTACAGCGCGCGCAACGCCTTCTCGAACGCACGGAGGCCCGCGGCGGGGTCGCAGACGATTGCCGGATGCGGCCGCCCACGGATGGTGTCGGGACTCGCGAGCGCATAACCCATGAGTGTCGTGGCGAGCGACCGACGGGCGATGTCGAGCTCCTCCGTGCGGGGAAGGGCGGTCACGAGATCCTCGAGGGCGAGGGGCCACGGGCTGCCTCGTCGCGCTGCGTCGACCACGATTCCCTTCACGAGGTTGTGGGGGAAGTTGAAAGTGAAAGAGAGCGGTGAGTATTCGGTCAGGATCGGACGGTGCGTTGCGAAGTCGGCAAGCAGGTTCGAGCGATGCATCGCGAACAACTCGCGGATTCTCGCCAGATCGGAAACGCGTGACGCGAGCGCCTCGGGAGCATGGGTTCCAAGGAACGCGGACGCGTCCGGCATGAGGCCGATCAGCAGGGCCTCACTGATTCCCTGACGTTCCGCCGTGGTCTCTTCTGAACCCGCGCAGGCCGCGTACCCCTCGAGAAGCGTTCTCAGGGCGAAGCCAAGCCAGGGATAGTCGGGGACGTTGTCGTCCCGAAGCGCCGCGATGTCCCCCGCGCACGTGACCTCGAAACCGAAGCGCAGATGGCAACCCAGGATCTTCGCGTGCGCCCGCGAAAGCGTCAGGCGATGGGGCTCGTCGAGCGTCTCGATCTTCGCGAGCAGACGGTCGTAGGCGGTCACATCCGGCTCGAAGTGCGATGTCGCGATGAGAATCAACGTCTCCGCGCTGCGCGCGACTACCTGGCCGCCTCCCTCGGGCCCTTGAAGGGCCGCGAGAAGGCGGGAGATCGTGGAGAGATTCCTGTTTGCATCGCCCTCGTCCCAGGCTCGCAGTGCCAGCAGTCCGAGAAGGTGGGCGAAGTAGTAGTCGAGGAGGAGGGCAAGGACGAAGCGCCCCTCGGCGTGATCCCTCGGGCGGATCATGCGCTCCACGAAGTTCGTCACCTCCACCGGGATGGTGTCGTCGTTGAACCGGTCGGCTTTCCCGTCCCAGTCGTTCAGCGCATGAAACCCGTCGCCGCGGGTCACGTGATCGAGGTGTTTCACCCATCGTCCCGAGAAGAGCGCCGTCCCACCGGCATCGAAGCGGTGGGCCCGCATGAAGTCGCGCAGATGCCGCGCGGCCCGATCGAAGGTCTTCGCCTTCGAGACTTCATCGAGTATGGCTTTTCGCGTCCCGCCGGTGAGCGCCGCCTGAAGGCCCGTGATCGCCTCCGTGAACGACCCCGCGGACATTCCCATCGCCCGCGAATCTTAGCGAGCCCCTGGCCGGTCGAAGCAGGTAGGCTGGTTCCCGTGACCCTGCCTCTCCAAGACCCCGTTGCCTTCCTCCGCGCCCTGATCGACATCCCCTCGACCACGTGGGAGGAAGGACCGGTGTGCGAGGCCGTGGCGTCGACGCTCGAAGGCGCCGGTTTCGCGGTCGAGCGTCAGATTGTTTCGCCGGGACGCTTCAACGTCATCGCGCGCGCCGGCGATCCTCTGGTCACGCTCTCG
>CAYNHK010000130.1:0-13371 GCA_964396875.1 uncultured Acidobacteriota bacterium | reverse complement strand
GCTCTGCCTCCGCCTTCGGCGCCCGTCGCAGGTCCTGCCACCCGTCTGGCCCAGCAGGTGAGCGCACAGCGTCAGGCAGGTGGCCCGCTGCCGCCCCCCAAGGCGGTTTCCGCCCCGGCCGCCTCGTCCCCGTTGCCGCCTCCCGCCACTGTGGCCGCTCCTTCGCAACTCGAGGCCACGCTCAAAGAGGGCGTCCGTCTGGCTCAGGCCGGCCTGTCGGCTGCGGGAGCGGTGGTCGACTTCGCGCAGATCGGGGGCGACCTGCCGCTATGTCCGCCCGCTCATGTGTCGAAGCTGGTCAAGGCGGCGGTAGAAGGTGCGGCGTCTCTGGCCCCGTCGGCGAAGATCAGCGTCCGGTCGGAAAAAAAGCCCGTGCTTCTGAAGAGCCGCGACGGTTCGGAAACGAAACGCGATTTCCTGATGTTGATGGTCGCGCAGTCCGCGACTATTCCCCTGGACGAGCAGCAGAAGATTCCCACGGGGGCGGGCAGCGGATCGCTCGGTGAGGCCGGCAAACTGGTGCGGGAAGTGGGCGGATTCACCCGTTTCGTTCCCACCCCCGCCGGCGGCACCGAAGCGCGTTTTTTCCTGCCCATGTGAGGTTGGGGCGCGCAGACCGCTCCCTGACCTCAAACCGACTTCAGGCCTTCGGCCAGCGCTTCGGCCGTGATGTCCCAGTTGTCGCGGTCGAAGACGTTCTTGCCGTCCTTGAAGAAGATGATCTGGGGCGACTCGTGTTCGATGCCGGTCAGGGTGGCGAGGTGATCGCTCGCGGGGCGCGCTTCAACCACCTTGATGATCCCGAGCTTCAGATCCTCGCGGGGATCGAGCAGGGCCTGGATGTGGACGAACGTCTCCGGTGTCTTGTGGCAGACGCCGGCCTTCAGGATGGCGGATGTGGGGTTCTCTTTGAGAAAACCGTCGACCTCGGCCGGCGAGGTTAGAAACGAAGTACGGTCTTTTAGAGGCATGAGAGCAGTGTAGTTCGCTCAGCGTTTCAGGGTCTGTGCGGCACGGAACAGTTCATCGGCCGACTGCAACGTGATGTTGCGCAGGCGGTCTGGATAGTCGGCGGGAAGCCCCTTCAGGAACATTCGCACGGTCTCCGCCACATCGGCGGTCTGATGGCCCCCGAGGGTCGCGTCCAGCCAGCGTTTGGGAAAGAAGATATCGCCGGTCTTCTGAATGTCCCGGAGCATCTCGAGACTCGGCTGCACGTACTTCTTTGCGGCGGCGGCGCGAAGCGGATGGTGCAGATAGTTGAGCCCCTCGAGGACCCAGGGTTCTCGCCGGCGATTCGCGACGTCGCGCAAGGACGTGAACCAGCGGTCGCGTTCCAAAGTGTCGGCCGAAAGTGCCGGCATCACGAACTGGAAACGAGCGCGCCGATCGGGATTCTCGATCCGCGCCAACTGGGTCTGGAGGATCGCGGCTCCGCGGTCCGCGCTCCGCACCGCCAGGTCGAGGGCGAGCGACGTGTAGTCCGTCTCCGCCAGAGGCAGTCCCGGCACTGACTCCTTCTTGTCCCAAACCCGTTCCAGCCACTGAATCGTGGGGGGCGTCACCGCGACATTGCGAAGCGCTCCGAACCAGGACGCTTTCCGGCTCGGCGCGGGAGCTTGCGCGAGGCCCTCGCGGAGGAGGTTCTCGAAACGCTCCGCGTGAGCCGTGCGGCCTTTCGCGTCCAGGAATCGCCACCACGCATTCGATGAATAGCCGAGCACTCGCGAGGTCATCTGTTCGTCGGTTTCTCTGGGCAGCGCGCGCAGGGCCAGGTCGAGGAACGCGTCGGGCTCCACCTGACCGTCGAGCAGCGCGTCCCACAAGGTGACCCAGGCGCTGCCGCGGGTCAAGGGGTCGCCAACGTCCGGGAGATTCGTCATCAGCCAGGCCAGCGTGGCCTCGTCCAGCGTGAAACCACCATAGGCCCATCCCGCGCCGTTCGGCAGAACGTAGCGAGGAGCCGGCCAGCCTTTCACTTGAGGCACTTCAACCTCGCGAGAGTTCATCTCCACGAGGAGGCTCTGCTCGGACCCGAGGTTGCCGATGGCCACGCGCAGCTGTTGCGGCCAGACACGATTGCGCTTCCACGGATCGCGCTGACGAAACGCGAGGCGCGCCACTTTCCCGTCCTTGACGTCGAGAACGGTCTCGATCGTCGGGCGGCCGGGCTCTTCAACCCACGCCTTGCTCCAGGCCACAAGATCCACCGGCGTCCGCGCATCGAGCAGGGCGATCAGATCCGCCCACGTCGCATTCCCGAAGGCGTGCGCCTTCAGGTACTCGCGCAGGCCGTCGCGGAAACTCTCTTCGCCGAGAAGCGCTTCGAGGTGCCGCATGACGATCGGCGCCTTCTGATAAATGATCGCGCCATACATGCTGCCCGCTTCGTTCAGGTTGCCGAGCTGCTGGCGGATCGGGTTCGCTCCGGGCGTGCGATCGACTTCGTAGGCGGCGGGATAGTGGGACAGAAGAAACCGCAGTTCATGATTCACGGTCGGGAACGAAGGGTTGACGATCTTGGCGGCCATGAAGTTCGCGAAGACCTCCTTCATCCACACGTCGTTGAACCAGCGCATGGTGACGAGGTCTCCGAACCACATGTGCGCGACTTCGTGCGCGATGACGGACGCGCGGCCGAGCAACTGGTTCTGGGTCGCCGATTCGTCGAGCAGCAGTCCCGGAGCGTTGTAAAGAATCTTGCCCGCGTGCTCCATGCCTCCGAACTGAAACGCGGGGATCGCCACGAAGTCGAACTTGCCGAAGGCGTAGGGAATCGCGGTGTAGCGCTCGAGGAACTCGAGGGAGCTCGCATGCAGATCGAAGATCACTTCGCGATTGCGCGCGACCTTGGCCGCGTCGGTTTCGCGGTGGAACATGCGGAAGGTGCGGCCGTTCCGCACCGCGGTCTCGACCTTGAAGTCGCCCGCGATGAAGGCGACGAGATAGGTCGGCAGCGGCTCGGTCTCCGCGAAGGTTGCGACCGCGCGGTCTCCGGTCGTCGTCCGTGAAAGCTCCGCGCCATTGGCGGCTGACTGCCACTTCGACGGGTGTTCGAGCTTCACCGTCCATCGTCCCTTCAAGTCCGGCTGATCGAACACCGGAAAGGCCAGTCGCGCCCGCGCGGGCACGAAGAGGGTGTAGAGGAAATCGGCGTTGCGGTTGAGCGAGGCGTCGCCCGCGTTGAACTCGATTCGGATCTCGTTCCTGCCCGCGACCAGCGCTTTCGCCGGCACGACGATGTGGCCGTTCACGTAGTCGAAGTTCGAAGGCAGGTCATTCGCGACGACCGATCTGACGTGCGCGCGACTGGTTTCGAAGTCGAGAACGAGCGGCGACGAGGCGTCCTTCAGTTGGAAGCGGACCACGATGGCGCCGGTCAGCGGAGACGACAACGCCTCCGGAATCGACAACGCGAGTTCGTAGCGGAGCCCGCTGATGTTCGCCGCGCGATGAGTCGCGATCTCCAGGGGGACGCCCGCACCCGGAGTCTCGGTTTGAGCGGAGGCCGTGGTCACGAAGATCGTCAGGCCGGCAAGGGTCAACAAGACACGCATGGTGGCGCGGATTGTAGATCTCAGGCGGGCTTAGACTGCGGAACCATCCCGTTTCGAAGAGGAGCTTCCATGCGTCCAACATCACCCCTCGCGGCTCTGGCCCTCGGTCTGTGCCTCCTCGCCGGCGCCACCTCCCAGGCTCAGCCGGCTCGGCCTTCCGGCAAGCCTCCATCCATCGAGGAGAAGACCGCGAGCATGAAGAAGCTCGACGGATTCATCCCCGCCTACTGGGACGAGGCCGAAGGGAAGCTGTACCTGGAAGTCTCGAACTTCGGCGTGGAGATCCTCCACTTCAACGGCTTTGCCGCCGGTCTCGGGTCGAACGACATCGGTATCGACCGCGGCGCCCTCGCGGGCTCGCGCATCGTGATGTTCGAGCGTGTGGGTCCGAAGGTGATGCTGGTGGCCCCGAACTACAGCTTCCGAGCCACCACCGACAACGCGGCGGAGCGCCAGTCGGTGAAAGACGCATTCGCGCGCTCGATCCTGTGGGGCTTCACGGTCGCCGCCGAGTCGTCGGGACGCGTTCTCGTCGACGCCACGCCCTTCCTCGTCCGCGACAACCTGAACCTCGCGCCTCGCCTTCGTCCCGGCACCTATCGCCTCGACGAGTCCCGGAGCGCCGTCCACATGGCCGGTACCTTCAACTTCCCCAAGAACACCGAGCTTGAAGTCGAACTCACGTACACCCTTCAACAGCAGGCGGGCCCGCCCCAGGGTGGGGCGGCGCCCGGCCCGGGGCAGAATTTCGGCGGAGGCGGCTACTTCGAGGGCGTGCGCGATGTCGCGGCGACGGGTGAAGCAGCGAGCATCCGCGTTCATCACTCCTTCGTGGAGCTGCCCGACAACGGCTACAAGATGCGCGCGTTCGATCCACGCGCTGGTTACTTCGGGCCCGAGTTCCAGGACCGCTCGGCTTCTCTGACCACACCGCTGGAGCGTCGCTACATCGGACGCCACCGTCTCGCCAAGGTCGATCCGAAGGCGAAGGTTTCGGATCCCGTGAAGCCGATCATCTATTACCTCGATCCCGGGACACCCGAGCCGATACGCACGGCTCTTCTCGACGGCGCGCGCTGGTGGAACCAGGCGTTCGAGGCCGCGGGCTATCGGAACGCCTTCCGAGTGGAGATGCGCCCCGAGAACGTTCACCCCCTCGATGTCCGCTACAACGTCATCAACTGGGTCCATCGCTCGACCCGCGGCTGGAGCACGGGCGGCGCCGTTTCGGACCCGCGCACCGGCGAGATCATCAAGGGCGTGGTGACGCTTGGCTCGTTGCGCGTCCGTCAGGACTTCCTGATCGCCGAAGGGCTTCTCGCTCCCTACAAAACAGGCACGGAGGTTTCGAACGAAGCCCGTGAATGGGCGCTCGCGCGCATGCGCCAGCTTTCGGCCCACGAAGTCGGACACACCCTCGGCATCGGCCACAACTACTACGACTCAGACGCGGGCCGCATCTCGGTGATGGACTACCCGCACCCCCTCGTGACCCTCAAGCCCGATGGCTCCTTCGACATCTCGAAGGTCTACGACAACGCGATCGGCGCGTGGGACAAGGTGGCGATCGCCTACGGATACCAGGATTTCGCCCCCGGGACCGATGAGAAGGCGGCGCTCAACGCGATCATTGAGGACAGCCTCAAGAAGGACCTGCGCTACATGAGCAATCAGGACCTCGGCGCTCATCCCCGCGTCGATCAGTGGTCGAACGGAACGGATTCCGGCGCCGAGCTCATGCGCATGATGGAAGTTCGTCGCGTGGCCCTCTCCCGCTTCGGCGAGGCGGTGATCCAGAAGGGCGCGCCCATGGCCACCCTCGAGGAAACACTCGTGCCTCTCTACCTTCATCACCGCTACCAGGTCGAAGCCGCGGCCTCCGTCCTCGGCGGCCAGCACTTCACCTACGCGATGCGAGGCGACGGTAGCGTGCCCACCAAGCCCGCGACCGCCGCGGAGCAGAAGCGCGCCCTCGATGCGCTGCTGATGACGCTCAAGCCTTCCGAACTGAAGATCCCCGAATCGGTTCTCAGGCTGATTCCGCCCCGGCCGTCCGGTTACGGTCCGCACCGAGAGTTGTTCCCGCGCTTCACCGGCATCACTTTCGATGCGATTTCGCCTGCGGTGGTCGCGTCCGATCTCACGTTGTCGTACCTGCTCGACGCGCAACGCGCGGCGCGTCTGGTCGAGCAGAAGATGCTGGACTCGACCCTGCCCGGGTTTGATGACATGTTGAGCGAGCTTGTGAAATCCACGTTCGGCACGGCGACCAGTTCGCCCTATGAGGCGGAGATCGCACGCGCGGTGGAACGTGTCGTGGCGGACCGACTGATGGACACCGCCGCCAACGCTCGCATGCCCCAGGTCCGAGCCCTCGCCCAGGCCGCACTCGCGAACATCGAGAAGATGGGCGGCTCCGAGCCGCACCGCGCCCTTCTCGCGCAGGACATCCGGCGCTTCAACGAGCGTTCGTCGACCACCCCGTTTGTGACCACGCCCGCAGCACCGCCCGGCGCGCCCATCGGCGATCCGGGAATGAACCACCTCTGGCGCCTGGTCGAACCCGTCTGCAGTCAGGACCCGTTGATCTACCGCGACCAGCACTAGGAGTTCCCATGCTCACCTTCCTCGCCCTGCTCCTGGCTGCGGCCCCCGCCGCCGCACCTTCCACCCGCGATCTCGCGAAGATCAACTGGATGGAGTTTCGCGAGGTGGTGCCATCGAAGATCGACACGGTTTTGCTTCCGCTCGGGACCATGGAAGCGCACGGGGTCACTGCGAATGGCGCGGACATCCTCGCTCCGGTCGCGATCGCCAATGAACTGGCGGCGCGGGTGAACGCGATGGTGGCTCCGGTGATTCCGTACGGTTTCACCGGAGGCCTCGACGCCTATCCGGGCTCCTTCACTATTCCCGAAGAGGTCTATCGCGCCTACGTGAGAGCCACCCTCCACGGCCTCGCGAAGAACAAGTTCAGGAACATCATCCTCGTGAACGGCCACGGCGGAGGCCAGACCGCGATACTCAACGCGCTCGCTCAGGAAGTCGGACGCGAGACGAGTACGCGCATCCTCGTCATCAACTGGTGGAGCTACTGCTCCGACATCACACTCGAAGTGTTCGGCGAGGACGGCGGCCATGCCGGCGAGAACGAGAACGCTTTCATGATGGCGATCGATCCCACCATCGTCCACAAGGAGCGGTACTCGAAGGAGATGGCAACCGCGAATCCGCCCGCTGGAACCTGGAGCGCCTACCCGAACCCGTCATCCATCGGCCTTTACAAGGAAGGCCAGGGTTATCCGAAGTTTGATCTGCCCAAGGCGAAGGTCTATTTCACCAAGGTCGTCGACAAGGTCGGCAAGTTGATCGAAGAGACCATCCGCAAGTGGAACCTCGCGGGACTTTGAGAGGAAAACGGACCATGCCTGAAACGAACCCTTCCCTTCCGCAAAAAGACGACGCCGCCACGGCCGAGCGGAGGAAGTACGAACTCTCTCTGGCCCGGACCGCGTACAACTACACCACCAGCTACCTCTACCCCGCGCCGTTGTCCGCCCAGGTGCCCAAGAACGAGAAGTTCTCCGTCGCCTACGAAGCGAAGGTGGCGCCCGTCCTTATCGAGGTCGCGGCGAACCTGAAGAAAGTCGTGCTGAGACTCTTCGAGCGCCAACTGCGCTCGGAACTGCCCCCCGAGCCGATGCCGTGGATGGTTGAGATGAAGGAGGCCATGGAGGAGGCGGAGAAGCAGTTTTCCGGCATCTCGGGTCTGAACCCCCTCAAGGACATCGAAGCGATCCGGCGTGTGGTGAGAGCCCTGCACCATGCGCCTCCGCAGCTGAGCGCCGCTTACAAGGAGGTTTCCCAGATTCCTCCTCAGATCGCCCATCTCACGACGTCGGTGACCACCGCCCTCGAGGACATGAAGGACATCGGCGTCACCGCGTTCCTGCGCGACACGATGTACGAACTCCTGCGCACCCCCGAGACCGGCGACGAGTATCTGCACGCGAAGGCCATCGACGATTTCAAGACGCTGTACCCTGAGTTCCACGGCGTTCCCCGGGTGATGACACTGAAGCCCGAGCCGTGGATGAACCTTCGTCCGGGCCAGGAGGTCTGGGAGAGCGAGTGGTACTTCGGCTGGATGCAGATCGCAGGCTTCAACACCACGAACCTGAAAGGCGTGTTCACGGGAGGGAAGGCCCCTGAGATGGCGCTTGATCTCGAGGGCCTGCTGAAGAAGGCGCCCTTCACCGACGCGATGCTGCAGAAGGTTTCCGGCGATTCGGAATTGACGCTCAAGCGCGCCGCCGAACTCGGCCGGCTCTACGCCCTCGACATGACCATGCTGGACGGCGTGCCCACCGGCAGCCTTCACGGCGATCAGCGCTACGTGACCGCGCCCATCGCTCTCTTCTACTGGAATCCAGAGGCGAGTCCGGGTTATCCAACGGGCCGCGGCAGTCTGCAGACCGTGGCGATTCAGCTGGGCCAGAAACACGATCCGGTAAAGACTCCGGTCTTTCTTCCGGATGGCGACCCGGGCAAGTGGAAACTCGCGAAGTATTTCGTCATGAACGCTCTCGCGGTGCAGCACGAGACGGTGGCTCACCTCGGCGCCTGCCACCTCGTCACCGAAACCCTCATCGTGGCCACGCACCGGCAGCTTTCGCCTTCTCACCCCATCCTGACCCTGCTCAAGCCTCATTTCCGGTTCACCCTCGAGATCAACGAGGGGGCCAAGCACAGCCTCATCATCCCGGGGGGTGTGGTGGCCTCGGTTCTGTCGCCGAGCATTCAGGGCAGCCTGGACATGGTGCGGGACGCCCGCGTCGCCTGGCGCTTCGACCAGAATCTGCCGCATCGCCTGTTCGAACTGCGCGGTCTCGACGCCTCCCGCCTGCCCGAGTTCCCGTTCCGCGACGACACCCTCCTCCTGTGGGACGCGATCCGCGACTTCGTGGGCGCCTACCTCGCCTTGTACTACTCGAGCGACGAGGACGTCCGCCAGGACGCCGAGGTCCAGGCCTGGGTCCACGAGATCACGAGCCCGCAGGCCGCGGCGTTCCAGGGACTATCCGGACTGGCCTTCGTCGACGGTCCGTCGGGAAAGGTCGCACGCATCGACAGCCTCGATTACCTCGTCGAGATGGTCTCGCTCATGATCTACACCGCGGGTCCGCAGCACGCGAACGTGAACTACGCGCAGTACCCGATGATGTCGTACCTGCCCGCGGTTTCGGGCACGGCGTATGCCGCGCCGCCCACCACGGCGGCGGTGGCGGACCCGGAAGCCGAATATCTGAAGGTGCTCGCTCCGCTCGACGTGGCGCTGTACCAACTCTCGTTCGGCTACCTGCTGAGCAGCGTGCAGTACGACACGTTTGGGACCTACAGCGAAAATCCACGCCGGCCGTACTTCGCGGACGACGCGGCCGAGAAGGCATCGATCGAGTTCCGCATGGCCCTCGCCCGCATCGAGGCGGAGATCCGAAAGCGTAACGAGAAGCGGCCACTCGCGTACGAGAACCAACTGCCGTCGATGATTCCGAACAGCATCTCGATCTGAGCGCGCCTCAGGCGGGCTCAATCAGGGCCGCACCCACGCGCCGGTTAAGGCCTCGGGAAATTGGTTTCGGCAGGTGCGGCGCGGGCCAGGGCCGCGGCCGCTTCTGCGTTGTTGGGCTCGAGGCGCAAGGCCTCACGATAGTGCCCCTTGGCTTCTTCGTCTCGCCCCAGCTTTTCGATGACCTGTGCGAGGCGCAGATGGGCCTCGGTGCTGAGCGGCGCGGTTTTCAGCGCTCTGAGAAGCACCCTCTCGGCTTCTGGGAAACGGCGGAGCGCGTAGAGAGCTCGCCCGTAACTCGTGGCGAGCATGGGATCAGCCGGGAAGGACTGGGAGGCCACGCTCAGGATCTCTGCCGCCTCCGGTGCGCGTCCTTGAAGGAGCAGCACCAGCCCCAGGTTGTTGGCGATCGACCCGTCGTCGGGGTTCAATTCCCGGGCCGCCCGGTATTTCACCTCCGCATCCGCCCACCGTCCTTCGCCGATCAGCAGATTGCCCGAGTTGTACAACGCCGTCCAGGCGCTGGGATCAACTCTGAGAGCCGCGGCGTACTCTTCATGGGCCTCCGCACCGCGGCCCTGACGCGCGCGGATCAAACCGAGGTTCACACGCAACTCTGCGGTCGCGAGAGGGCTGAAGGGGATCGCGCGCAGCGCCTCCTCCACGAGGGTCGCGGCTTCGTCGAGGCGGCCCCGTCCAGCCAGGGCGAACGACAGACTTCGAATGGCGACGACGAGGTCGGGCCGCAGGCGCAGGGCCTCCCTGAGTTCCGCCTCGTGGAGATCCGGGCGTCCCGCCGACATCCACGCAGCTGCCAGTCCGGCGTGTGCGATCGCGCTGTCGGGCAATGTCTTGACCGCGTGGCTGAAGAGCGACAGGTCGTCGACCCAGTAGAGGACTTGCCGCCGCGTGAGGCCCACGAAAGTGGTGAGAATGAGCGCTGCGGCTATGCCCGCAGCGGCCCGCCGCCTGGGGTTCTCCCCTACCAGGTCCCCGATCAGCCACACGACCGCAATCGTGATACCCACCAGCGGCAGGTAGGTGTATCGATCGGCCCGCCCGTGGATTCCGACTTGCACAAGGCCAACCACTGGGAAAAGGACTCCGGCGAACCAGAATGCGCCCGTGAGAAGGTAGGGACGGCTTCGTCGCGCGGCGGCGGCGGCGGCCAGGACGGCCAAGAGGGCGCCGAACTCCCACGCGATCGTGCTCGGCGACGTGCCGTCGCTCGCGTGAGGGTACCCGACTGCCAGGGCATTGGGATAGAACGCGTCGCGGAGGTAGGAAAAGTAGGAGTGGACGGCGTTGGCTCCTCGCGCCGCGAGTGAGAGCGTCGATGTTCCAGCACTCATCCAGGCCGTCGTTTGAATGGAGATAGCGACGGAGGAAAGCGACAAGGCGAAGAGCTCTGCCTTCTCAAAGACGAGCCTCGCGCCAAGGGCCGATCGGCGCAGGGGCCAGAAGTCGAGCAGCAAAAGAACGAATGGGAGTGTGATCAGCATTGGCTTGGCCATCAGGCCGCACGCCATGGCGGCTGCCACCGCGACGCGCCCCCGAATCGACGGCGCTCGGACATACGCGGCGTAGGCCAGCAGGGACAGCATCCAGAAACAAGCGGACAGGACGTCCTTCCGCTCGGTGAGCCAGGCGACCGACTCGACATGCAGGGGGTGGGTGGCGAAGACTGCGGCGACCATGGCACTGCGCCACATGGCGGCGGTCAGGGAATGTAGAGCCAGAAAGAGGAGGACGGCCGACACGGTGTGCAGCAGCAGGTTGACCAGATGCGGGCCCATGGGACTCATCCCGAAGATCTGCACATCGATGAGCCGGGTGAGGACGGTCAATGGCGTCCAGTAGTCCGCATTGGGTGAGTCGAACAGGAGGTCGGCGGTGAAGGCCCAGCGCACCCCTTCCCAAGTGAGGCCCTGCGCTAAGTGGGGGTTGCTGGTAATGAAAATGTTGTCGTCATAGTTCAGGAAGAGGCAGTGGCGGACGCCTTCATAGGACGCGAGCGCCAGGGCGACTAGCCCAGCGCACAGAGCAAGACGGCGCTTCACCGGATGTTGAACTCGGCGGCGGCGCGGCGGCGGGTTTGCGGGCCGTGGTCGTGACGAGCAACCTTTCTCCAGGTCGCACCGCACCATCCCGCGACTCTGGAGCAAGACATGACGCCTGAAGTTACCACGCGTATAAACCGCTACGACGAGTATCTGCGTGCGTCTCGCCCAGAACTGGCTTGGGGCTACCCTGACCGGCTGACGGCCTGCGGTGGCGTGCCTATCCACTTTCGAAAACCGGCGGCGAGCACGAGCGCAGCGAGGGTTGCGGCGGAGACCCCGAGGCCAAGCCTCAGCGGCCACGGCCGGTAGATGAATTCAATCACGTGGCGCCCGGATGGAACGACGACCGCGCGGAAGGCCACGTTCGCTCGAAGCACCGGCGTGCTCAATCCGTCGACCGTCGCGATCCACCCCGCATCCCATCCGTCCACGAGAACGACGTAGCCCGCAGCGCCGAGGTCGGCTTCGACAACCACGCGATCGGGCTTGCGAAGAACCACGCGGCTCTCGCCGGTGAAGGAGGGCGACTCCAAAGCCGGCGCCCCCGGCTCGAGCACGACGGCTCGCCGCGGATCGAAGGCGGGATCGGTCAGGGTCTCGATCTCACGAGCGCGGTCCACGATGATGGCGCGGCCCACCGCATAGGTTCGCGGAAGCGGCGCCGGTACGGCGAAGACGTGGATGGGCCTGGCGAAGAAGCCAGGGACCACGTCGAGAGGCGTCAAGTCTCGCCACCACGCCGCGGGTTCGAGGGCCAGGACGTTCCGGACCGCCCCGGCCTGGAGCAGCCGCAGGTGGGCCGGCGTGTCCTCCGCTTCGCGCAGATAGCGCTTCAGTTTCGTGAGCGAGGCCGCCTCCAGGCCCAGCAGGTCCCAGTCGTAACTACCGTCCAGTCCGAAGCGCACGTTGGTCGGCGGATTCAGGTAGCTCTGCGCGCCGAGCATCATCCTCATGCCTTCAGGCATGGTCCATCCAGGCGGCTGCGGCCCCGCTCGATACACGTTGGCCATCGCTGGGTATCTGGCCCTTTTCTCGGGTGTCGCGACGCTGTAGTCGTAGACGTAGACGCGTCCGTCCGGGGGTGGCACGAGCTTGCCCAGCACTTCGGGCCGGTACTCGAAGAGCTCCCGAGGGGCGCTCGGATGGAAATCCGCATGGGCCAGGAGGAGATCCGCGATCACAAGCCCGGCCAACGCGCGGGCGGCGTGTTCGGGCCGTCGCCTGCAAACAAGTCCGAGACCAAGCGCCACCGCGGCGGTGAACGCACCCACTTTGAGTCGCGACATCGCGGGTGCGAGGAGCTCCCTGGAGGGCGACGCCTCGCCGCCGACCGCCAATAGCGAGCCCCATCGCTCGGCTCCCGCGCCAGTGGCATAAAGCGCGACCAACGCGCAGGTAACGAACGCGGCGAGCGGGACAATCACAGCCCTGCGCCATCGCCCCGCAGGCACGCGGTCCGCGCCACGACAGGCGTCCCACCCCATGGCCGCGAGAAGAGATCCTGCAAACGCTGCCATGAGCATCGCCTTTTGTGGGAAGCGAAAGATCTGGAGAGGTGGCAGGAGGAAGGTGATGGCATCGTAGGCAACCCAGTAGCGCCCGAGCGAGACGAGGATGGCGGTGAGTCCCAAGGCGAAGAGAAACCCGCGGCGTGGAACGTTGCGGGCCGCGAGAGCCGCACCGAGGAGGGCGAGCACCGGCACCCCCGCGTAGATCGAGCGCAGCCAGGGTTCGCGCATTTCCAGGATCGAGGCTGCGAGTGAAGGCCCCAGCGGCAGCTCGTTCCACCGGAACTGCAGCGCCACCTCGAGGAGCCGCAGAGGATGGAGGGACCACACCGTGCGTTCCTCGGCCGAGAGGCCGAATCGCGCCGAACCGATGGCAGTGGTGAGAGTAGGAAGCCATTGAGCGGCGGAAAGGCCAAGGGCCACCAGAAGGGCCAGCAGTCCGGTCCAGACGAGCGATCGGTTGCGCGCATGCCACAGGTCTCGCCAGTGAACGTGGTGGCCCAGGATGTAAGTCGCGAGCGCCAGGTCGGTCATGACGACCATGTCGGCCGAACCCGCCAGTATCTGCCCCGTCATGGCCGCGGCCCACCAGAATGTGGCGCGGCGACCACCACGTTCAAGCGCGGTGTCGGCGGTCAGGAAGACCCATGGGATGAAGGAGGCGCCGACCATGT
>CAYNHK010000129.1:0-13686 GCA_964396875.1 uncultured Acidobacteriota bacterium | reverse complement strand
CTCACGAGAGGTTTCGATCATGGACCTCGCGAAGCTCGAGAAGCAGAAGACGAAGTCTTCCAGCGAGATCGCGCTTATTCCCTACGCCCAGGCCTACGAAGAGGGCTTCGAGGATATGCCGCGGCGCATTCCCGATCTCACCAAGATCCACCGGCTCATCGGCTACGAACCGAAGGTCGACCTCGACGGCCTTCTCGATCGTGTGATCCAGCACTTCATGACGGACGACAGCCGCGTCTGAACGCCGTGGCGGGCCGATCCGAGGTTCGCGGGCTCGCTCAATGACCGTCCCACCGGAGCCGCCGGGGCACCCGCCTCCCTCCCACCTGAAGCGGCTCGGGCGACTTTCGCTCGCCTACGGGACGGCCGATGTTCTGGCCCAGGGGATCAACCTCCTCCTCCTTCCCCTTTACACCTCGTATCTCACTCCCGCGGACTACGGCGCGCTCGCGCTGCTGCTCCTGCTTTCCACATTCCTCAAGATCCTCTTCCGCGCGGGTCTCGACGCGGGTTTCATGCGGATCCACTACGACCTCGAGGGCGAGGCTGAGAAGAGGGGCTTCGCGGGATCGGTGGCGATCTTCTCCGCCCTGCTTTCGGTCACCGGCTTCGCGATCTTCTGGATCTTCTCCGGCACGGTCTCTCAGGCCCTCCTCGGGGACGCGACTCAGACGCTCTGGGTCCGGCTCGTGGCCTTCGATCTGCTCGCCTCATCCTTCGCTTTCGTGCCTCTGACCCTCTTGCGGATCGAGGAGCGCGCGGCGCTCTTCTCGACCTACTCCCTCATCCGCCACGCCGCGAACACCGTGCTCAAGGTCCTACTGATCACCCAGGGGTACGGCGTCACCGGCGCGCTGGTATCCGATGCCGCGGCGAGTGTGCTTCTGTCGTTGTGCCTGCTCCTCGAGCTGCGCTCACGGGCGCGTTGGGCCTTCGACTGGAAACATCTGCGCGAGGCCCTGCGTTTCGGCCTGCCCAAGGTCCCGCACGGTCTGCTGGTCCAGACCCTGAACCTCGCCGACCGCTGGATCCTCGGCGCCTGGGTCACGCGGGCCGAGGTGGGGATCTATCACATGGGGTCCGCGTTTTCCTCGGCCATGAAGTTTCCTCTCTCCGCGTTCGAGCCGGCCTGGCAGCCTTTCGTCTTCGACCACGCGCGGCGAGAGGAGGGGGCGCGGGAGATCGGCCTCATGGCGACCCGCATGTGCCTGCTCTTCACGGCGGTGGCGGCTTCCCTGTGCCTTGTCCTTCCCGACCTGCTGCGCTTCGTGATCCAGAACGCGGAGTACCACGGGGCCGCGGAGGTCATTCCGATTCTCGTCCTCGCATCCTTGTTCCAGGGCTATTTCCTCCTGTCTTCCGTCGGGATCTCGATCAGCAAGCAGGCCCGGTATTACCCCATGATCACGGCCGCGGCCGCCGGGCTCAACATCGCCTTGAACCTCTGGCTCGTGCCCCGCTACGGAATTCTCGCCGCCGCCTGGGCCACGGTCGCGGGGTACGCGCTCATGGCCGCGATGGGGGCTTCGATCTCCCGGCGGCTCTACCCGATTCCGGTTCAGTGGCGTCGGATCGCGGGCGCGCTCGCCGCGGCACTTGTCTGTTTCGTCGCAGGCGCATTCTTCGGCGCGGATGCCGCGGGTGCGGCCGTGCGCGTGGGTCTGGCGTCGACCTTTATCGCCTTCGCCTGGCGATGGGTCCTGAACGAAACCGACCGGGTGGAAGTCAGGAAGGCCCTCAGCTTCTGACCACGGCTCAGCGGGTCGCCCACTTCCCCGTGGCGATTTCCGTTCCCGGGAGAGGCCCGGGTCTCTCCGCCTTGATCGCACGTACCACGGCGTCGGCGATCACACGATGCGCGGCGGGGTTCGGATGCGTGTCCACCAGTCGGGGCGGGGAACCGCGCCAGTGGCCGAAGATCTTGTAGTAGTCCTCCCGTTTCCCCGAAGGCACGTGCGCGTCCAGGATCGCCTGGGCGTTGACCACGAGGGCGTCGGGGCTCAGTTCCCTGAGGCGCTGCCAGTCCTTCTCGAGCGGATGGCTCAGCCGCACGATGACCATTCGCGCCGAGTGGGCCGCGGCCAACCGCCCTATCTCCCTGTACACCACGCGGTTCAGCTCCTCGCGATTCAGGCGCGCGCGGTCCTGATCCGCCTCGGGGAATCGGCCCAGCCTGCGCTTCAGGGTGTAGGCCGCCAGGTTGAGGTCGTCGCGAATGAACAGGGGGGCGCCTGCCCGGAAGAAGAAGCTCAGGAATTCCCTCGCCCCGCGGCGCTTGTTATCGAACTCGTGGAAGGGCAGGTCGAACACGCCGGCCTGGAAGGCAGGCGGCTGGACGTCAACCGTACCGTCAGAATGGAGGAGGAGTGAGGGCACGGGGACGTTTCCAAACGTCGAGCGCGCGAACCCGGATGTCCCGCGTCCCGGCAGCCAGGTGGAGAACTGGGCGAGGACGTAGTCGGGGCGGTACCGGGGGATCAACTTTCGAGCGAGCAGGAGCATCTGCGCGAGACCGTAGGCGCACTTGCCCGCATTGAGCTCGGCGCCGCCGAGGTCCGACGCCACGAGGTGCGGCCAGGTCTGTTCGGCCCGGGTGCTGTCCCCGTAGGTGAACGAGCAGCCGAGCGCCAGCACCAGCGGGCGAGGCCGGGGCGTGTCCTGGGGCTGGCCATCCGGGATACGAAAGCCTTCCGCGTCGTAGTGCATCGGTATCGGCGGTCCAACTGGAAACACGTGGAATCCAGCGGCGCGGGGAACCGCCGCGAAGCCCAGTTCCGGATCGGCCTGGTGCACCTTCCCCCGGAATCCGAGATGGTCGCCCTTGAGGAACGAGTAAGCGGCGTGGACACGCTCCACCAGGAAGAACCCGTACCCTCCTACGAGGCCGACCACGGTCAGGTAGGCAAGGTAGGTGAGGGCCGAACGCGATAGGAGCTGGCGCCGCAGGCCGGGCAGCGAGGGAACGAAACCCCGTCTCATGGTCCGCGCAGTATGGGGAGCGCGGTATCAAGAAATCGTAAAGATTCGCGTCGCCGCTCAGTCGAGGCCGGGTTCTACGAGCGCGGTCTCGGGCTTGATGAATGTGTGCTCCGCGGAGTCCTTCAGGATCTGGAGCAGGGCGTCGACGCCGATCTCGTCCGCGGCCTTGCTGCATTCGATGTTCTGGTTCGTCCGCGAGACCGTGGAGTTGTCGCAGCAGATCGAAACCGGGACGCCGTGCTCGAGCAGCGTGCGAATAGGGTGCGGGGCGCCCTTTTTGACCGCGCCGGTGTGCTGGTTCGACGAAATGCAGCACTCAACAAGGATCCGATCCTTCGCGAGTCGCTTCAACAGAGCGGGATCTTGAACCGCCGAGCAGCCGTGGCCGATGCGCTGGCAGCCGAGCTGATCGACCGCCTCCCAGATGTAGCGGGGTGGTCCGTCTTCGCCGGCATGAGCGGTGAGGCCCAATCGACCGAGTCGGGCAATCTCGTACGAGCTCGCGAAAAGGTGCGGAGGGTTGCCGGTCTCGGGCCCCGCGATGTCGAAACCCACCACACCGGTCCGGGCGTGCAGGTGCTGCGCTTCGGAGATCGCCGATCGCGCGAGGATCTTGGCGATGTGCGGACCGTGCTGCCTCATCGCGATCACGATCAGGCCGAGTTTCATGCCGTGGCGCTTGTTGGCGTGGTTCATGCCCGAGAGCACGGCGCGGATCGACTGTCTCGGGGTGAGGCCCGCAAAGGTGTGGATGATCGGGGAATAGCGCAGCTCCAGGGTGTGCACGCCGGACTTCGCGGCGTCGTCCACGATCGCCTCGGTGACGGTCGAGATGTTCTCGTAGAACTGGGTGATCCAGAGCGGGTAGTGCATCTTGTCGAGGTAGGACATGAGCGTCCCTTCCTCGTGCTCCTGAATCTCGAGGCGTCGCCTCATCTCCTCGATGGTATCCACGGGATTGAGCCGATGGTGGAGCATCAGTTTCCACGTGACCTCAACCGGAATCGAGCCGTCGGTATGCTGATGGAGTTCGACCTTTGCGGCCGACGAGATGCGCGGGTCGATGTCGAGTTCCACCACGAACCGATTCTAACGGGCGGCTAAGATTGGGTTCCGGTGGCCCCTTCCAAGAAACCTCGCGTGCTCATCGTCGATGACGACGCGATCTTTCGCCGGCTCCTGGAGCGCCACTACACGACCGCGGGCTGGGAGGCCGTTTCCGCCGCCGGTCTCGCCCAGGGTCTGGCCGCCTATTCGGGCGAGCGGTTCGACCTGGTTCTGGTCGACTACCTGCTCGAGGACGGCAGCGGTCACGACTTCGTCCAGGGGGTTCGCGAAACCGACCTCGATGTTCCCATCCTGGTGGTCTCCGGCGCTTTTGATATCGACGCCCTGACCGGCTTCGTGCGCGAGGCCATCGACGATGTCCTGCCCAAGCCCATCGATTTCACGCGGCTCGAAGAGGTCACACTGCGCCTTTCCCGCCTCGGACGCGAGCGGCGGAGAATGCGCCGGCGCGCGATGGCGCTCCTCGAGGTTTCCCGGAACCTCAAGGTGGGCGGCGATTCGAAGGAACTCCTGAGCCGGTTCGCGCGCGCGGTCTCCGAGATCACCCCCTTCCGGCGATCCGCCATCTACATCTCCGAGTCGGACAATCGCCTCGCCTTTCGCGCCGCGGTTCACGGGGCCTCCAACCTGCCGGATCGCGTGCCCGTGGCCGAACTCCTCAAGACGTTCGAGCGCGGCTTCAAGCTCGACCTCGCAAGCTTCGTGCCCGGATCCCTGATCGGCTCGAAGGCGCCTCCTCCCACCGCACCGTATTCCGAGGCGCGGGCGCGCAAGGAGGCGCCGCAGCCGGGCGATTTCGGCCTGGTCGAGATCCGCTCCAGCCACCGGCTGTGGGGGTACATCCTGTTCGAGGGCCCCGATGACGCTCAGCGTCCTTCGGAGGACAGCATGCACCTGCTCTCGCTGGTGTCGGGCTACGTGGCCACGGTTCTCGAAAACCGCGACTCCTACGACGCGGAGGCCCGGCTTCGTTCGCGGCTCGAAATGGTTCGTGACGTCGTTCATCTGGCCCTCGAACGCGCCGACCTCGGCGCGGCCCGGTCGGTGATGACCGCGGCTGCGGTGACCAGGGCGGGTTACGCCTTCTCCGCGTTTCTCGAAAGGCATGGCGAGGGCCTCTGGTCGATCGAAGCGGCCTGCCCCTCGTTCCAGGGAGCCAAGGCGCCGGGCCTGATGCGCGATGTTCTCGAACTGCAGATGGCGAGCGCGCGGCCGGGCGAAGCTCTGCACCTTCCCCGGCAAAGTTTCATCCTCGGCCATGCGCCGCGCTTCTCCTGCGCGATCCCGGTGTTCTCGGGTCCGGATTTCCGCGGCTACTTCGTGCTCGAGGACGACATGCGGGATTCGATCGAGGCCGGGGACGAGGCCGCGTTCCTGACCCTGAGCGATCAGATGGGTCTCCTGATCCGGCGGCTCGACTTCGAGCGCGAGCTGGCGCGGAAGAGTGCGGAGATCCAGGCTTCGTACGCGCAGCTTCAGGACATCCATGAGGAGAACCTGCGCATTCAGGGCGTCCTGCGCCGCTACGTCCCGCCGTCCACCTGGGACAAGATCGACAAGGAAGGCCTCGCGGGCGCCGACGGGATCGAAGAGGTGGTGGACCGCGCGGTCATGTTCGTCGACATCTGCGGCTTCACCAACGCGTCGGAGATGCTCAAACCTCCCCAGATCGTGGCCATGCTGAACGCGTACTTCACCGCGGTCGCGTCCATCTGCTATCAGCACGGCGGAGAGATCGTCAAGTACATCGGCGACGGCATCATGGGCTTCTTCCCCGACGGCCTCGCCGCGGTGGCCGCGGTGACGGACATTCTCGAGGCGCGGACCAAGATCGCGGCCCAGCTCAAGGAGCAGGAGATCGATCCGATCGAGATCCGCCTCGGCGTCGCCTGGGGCCCGACCATCGTCACGTCGGTGGGACCCTTCTATCAGCAGGACCGCACGCTGCTCGGCGACACCGTCAACACCGCCTCCCGTCTCGAACACCGCGCGATGCCGGGATCGGCGCTCCTCGACAGCAATCTCATCGGGGACCGGTCTCCGGAATCGCTCGGACTCAAGTCGGTCGGCATTCTGAACCTGCGCGGCAAACGAAAGCCGGTGACGGTCTTGACGCTCGAGGCCGACGTCTTCCGCTACACCACCGAGTCCACCGGCGAAGTCGTCCGCGACCGCCGCGCCAAGAGTTCGCTCGAAGTGGATCCGCTGGCTTAACTGGCGACGGCCTTCCGTACGGCTTCCTTGAGGTCCTCGAGTTTGGGATGGTCGCCCGCGAACTGGCTCGCGTACTTGTAGGGCATCGAACCATCCGGCATCTGGAGGATGACGCCGCCCAGCTGGAAAGCATCGCCATGGACACCGGGCTGGGTGAAGCCCTCCTTGCGCGCTTCCGCGGCTCGCTTGAACACTTTCGGGGTCAGGAAGGAGAGGAGCGGCCGCTTGAACTCGAGAGCTTTGTAGACGACGCGCTCCTCATCGACATAAACCGGCAGCTCGATCTTCGTCTCTTCCGCGAACGCTTTGGCGTAGCGGAGGCTCGAATGACCGATGACCACGGCCTGCGCGCCAAGTTTCTCGAAGGCTTCCCGTTCGCGGTGCACCTGCACCGCCTGCTCGCGGCAGAAGATTCAGCCGAAGTGGCGGACGAAGATGAAGAGGGTCGGCTTCTTCTTCGAGATGGAGGCGAGCGAGACCTCTTTGCCGTCGAGGTCCTTCACAAAGAAATCGGTCACCGTCACTGCCCTCCCTGCTTGAGGATCCGCTCGATCACCGGTCGCGATCCCTCGATCGCGGTCCGCTGCATGTAGAAAGCGAGGCCGCGTTCGCCGCCCAGCTCCTCGCCGTTTCCGGCCCGTCCCGGCCCGCCGTGGACGAGCTGAGGAAGCACGGTGCCGGGACCCGGTGAGGCCTCGGCGATCTTCGCACTGCCGAGGAACAGCCGGCCATGAAACGGAGCGAGGCCAAGGGTGACTTCGGAGACGAACGGCACGTCCTCCGAGTAGATCGAAGACACCAGACCGCCCGCGCCGCGCGCGATGGTCTCCGTGGCCTGAGCCGCGGTTCCATCGTAGGGGACGATCGTGGCCACCGGGCCGAAAACCTCGTGAGAGTGGACGGCGGGCGCTTCGGCCCCGGGTTCGACTTCGAGAAGAGTCGGCGAGACGAAGAAGCCTCGTCCTTCGGGCGCGCCCTCCGGTTTGAGACCGGGACGGGAGTGAACGAGCCGTCCGTCGCGGGCGAGGAGCGAGATGCCCTCGAGCACCGCGGTCTTCTGGGCCGCGGTGGCGAGGGGCCCCATGCGCACACCGTCGGTCGCAGGGTTCCCCACGACCACCGCCTCGAGCCGGTCGGCGAGATCGTCGCGGAATCGTTCGCTCAGCGCCTCGGGGACCAGAATGCGACGGATGGCCGTGCACTTCTGGCCCGCCTTCTGTGTCATGTCGCGAAGGACATCCTTCAAGAAGAAGTCCCAGGTCTCGGAGCCCATCTCGACATCCGGGCCGAGAACGGCGGCGTTGAGCGAATCCGCCTCGACATTGATCCGAGTGCCGCGCAGGATCACGCCGGGCGTATTGCGCAGCAACGACGCGGTGGAAGCCCCGCCGGTGAAAGCGAGGCAATCCTGACCTTCGAGGTGATCGACGAGATCGCCGGCCCGGCCCATGAGGAGGGATAAGGCGCCCTTCGGCCAGATCTGGGCCTCGACCAGAAGTTCGAAAAGACGAAGGGCCACGAGCGCTGAACTCGTGGCGGGTTTGGTCAACACCGGCATACCGGCGAGCAGCGCCACCGCGGCCTTCTCGGCGAGGCCCCAGGCCGGGAAGTTGAACGCGTTCACGTGTACCGCGACGCCCTGCCGGGTGGTCAGGACGTGCTGCCCAACCAGGCGCGGCGCCCGGCCGAGCTGAATCGCTTCGCCATCAACAAGGAGGCGCTTGTCGCCCAGCGCGATTCCCACTTCCGCAAAGGCCTGAAGGGTGGCGATCGCGCCATCCACGTCGAACTTGGCGTCCGAACGCGTGTTGCCGCCGTTGGTCATGGCCAGACCGATGAGTTCGTCGCGATTCTTCTGTAGCAGGGATGCGGTCTTCTGAATGAGTTCGCCCCGCTGCTTGAAGCTCAGGGCGCGCAGCGCGGGGCCGCCAAAGGCGCGGGCGAAATCGAGCGCCTGTTTCCGATCGAGGTTGTCCGCCGAGGCGTACGCGAGGACTTCTTCCGTCGCGGGATTCAGAAGCGCTTCGCCATCGCCTTCCCCCTCGCGCCATTCATCGCACAGATAACTCTTGAGCTTCGTCATGATCGTTCGAAGTTTCCTAGCCGGAAAGGTGAGATTCCTTGAGATCCATGGCGCGGTTGGCGAGCGCATCCGCGTCCTTGTTCTGTTCGCGGCGGACGTGTTTGATCTCCGCGGCCTCAAAGGCGCGGCGCAGGGTCTGTGCCTGACGCCAGAGCGTGAGCATGTCGGGATGCTTCACTTTGTAGATGCCGTTCATCTGCTTCACCACCAGCTCGGAATCGGACCGTATCTCGAGACGGCGCGCACCGCGGGCGGAAGCGAGTTTGAAAGCGTGAACGAGGGCCTGGTACTCGGCGACGTTGTTGGTGGCGGTGCCGATGAAACCGAAGTGTTCGGCCACCACCTGGCCCTTGGCGTCGATCGCATGCACACCGAAACCCGAGGGGCCCGGGTTTCCCCTCGAGCCGCCATCGATGTGGATCACGAGTTCGGCCGGCGGCGTGGTGCTCACGCGAAAGTCTTAATGTGGAAGAGGCGCTTCAACGGCGCCCTGGGGTGGCGGCGCGTTGAAGAACAGGATCCGCGAGCACGAAGAGCACGTGATGATGGTGTCGTTTCGTTTCACGTCCACGTAGACCTGGGGCCGCAACTTCACGTGGCACATGGTGCAAGCACCGTCCCGGGCTTCGGCGAGGGCGGTGCCGCGGCGCTGCAGGATCCGCGAGTACTCCGCGAGCATGTCCGGCTTGAGGGCCGTGACCTTCTTCTCCCGGGTCGAGGCGACGTCGGCGCGGGCCTTCTGGCACTCCTGGATCTTCGCCTCGATCGCTTTGATCTCGTCGCGCCTTGTGGACTCGACGGTCTTGAACGAAGCCTCTTCGCTCTTCACCTTCGCCTGGCCGCCTTCGACCTTCTCCATGGCCTCGAGGATCAGATCCTCGCGGGAGCGGATCTCGCGCTCGACGTTTTCGATCTCGTGGAGCAAGGCGGTGTATTCCTTGTTCGTCTTGACCTCGCCAAGTTGTCCCTTGTACTTGGACCTCTTGGCCTCGTAGTCCTGAACCTCGAGTTCGAGGCGTTTCCGATCCTTGCCGAGACCGTCCAAGGCAGCCTTGGCCGCGTCCAGGGCCGCGCGATCCGCGACGATCTGGGCTTCGATCGCCGCCTTCTTCTGGGGGAGAGCCGCAAGATCGCTGTCGAAACGCCTCAACTCCACATCGGCATGGTGGAGATCCACCAACGTCTCTAGGTCAGGATGCATAAGCCATCGCGGATCTTACCTTCCGCGACGCCTGCGGTTCACTCCACCCAGATTTCTATCGTCTCCCCGTCTTCGCCCACAATCGACACGATCTCGCGGATGTTGAGGGTACGCAGGCGCTTCCAGAAACCGTCCGCGTCGTACCCCTTGAGTTCCAGACCGCGCTTGGTGGCATCGGGCAAAGAGCCGAAGACGAACTCGGCCAGCGAGAACGGCACGGTCACGGCCACGGTCTGCTTGCCCCCCTTGCTGATCCTGATCCGCAGGAGCCGCGCCATCCCCTGCGGATCCTTCTGCTCCGCGCCACGCGCCGAAGACCGTGGAGTCGGCGGCGTTGGATGCGGGTGGGCCGGGGAAACCTGGGCGAGGCTCTTCGGCTCCAGTTTCAGGAGTTGAAGCTTCGCCCTTTCGACGATGTCCGCGTCCTTCGACGTCTTCACGATCTCCCGCAGGACGACCGTGGCCTTGCGCGCGTCGGCCAGAGTGGGAAGGGACGCAACCTGAAGGGCCCCGAAGTAGCGCACCGGAGCGCGGTCGTCGCCGAGCGAGCGAAGGACCGCGGTGAGGTATCCGGCTTTCCCCGACCGGGTCAGCTTCGTGGCAAGTCCGATGCGGGATATTTCCGCTTCTTCGGCGAGGCGGGCGTCCTGGGGAGGCAGGTCGAGGAAGGCGCCGTATTCGCGAAAGGCGCGCTCATTCTCGCCAAGCGATTCACTGCACCGCGCCACCCAATATGTCGCGGCCTCGGTGTTCGGGCCTTTCGAGTCCGCGATCTGTGTCCACTTCACCCGCGATTCCTCGTACTTGCGGTCGAAGAACAGGGCCTTGGCCTCGTTCAGGTCGGTCTCCATTCCCAGGGAGAGCGGGAAGGAGAACGCGGAAAGGGCGATCAGACTCAGGGCAAGAATGTTCATGGGGCGACTAGCTCCTGGGCGACCATGTCGATCTTCATCAGCAGGTTCCTGCTGTCGACCCGGCGTGCGATCGCATCGACGTCGGAACGCCTCGTGCACTGGGGAAGGTCGGCCACCTGCTGAAGCAGGCCCTCGACTTCTTCGAGAACACCGCGCGCGGCGAGAAGAGTTTCGCCCGAACCCGAGACCAGGGCGGCCCGACGCTTCAACAGCTTGCGGCTCGTCTGGGCTTCGCGCGTCACATCGACGTTGTCCTGCGCGGAGTCCGGGCAATCGGCGGCGGACCGGACCTGAACGAGGATGTCCTGCGCATCGGCGAGATAACGCGCGGCGTCCGCCCTCACCTGAGTTTTTTCGAGCCTCTCGTAGAAGGCGGTGTCGTTCAGGGTCGTATCGGCGAGGCTGTCGACGCGGCCGGTGGTGGCGAACTCGGGGAGAACTTCGACGGGCGTCATCATCCGCGCGGCCAGAAGGCCGGCGAGAAGACCCACGCCGACCAGCGCCGCGGCGGAGAGCGCCGGTGCGAAAACGAACGCGGGACGGGCGGCCGAAGGTCGGGGCGACGCGTGGATCCTTGCGAAGACGCGCGTTTGGAGCGCCTCGGAAGAGATGGGGAGAGGACGGTCGAGGGCGGCATCGATCTCGAGCGCCCGCGTGGTCCGCTTGAGCCCTTCGACTTCCTCCCGGCACGACGGACAGGAAGCCACGTGCTGCAATAGGCGGTTTGCCTCGACGGAATCGAGAACGCCCGACGCGAGCAGGCCGAGGCGGCGGCGGTATCGGAAGTGGAGGAAGTTCATGCCCGGGTCTCCTCCATCGCCGTCTTCATCCGGGCGAGCGCGCGATTGAGCGAACTCTTCACCGTCCCGAGGCGGACCCCCAGAGTCGACGCGATTTCGTCTAGGGACAAGTCGGAGAAGTGGCGCAAGGTCACGACCGCGCGCTGCCTTTCGTTGAGAGCCTGGAGACCCACTTCGATGGCGCGACGCGAGTCTTCGGTGTGGAGGTTGTCGAGAGCGCCCGGTTCATATCGCGCCGGCACGTCCTGGAGATGTTCGTCCTCGACGTCGATCTCGTGCGCGCCGCGCCGTTTTTTCTGCCGGTACCGGTCGATCGCGGCGTTGATGGCCACACGGGTGAGCCAGGCCCCGATTTCGGCGCGCGTATCGATGCGCCCCGCCTGCTGGAAGAGTTTGACGAAGGCGTCCTGAACGACCTCGAGAGCATCCTCGGAGTTTCGCAAATATCCATAGGCGATCCCATAAAGGCGTCGCTCGTGACGGACCATGAGCGTCTGTAGAGCCGCTTCGTCCCCCGCCGAGAGTCGGGCGATGAGATCGTTATCCGCGACTCCCCTGGGCGGCTCCACAAGAGGCGATCTTCGACGACCTCAGCGGAGATAAACAAGTACCCGTTCGCCATCGTCCTCGGTGACCTCGACCAGGGGGCCAAGCGGAAGCTTGTCCAGATCCCGTCCGCGGAATTTGCGGAGCCGTTTGCGGGCCTCGGCGCACCCTCGGCCGCCGCTGCTGCAGAAATCATGGTCGTCAAAGTCCCAGTCGAATTCCCCGTCGCGGGCCAGGCGACGGACCAGACCAAGGGGAACCTCGACCCGAACCAGTTTTCGCTCGTCCGCGTCGTAGACGAGGACGCGAAGCTCCCGGGCGGGACCCTCCTGGCCAGCCACCGCATTAGCGGCCCGGCGCGCTTCATCGAAGTATCGATCCGGGTTTGAGACGTGGGTGACGTTGACGAGACAGCCGACACTCGCGAAGGCCAGTGCGCCGATGAGTGCAAGTCGTTGAAGCATTGAGGTTTTCTCCTGATTTCTCTCGGTTCTATCTCTTCTAACGCCTCAGGAACGCGAAAGGTTCCTCCGTGAGCAGGGGATAATGGCCCCATGGCAGAAGGTATCGGCTTCTCGGGGATCGATTTCTCCGGCAAAGACGCCTGGCGGATGTTCAAGATCATGTCGGAGTTCGTCGACGGCATCGACGAGCTTCAGGAAATCGTCCGCGGCATCGCGGTGTTCGGGTCCGCACGGTCCAAACCGGGGAGCGAGGACTATGAAGGCGCCCGGGCGATGGGGAAGGCCCTCGCCCTCGCCGGTTACGACGTGATCACGGGTGGCGGACCCGGCGACATGGAGGCGGCGAACCTCGGCGCCCAGGAAGGGAACGGCAACTCCGTGGGCCTCGCCATCCAGCTGCCCCACGAGAAGCGACCCAACCCCTACCTGACCCACACCATCACCTTCAAGTACTTTTTCGTGCGCAAGGTCATGTTCGTGAAATACAGCCGGGCCTTCGTGGTGATGCCGGGGGGCTTTGGAACCCTCGACGAACTCTTCGAGGCGGTCACCCTCATCCAGACGAAGAAGATCAAACCTTTCCCCATCATCCTCGCCGGGAAGAAGGAATACTGGCAGGGTCTGCTCGACTGGATTCAGAACTCGCTGGTCGCGCGTGGGAAAGTGGGACCTGAAGAAGTCGAGATCCTGCAGATGGCCGAGACTCCCGAGGCCGTGCTCGAAATCCTGAAGAAGAACCAGATCGGAGGCGTTTCATGAGCAGCCCGCGCAAAGGAACATTGATCGCCGGCGACGGCATCGGGCCGGAAGTGGTCTCGGCCGCGGTGCGCGTGCTCGAAGCGACGGGCGTCGTGATCAAGTGGGAATCGCAGATGGCGGGTGTGATGGCGATCGCCACCGAAGGGTCTCCTCTGCCGCAGAAGACCCTCGACTCGATCCGGAAGAACGGTCTCGCCCTCAAGGGGCCCACCACCACGCCGGTCGGGAGCGGCCACGCCTCGATCAACGTGGCCTTGCGCAAGGGCCTTGATCTGTACGCCAACGTGCGTCCGATCAAGACGCTGCCGGGGGTGAGGAGCCGGTACGACCACGTCGACCTCATCATCATTCGCGAGAACACCGAAGACCTGTACTCCGGTCTCGAACACGTCGTGGTTCCAGGCGTCGTGGAGTCGATCAAGGTGATCACCGAGAAGGCGTCGACCCGGATCGCGAAATTCGCGTTCAACTACGCTCGCACCCATGGCCGGAAGCGGATCACCGCAGTCCACAAAGCCAACATCATGAAGCTCTCGGACGGCCTGTTCCTCGACTGTTGCGCGAAGGTCGCCGCGGACTACCCCGACATCAAGTACGACGACATCATCGTGGACAACTGCTGCATGCAGCTCGTCCTCGACCCCACCCGATTCGACAT
>CAYNHK010000128.1:0-13725 GCA_964396875.1 uncultured Acidobacteriota bacterium | reverse complement strand
TGTGCTCGCGACCAATCGCAACATCAACATTCTCGTCCTCGACACCGAGGTCTACTCGAACACCGGCGGACAGCAGTCGAAGGCGACGCCGCTGGGCGCCTCGGCCAAGTTCGCCGAAGCCGGTAAAGAAATACCCAAGAAGGACCTGGGACTTCTCGCCATGAGCTACGGGCACGTCTACGTGGCGCGGATCGCCTTCGGCGCGAAGATGGCCCAAACGATCCAGGCCCTTCAGGAGGCTGAGGCCTATCCCGGGCCGTCGCTGGTGATCGCCTACAGCCACTGCATCGCCCACGGGTACGACATGGCTCAGGGCGTCGATCAGCAGAAGCTGGCGATGAGTTCGGGTATCTGGCCGCTGTACCGCTACGACCCACGACGCGTCTCTCGCGGCGAGCCGCCTCTGCACCTCGACTCCGGGGCTCCGAAGACGCCGCTGGCCGAGTACATGCGGAACGAAGGCCGCTTCCGCGTGGTCGAGAAGGCCGATCCCGCGCGCTTCGCGAAGCTGCTCAAGTCGGCCGACAAGGTGATGCGGCAGCGCTTCGCGGTGTACCAGCAACTCGCGGGAATCACGGTGCCGCTCTTTGAGTCCCCCAAGGCCGCGGCGGAAACCCCGGCTCCCCCCGTCACGGAAAACCGCTAGGAGACATCGATGAACCTCTCCGTCCGTTACCTCGGCCTCGATCTTCCTCATCCCCTCATCCCCGGCGCCTCGCCTCTTGCCGACCACCTCGACACGGTGCGACGCCTCGAGGACGCGGGCGCCGCCGCCATCGTTCTGAGGTCCCTCTTCGAGGAACAGATCATCCGCGAGCAGGCACAAGCCATTCACAACGCAGAGATGCACGAGGAGTCGTTCGCCGAGGCCCTCACCTACTTTCCGACCCCGCAGACTTTCGTCTTCGGGCCGGACGAGTACCTCGAACACCTGAGGCGCGTGAAGGTTGCGGTCAACATCCCCGTGATCGCGTCCCTCAACGGCTCGACCCCGGGGGGGTGGCTCAACTATCCGCCGATGATCGAAGCCGCGGGGGCGGACGCACTGGAGTTGAACATCTACCGTCTCGCCTTCGATCACTACCTCAATGGCCAGGAACTGGAGCACGAGGCGGTGGACGTGGTGCGCGAGGTCCGCCGCAGCATTCGCATCCCCCTCGCCGTGAAGCTCTCGCCGTTTTACTCGTCCCTGGCTCAGTTCGCCGGACAACTCGACCGGGCGGGGGCGGATGGACTGGTGCTATTCAATCGCTTCTACCAGCCCGACATCGATCCGGAGACGCTGGAGCTGAACCGCAGCCTGCACCTTTCCGACAATCGGGAGCTGCCCTTGCGGCTGCGCTGGCTGGGCGCGCTCTCGGGACAGCTTCGGGCGTCGCTCGCGGTGAGCGGGGGAGTCCACTCCGGCCGCGATGCCATCAAGAGCATCATGGCCGGCGCCCACGCGGTGCAGATGGTCTCGGTTCTCCTGCAGCACGGCCCCGAGCACCTCGCCATGATCCTTCGTCAGATGAAAGACTGGATGGAGGAGTTCGAGTGGGAATCGCTCGAGCCGATGCGGGGCAACATGAGCCTTCAGCGCTGCCCGGATCCTGCCGCCTACGAGCGCGCGAACTACGTCCAGATGCTTCAGGGTTGGCGGGTGCAGTAATCCCATCGCAATTTGTTCGTCTTGAGGTGACGTTATGAACGAACCCCAGTTTCAGCGCATCCTCTGCCCGACCGACTTCTCCCATTTCTCCGCTCAGGCCCTCCGTCATGCGGTGGCGCTGGCCCGGCAATTCGGCTCGCGCCTCAAAGTCGTGCATGTGATACCCCAGCTCTTTCCGGATGGGGAATCGCTTTATGCGAGCGCGCCCTGGCTTACCACTCCCGAAATCAGACCGCGGGTGAATGAAGAGATGAAGACGTTCCTCGAGCCGCTGCGCGAGGCCCGCGTCAACCACGAAATCGAGATACGGGAGGGCGATCCGTGGCGTGAGATCGTGGCCGCGACCGACGAGATGGCCGCGGATCTGGCGGTTCTCGGGACCCACGGGCGCGGCGGTCTCGACCGGCTCTTCCTCGGTTCGGTGGCCGAAAAGCTGGTTCGCCGGCTGCCCTGCCCGGTTCTGAGCGTGTCCCATGAAGAAGGTCTCACCTGGGCGGCCCCCGGCCTCGTCACCCGTATCGTCTGCGCGACGGACTTCTCACCGATCTCGGTCGAAGCCTTCCAGATGGCGCTTGGCCTCGCGCGGAAGTTCAAGGCGGAGATCACCCTCCTCCATGTGGTCGAGAACCTCCCCGACATCAAGGATCCGACCTACGTCCCGATCCTCGACATCGGACCTCTTCGGGATGATCTCGACCAGGGGGCGACCACGAGAATGAAAGCGTTGATCGCCGAGGCGGGCGACCTGGCCGCGAAGATCGAACCGAGAGTGGCCTTCGGCCGCGCGTACAAGGAAGTCCTGCGGTGCTCGGTGGAGGAAAGGGCCGATCTGCTGGTGATCGGCGCGCAGGGGCACGGGGTCTTCGAACACATGTTCTTCGGGTCCAACGCCCAGCATGTGATTCGCGGCGCCACCTGCCCCGTCCTCACCGTGCGCCCCCACGTGGCGCGGGTGAAGGCGAGGGCGGCTTCGGCCACGGGCCTCACCCTGGTCGAGCCGGCGCACATCGGTTCTTGAGGGAACACATTTAGGATGCTGGCATGAGGGATCCTGGAGCCTTTTTGCTCAACGCCGCAGTGGTCGTTTCGTTCGGGTGCGCCACCCGTCCGATGCCCGCGGCCTCGCCGGGAGGCGCCTCCAAGGCGCCTGCCCAAAGCGCCGCGGCGACATTTGCGTGCGGTGATTCACTGCCACGCGCTGATGGCGCGCAAAGCCCCGGAACGCCCTGCAACCCCGCACGCGAATACTGCTACGAGGCAAGTGGAGGAGCGGCCGTGAGCCACGGCGCGCATTGCCGCCCTCTGCCCAAGCCCGGCGCAACCTGCGCCGACCTCGTGGCTATCGCAGGCGCCGGCAGCGATTGCACGGGCGCACCAGGCAGTGGCTTGCGGCTTCAATTCGCCTTTCCATGAGGAGGCGGCGTCGCGTGTTCTTCACCTTGAGGTGACGTTGTGACAATAACGAAAGTCGGTTCAGAGACAGCCGCCATTGGCCAGCGCGTGCGCGACATCATGACGGTGGAGGCCGTGACGGTGAAGGCGGACACCTCGGTCGGTCGCATTGCTCAGCTCATGGACGCGAAGGCCATCAGTGGAGTGCCGGTGGTGGATGAGGCCTCGCGCGTCATCGGGATCGTGACTGATTTCGATCTGGTTGTCCGCAACACGCCGATCGATCCTCCCGCCTTCCTGCCCCTGCTCGAGGGACGCATCCCTCTCGAGACCCAGGATCACTTTGAGCGCCGCATCCGCCACATGGTGGGCACGGAGGCGCGGGACATCATGACCGAGGATGTCCTCACCATCGGCGTCGATGAGGATGTCGAGACGCTCGCGAAGTTGATGGTGAAGAACGGGGTCAATCTCGTCCCCGTAGTCGAGGGGGGCCGGCTCGCGGGTGTGGTCAGCCGTGCGGATGTCATCCGCTGGATGACCAAGGACCACTGGCCGGCGGAGGGCGCTTCGGAGGCTTGATCCGCGGCGGCTGGCGCCGACGCGGCGATCTTTTGCGCGCCGCAACCGCGGCACCGCCAGATTTTCGCCGCCTTCGGGCGGGAACCGAGCTGAACACAGGAGTTAAGGCGGCAGCGCGTGGCGCGCCTTGTGCAATGAACCAAACACGCGCACCGGCGTGTCCGGGGCGCGCAGATGGGAGCCACACCATGCTCTTGGTTCCTCGTTCCGTCGACGTCCGTCTCGACGGCGTGTCGCTCGAAGGTCTTATCACGCTGCCGGGTCGGGCGCGCGCGATCATCCTCTTCGCGCATGGCAGCGGCGGCAGCCGGCACAGCCCGCGAAACGCCTTCGTCGCCCGGGTCCTCAATCGCGCCGGCTTCGCCACCCTGCTGTTCGACCTGCTGACGCCGCTCGAGGACGCGCGCGGCCCCTCCGGTCCGCGTTTCGACATCGACCTGCTGGCGGAGCGCCTGGTGGGCGCCACGGACTGGCTCGTGGCCTCGCCCGATACCCGGAGACTGCGGGTTGGCTATTTCGGCGCCAGCACCGGAGCGGCGGCGGCGCTGGTCGCGGCCGCGGAACGACCGAACGCGGTCGGGGCAGTGGTCTGCCGAGGCGGCCGCCCCGATCTCGCGCCCGACTGCCTCCACCAGGTCGAGGCTCCCACTCGACTCGTCGTGGGCGGTCTGGACCCCGAGGTCCTGGAACTGAACCGTTGGGCGGGGGCTCGCCTTCGCCACTGCGATCTCGTGGTGGTCCCGGGGGCCACGCACCTTTTCGAGGAGCGAGGCGCCCTGCCGCAGGTGGCCCAGCATGCGCGCTCCTGGTTCGAGCGGTTTCTTCCCACGGCCATGCCGCTCCCGGGTCTGCCGACGACTCCCGCGCATCGCCGTTCCATCACCGATTATTTCCAGGCCGAGGGTGTTCATGCTCACGCGGCTTCATGACCGCAAAGATGCGGGGCGGAGGCTCTCGCTCAGCCTCCAGGCCTACGCAAACCGCCAGGACGTGATCGTGCTCGGCATCCCCCGCGGGGGAGTGCCGGTCGCGTTCGAGGTGGCGAAGAGTCTCGGGGCTCCGCTCGATGTTTTCATTGTGCGCAAACTGGGCGCCCCGGGCTATCACGAGCTGGCGATGGGAGCGATCGCGGCGGGCGGCGCGCGCGTGGTGAATGACGATGTGGTCCAGAGTCTCGGCATTCCGCATTTCGCGATCGAACGGACGATCGTCCTTGAGGAGGAAGAGATCGAGCGGCGCGAACGCATCTACCGCGGCGGCAAACCGCCGCTCCACGTGCATGGGAAGTCGGTCATCCTCGTGGACGACGGAATGGCGACCGGATCCTCCATGCTCGTGGCCGTGAAGGCGCTTCGATCGCTCGGACCGGCGCGGATCGTGGCCGCCAGCGGCGTGAGTTCACCCACCGCGTCCGCGGCTCTGACTCAGGCCGCCGACGCATGTGTCTGCGTGCTGGAACCTCCTGATCTTGGGGCCATCGCCCCTTGGTACGAGGACTTCGAACCAATCTGGGACGAGGAAGTGTGCGCCCTTCTCGGGCGCGGCCCGTCACCAGGCCGCGGAGAGGGATGGCGTCCGGCTCGCCTTAGTGCATAATCAGCCCATGCGTCTGAGCGATCCGGCGTTCCGGGCGATCTTCGAGGATTCGCCGATCGGGATCTGCGTGGTCGATCGGAACCTCAAGGTGGTCGACGTGAACGCCGCCTACGCCGAGATGCTCGGGCGCACCGAGGCCGAGGTGATGGACGCCCACATCCCCGATTTCACGCACCCCGACGATCGGAATCGCGACATCGATGCGATGCCCAAGGTTCTATCCGGTGAGTTGTCGCACTACAAGGCGGACAAGCGCTACGTCCGCAAGGATGGCGAGATCATCTGGGCTCGCATCGTGGTCACTGCGGTTTTGGACCCCTCGGGCAAGTCGCAGCTCGCGTTCAGCATGGCGCAGGTGATCACGGGCGAGCGTGCGCTCCGCGGGATCCTGCCCGTCTGTCCGTCGTGCCGGCGGGTCAAGGAGCAGGAAGGGCGCTGGAGCGATCTCGAGACCTTCATGCGAGCTTCCGCCAACGCGGCGATCTCGCGAGAGCGCTGTCCCGACTGCGCCGAGGCCTGAGGATGCCGGGGAACAACTAGGAGCCTGCGCGGCAGAAGGGCTCCTGTCCACCAGACGGTGCTCCGTCTGGGTGTCGAAGGGACTAGCCGATTTCGATTTGCCCGGCGGCGGCGCGATCGAGAAACACGTGGGCGTTTTGATGCCCCTTCAGGAAAGAGGCCGGGCACGAGGTCGAACGCGGCCCGCGGACCATGGCGCGCACGGCCTCCCCCTTGGCGGCGCCGAACGCGAGCAGAAGGACATGGCGTGCGTCGAGAATGGTGACGAGGCCGACGGTGGCTCCCTGGCGTGGCGCGTGGTCCCCCCCGAACCACTGCCGATTTGCCTCCGTTGACACCGGGTCGAGGTCGATCACGCGTGCGGTGCTGCCCGCTTCGCTGCCGGGTTCGTTGAAGCCAAGATGGCCGTTCTTCCCGAGCCCCAGGACGACTCCGTCGAGGCCACCCGCGCCCGCGATCCGGCGTTCGTGTTCGAGAACCCGCGCCTCCGCGTCCCGCTCTTCGGATGAAAGGCCGAAGAACCGGTTCGGTTCGACACCCCAGGCCTGAGCCACGGTTCTGCGAAGCAGATTCGTGCAGGTTCGCGGATCGGTTCGCGGTACCCCGACGTACTCATCGAGAACGTAGATGTCGAGATCGTTCGCCGGTACGCCGCGGCGCGCGATGTCTTCGTAGAGGGGAAGAGGGGTGTTGCCTCCGGCGACCATGAGGCGTTTCACCGCGCCGCCGCGGATCCATGAGTCGAGAAGGACCGCGGCGTCTCGAACCGCCTCCTCTGCCTCCTTCCGGATCTCGACGTGCACAAGTACCCTTTCCGCCCCGCATTGACGGCCTCGAGAGCGACTCGTAGGATAGCCGGATCCATGACGCGGCCGCGGTGCTACACGATCGTCGTCTGCGTCGCCCTCTTCGCCGGCTGCTCCCGGGCTGAAGAGGCGCCGGCTCCCGTCGCCGGCCTCTCCGCGGGTCTCACCATCTACGCGGCCCAGGGAGGCGAAGTGACGGATCCGGTGGTGGACGCCTATCGGCTGAAGAACCCCGGCCTTGAGGTCCAGATCATCCGCGGTGGGATGGGGGAGATGCTCAGTCGGATTCGCGCGGAGCGGGAGAAGCCCATAGGCGACCTCCTGTGGGGCGGTTCGCCCGAGATGTACGCCATCAACGATGACCTTTTCGCGAAGGCGGAACTCAAGGAGGCGGCACACTTCGCCCAGACCGACCCGCTCGGAAAGTGGCATCCCTATTCGATCAACGTCATCTATCTCGTCGTGAACACCACGCGCGCACCCCGCGTGCCCACAAGTTATCGCGAGATCCTCTCGCCGGAGTTCCGCACCCACGGTCCCGTCGCATTCTCGAATCCCGTGGTCTCGGGCACGGCCTACACAATCCTCACATCGCTCGTGACCGTGATGGGCTGGGACTTCATGGACTCGATGCTCGGGAACGTCTGGCTCACCGACAGCTCGGACTCGATGTTCAAGTGGGTGAAGGACGGCGAGACCGCAGCGGGCTTCCTCTTCGAGGCCTCGCTCCGGGACTACCTGGCCTCGGGAGCGCCGCTGCGGCCGGTTCTGGCGGAGGAGGGCCTCATCACGCAGGCGGATGGCGCGGGGCTCATCGCCGGGGGACCGAATCCTCGGAACGCTCTCGCGTTTCTGGAATTCATGGCGAGTGCTCCGGCCCACGAGATCGTCCGCACTCGCGTCGGCCGGCGTTCCGCCCGGACGGGCATCGCGCCTGCCGAAGGACTTCTCGATCTGTCCGGCCGCAAACTCATCCGCGCCGATCCTCTGTGGGTGGGCCGCGATCGCGCGAAGATTCTGGCCCGCTTCGACGAAGCCCGGGAACGGATGTGACCGTGATTCAGCGGGTTCGTCGCGATCCCTGGCTGATGGTCGCGGTGTTCCTCGGGATCGTTCTCCTCCTGCTCGTCGTGGTCCCGCAACTGTGGATCGTGCGTTCGAGCCTTCTGGCGCGCGACGGCGAAAGCGTCACGCTGGAGAACTTCATCCGCTACCTCACCGCGGCCCGCTACCGGACGGCGTTTGTGAACAGCGTTCTCCTCGCGATACTGACGACCGTTCTCGCGATGATCGTGGCTGTTCCTCTCGCGTTCTGCCATGCGCGCTATCGCCTTCCCGGACGCGATCTCGTCCTCACCCTCGCCACTCTCGCCACCGCCTCGCCGCCCTTCCTCGGCGCCTACGCCTGGATCATGCTCCTTGGCTACAACGGCATACTGAGCCCCGCGCTTCGCGACATCGGCCTGCCGTGGCACAGCATCGTGGGCTTCCACGGAATCGTGTGGGTGGGGGTCTGGGGTGCGGCAGGTCTCGTCTTTCTCTTCGCCCATGACGCTTTCGCGAGTCTCGACAGCGATCTCGAGGAGGCAGCGGAGAGTGCGGGGGCGAGGCGATGGCGCGCGCATCTCGACATCGCGCTGCCCCTGGCCCTGCCCGGGCTTCTCACCGCGGCTTACCTCGTGCTGACCGGCGTTCTCGCCGATTTCGGCACGCCCCGGATCATCGGCGGTCCCGTGAGCGTCCTTCCGGTCCTGCTGTATCACGAGTTTCTGAGCGAAGGGGGCGTGAACCCGGGGATGGCGTCGGCGGGCAGCCTGCTCAGTGTCGGCCTCGCGACCGCGGTGCTCCTGCTGCAGCGTCTCGTCCTGGCCGGGCGCAGCTACGTGATGTCCGGGACGCGCCGCGTCTCGCCCCGCCGGCTGCCGAAGTTGGCGACCGTGGCAATCACCAGCGCCACCGCCCTGTTCTTCCTCATGGTCTTCGTGCCGCACCTAGTGATCGCCTTCTCGTCCTTCCTGAGCTGGCGTGCGGACATCCCCGGTCTGCCCTTCACCCTCGACAACTACCGCGCGCTCGCGACCCGGTCGACGGCGCCGGTGCTGGTGAGCTACGCGTTGTCGGCGATCTCGACGCTGGTCGCCGTGGTCGTGGGCACCCTCCTCGCCTACGTGGCGGTGCGTCGGACGTACCGCTTCCTCTCACCTTCACTGCAAGCGCTCACCATGATTCCGTATCTCGTTCCCGGCACGGTCCTCGCGATCGGCCTGATCGTTGTTTTCAACCGGGAACCCATGCGCCTGACCGGCACCTGGATGATCCTCGCCCTCGCCTATTTCATCCGCAAGGTGCCCTATGCCACGAAGTCCGCCGAGGCCTCGCTCTATCAGGTGCCCGAAAACCTCGAGGAAGCCGCCCTCTCCGTGGGGGCCACCCCGGCACAAGCGCTCAGGGACGTCACCTCGCGTCTGATCCTCCCCGGCCTCGTCTCCGGAGCGACGCTCACGTTCCTCATGACCCTCACCGAACTATCGTCGACCCTGATGCTCTACGGCGCCGCGACCACCACCATGAGTATCGTCATCTATCAGGCCGCGATGGGTATGGGCGGGCAGTTCGGCCTCGCTGCGAGCACCGCGGTCGCGATGATGGTCTCGGTCTACGCGCCGCTCTACCTGATCCGGAAACGCTTCCCTTCGGCGGGAGTGCCGGCATGAGTCGAGGATCGGTGGCGGTGCGCGTGGCGGGAATCCGCAAGAACTTCGGCGGCGAAGCGGCGCTTGCGGACGTGTCACTCGATTTCTCGGCAGGGGGCTTCAACACTCTGCTCGGACCGTCCGGCTGCGGGAAAACCACCCTGCTCCGCAGCATCGCCGGCTTTGTGACGCCCGAGGCCGGACAGGTCTTCATCGGCGGCGAGGACGTGACGCATCGCCCGCCCTGGACGCGGCGCATCGGATTCGTCTTCCAAAGCTACGCGTTGTGGCCGCATATGAGCGTGTTCGACAACGTCGCGTACGGCCTGCGTCTGCGAAAGATCGAGGGGAGAGAGATCGAACGCCGCGTGCGCGACATGCTCGAGACTGTGGGCCTCACCTCGCTTCATGAACGGTCGCCCGGGGCTCTGTCCGGGGGCCAGCAACAGCGGGTCGCGCTGGCGCGGGCCCTCGTGCTGGAGCCGGATGTCCTGCTCCTCGATGAGCCGCTCGCGAATCTCGATGCCCGTCTGCGCGTGGAGATGCGCCAGGAGATCAGACGCCTTCAGAAGGATCTTCAGATCACCACCATCTTCGTGACCCACGATCAGGAGGAGGCGCTCGAGTTGTCGGACCAGGTCGCGGTCATGAGCCGGGGCCGAGTGGAGCAGGTGGGCTCGCCCGACGAGGTCTACGCGAATCCCGCGACTCCGGAAATCGCCGCCCTCCTCGGCAGTGCGCGTTTCCTCGTGGGTGTGGTTTCGCACGAGGGAGACCTCATCGTCGATGGCGCTCGTCTTCCTCTCGGCCTTGCGCGCGATCTCGCGGGCCGGCGCGTGCGTGTCGCGGTCTCGCCGCGGCGTCTCGTGGTCATGGCAGACTGAGCGGCCGATGAAGCTGCTCGAAGTCACAGGCGCGCTGACCCGGGAAGACCGGAAGACCTATCGAGCGCACGTCTTCGTGGTTCCCGCGGAGACCCGGGCCCTTCGGATCGACTTTCGCTATGACCGCGGGGGCGAGGATCCGCACAGCCTGATGACGATTCAGCTCTTCGACTCCGTGGGGTTCCGGGGCGCGGCACACCGCTTCGCCCCGAGACAGACCACCTGGATCGGGGATCATCGTGCGACACCGGGTTTCGTGCCCGGGCCGATCCAGCCGGGGGAGTGGACGATCGAAGTCGATGTTCACTCCGTCATCGCGCGCGCCGATGGTCGGCCGAATGTGTACACGATTCAGATCGAGTCGGTCGACGAGGTCGATGAATCGGTGACGGCCGCGCGGCCTTCTGCCGCCCCTGTTCCTCCGCGCATTGACGCGCGTCGCTGGCTGCGTGGCGAGCTTCATCTGCACAGCGAACACTCGGACGGACGGTGGACGACAGGGGAGATGGCTTTGCTCGCGCGGGAGCGCCAGCTCGACTTCATGTTCCTCACCGATCACAACACCACGACCGGCGTCGACATTCTCCGCTCGCAGGTGGGAGACGCGATCAGCGTTCTGCCCGGAATTGAACTCACGACGTACGCGGGTCACGCTCTCGCCCTGGGCGCCGACCGATGGGTCGACTGGCGCACGGGTCATCAGAGCCGAACCGCCAACGACATGGCCCGCAGCGTTCGCGAGATCGGGAGCTTTCTCGTGATCGCACATCCCGACGCGCCGCCCGACGACGTCTGCACCGGTTGCCGGTGGACGCATCACGACTTTGATCCTGGCCTGGCCGATGCGGTGGAAGTGTGGGGTGGGTTGTGGAACGGACCGGAGGAGCGTAATCGGGGCTGCATCGATCTCTGGCGCGCCTGGCTGAACACCGGTCGACGTCTGACCGCGACCGGGGCTACCGACGCTCACCGGCCCGAAGACTGGGAAGGAGAGGTGCCGACTACTTATGTGGAGGCGGACGATACGAGTGTCATGGCAGTGCTCGAAGCCTTGCGCGCGGGCCGCACCTACGTGAGCAGCGGGCCAACCCTCTTCATTCGCGCGATCGGAACAGGCGGAGCGATGACGGGAGTGGGCGGGAACGTGGATCCCGATGCCGCGGAGGCGATCGAGGTCTCCTGTGTCGAGTCGCCGGAAGCGGAGCTTCGGATCATCGGCAATGGTGAAGTGGTCGCGAAGGCCCGCGTCGATGCATCGGGCTCCCTACGGGCGGCGCCGCGCGCGGGCGACCTCTGGTGCTGCGCCGAACTCTGGAACCCCGCCGGCGATACCCTCCTCGCCGTTACGAGCCCGATCTACTTCGACCGGGAGTAGACGTCTCGATCAGAAGCCGGTGAAGAGTTGCGCATCGCGCAACCGCGGGCCCCGGGCGACCAGAAGCGACTCGCCATCGTCCGAAATCGCGAAGTCGAACACCAGCTGGTCGGTGAACGACGTGATCTTCCGCGCGGGCCTGCCGTCGAGCGGCTGGAGCCAGACGTTGGCGCGATCGCCGGCGACGGTATTGACGTAGATGCCCTCGTCCCTGAGGACGATTCGGCTGGTCGCGGTTGAAAGGGGCTCGGCGGGAAGATCCACGAGCAGTGGCCCGCCATCAGAGGAGCACACGCCGATCCTGAAGGCGCCCTCGGCGGTGTTGAAGTAGAAGGCCACCTTCGTGCCCGCAGGGTCGATGGCAGGCAGGAACGCCCGCGCATCGGTGAGCTTTCGTTCGACCGAGGACAAGAGGTCGCGGCGGACCAGTTCGGCCGCCGCCGATCCGCGCCCGACGCCGCCGTCCACGCCCTTGTTGTCGGCCGTGCGCGGATAGACGAGAAACCGGCCGTCGCGGGATACCGAAGCGGTCCCGACCGCCCGGCAAAGCCTCGTCGCCGCCCCGCCTTTTTCGATCACCCGGATCTCACCGCCGGTTCGGCCTCGGGCGAAAACGTAGATCGTGCCCTTGGCTGTGCAGGTCGGGAGGCTCAGCACCTCGCCTTGTTCGGCCGACATCACGGCCTCGCGTTGACCGCCTTCAAGATCGGCGGAGAAGATGCTCCAGCGGCCGGCGAAAGAGGTGTAGACCGCGCGACCCTTCTCTGCGAAGGTCACGCCGTTGAGCCCGTCGTTCCTGCCGCGGCTCAGCCGTCGCGGACGACCTTCACCGCGGAGGGAGATCTGCGAGACGGTGCTCGATACATCTCCAGTCACGCTCGCAAGCGACTTGCCGTCGCGGGTGAGCGAGACGATACGGTGATCGTTGAGATCCATGGTCAGGGCCCGGGCTTCTCCGCGGGGCAAGAAGACCTTCCACAGGTGCGCCTCACTCTGCTCGATGGATCTGGCGATCACGAGGAGCGATTTTCCGTCGGGGAGGAACTGGGCCTGGTTCGCGACGATCCATCCAGGATCCGCGAGGATCGCGACCTTCCCGTCAGCGACCGATACCGCAGCTAGCCACGATCGCGCCTCCGCGCGTTCGCCGCCGATGCGATTCACCGACGTCACCACGGTTTTTCCGTCGGGTGACCAGGTGGGGCCGCCGTAGAAAAGACCGGCGACTCTCTCCGGGCGCTTGAACACCGCGAGGGGTTTCACGTCCGTTCCGTCTTTCCGGGCCACCATCAACGCGGTCTCCTCAGGGTTCGGAAACTCGAGCCGCGTGAAAGCCATCTGCTGGCCGTCCGGCGAGAAGGCGGGGACCGAGTCAATGTCGCTCACGAGGCGGCGCGGCGTGCCCCCGAGGGTCGAGATCGAGTACAGGCTCCCTTTCGGATCGGCGGAACTCTTCTCGCCGAAGATGATGGCGTTCCCGTCGGGGGTGAAAACGTGCGACCAGAAACCGACACCGCGTTCGGGCGTCAGCCGCAGGGTCTGTCCGCCCTCGACCTGCTGGAGCCAAAGGGATTGGAGGCCCTGGTCGGACTCGACGTACGCGATGAGCCGGCCGTCGGGTGAGATCGAGACGCTGATGACGTTGCCCGACGAGGTGAGGGGCCTGACGCGGAGGCCCTGAGGCGCCTCTGCGTCGCCTTTCCGCGGCCACCACACGCCAAGCGATGCGCCGCCCAGGAGTCCCGCGGCAGCGGCCGCGCTGAGCTTTAGTACCTCGCGTCGCGTATTGGCCGAGGGCGGTTCGCCTGCTCGTTCACCTACGACTTCAATCGGCGCGCTGAGGGCGATCCGTGCCTCGCCGATATCGCGCAGCCGTATCTTCGGGTCGCGCGCGAGGCACCGTTCGATCAGACGTCGATCCAGGGTCCCGATGTCTTTCGGCAGAAGCGTCCAGTCGATGTCCTGGCGCAGGACCGCGGCGAGGGTGTCGCTCGCGGTCTCGCCCGTGAAGAGCCGCCGGCCCGAAAGCATCTCGAACAGCACGACGCCAAACGACCAGATGTCCGCACGCTTGTCGAGAGGCCGGCCGCGCGCCTGCTCCGGGCTCATGTACGCCGCGGTGCCGAGCACGATCCCCGCCTCGGTCGCGTGCCGCGACAAGGTGGGCGACGCTTCGACTGGGTTAGCACGGGCGAACTCAGCGTCCGTGGCTCCCGACCGCGTGGTC
>CAYNHK010000127.1:0-13767 GCA_964396875.1 uncultured Acidobacteriota bacterium | reverse complement strand
ACCCGCGACATTCAGCGTGGAAGGCTGACGCTCTACCAACTGAGCTACACCCGCATGCGGTACTTCCGATCGCGTCATCATAAACGGATGCCGGCGCGGAGCAAGACTGGATTCGAGACCGAGCGAAGCGAGGTCCCCGACGTGAAGCCCGGCTGAAAGCCGGGGTTCAACTTCGACACCCGCGACATTCAGCGTGGAAGGCTGACGCTCTACCAACTGAGCTACACCCGCGCGCGACTGCTTTACTGTCGCCCTCATCTATATCAGATCGATGGAGGCTGGTGGGGAGAGAAGGATTCGAACCTTCGAAGGCCGGGGGCCGACAGGTTTACAGCCTGTTGCGTTTGACCGCTTCGCTACCTCCCCAAAAACTTTCACGTTTAAGGGACGACTTCCGCCTTGGACCGATCAGGGTTGGAGCTGGCGGAGGGAATTGAACCCCCGACCCGCAGTTTACAAAACTGCCGCTCTACCCCTGAGCTACGCCAGCGACGGAGCCACGGAGGATAGCAAAAATTAGCGCTGGATCGTTGCTTTCACGCTCAGGATGAAGGTTCGCGACGATGCGGGGTCGGCGGCGCGGGCGATCTCGACCGTCTCTCCATCGTCGAGGATCACGGTCTGGCTCTGGCGCAGGGCGAGCTTCGGAATAATCGCGGTAGCCTTCTCCGCATCCACCGGCACCACCGCGTCGGCGGTGAGTCGCAGACGGATCCGGTCGCCCACCACCTCGGGGCTCGCATCGGCGTTAAAGGAGTAGTCGACCGCCGAAGCGCCGGGCACCACCACCGCGGTGGTTCGATTCATGCCACTCTCTTGATCCGCCACGGTCATGGTGAGAACCCTCGGCGCTCCCTTGCTGTCGGAGAGAGTGACCTCTATCCGCACGTTGATCATCTGCCCGCGCTTCCGCGGCGGAGGCGGCGGCGCGAGCACCGCGCTCGGAGCCGCAGGAGGGGTCGCGGCCTTGGGAGCCCTGGGTGCATCGGGCGCCGGGGTCTGCGGCGGGACTTCGACCGTGACCGCCACCGGCGCCAGTGGCGCTTCGGGAGCCGCGGCCACGCTCGGCGCCATGGGAGGCGCGGGTGCAGGCTGGGCGAGAACGAGGGCGGGCGAGGCGCTCATGATTGCGGCGAACAACAGTGTGCGTGGTTTCATCTTTGGGACTCCTGCTTGGGTTCTTGTTCATTCGGAAGGCTGGAAACAACGAGGGGACTGATCTCGATCTGCGGGATCACGAGCGACTCACCGGAAAGGAGGTCTGTCGAGAGCGGCTCCGGGGCGTCGATCGCGGCAACGACAAGCCTCGGCAGGCCCTCATAGGGCTGCTCGACCGCGGTGACGGTCCGACGACTCGGTCGCCGGAGCGGCCGCGTCTCATTCGTCGGGACGGCCGGCTCGGGCTCGATCGATGGGTCGGGGCGAGCCTCCGGGGCGACGGGGGCGGCCCCGGATTGCGCGATCACTTCGGGGGGAGCCTTCTCAGCCGGAGTCCGGCTCTTAACCGCGACGCCGATCGCGACAATCAGGATCGCCGCCGCCGCAAGCCACGCCGGAAGCGACGCGACACGGCGTCCCCCAATCGCCCGTCGCACCGACGCGGCACTCACCCGCCGCGGTTCCTCCGCCGCGATCGAGGCCAGCACTTCGTCGATCTCGAGGTCGAGAGCGTCCTTCGGCTGATGGTTCATCGCGAGGCGTCCTCCAGCGCAGAGCGCAGCAGAGCGCGCGCCTCGTGGACCCGGCTCTTGATCGTGCCCTCGCGAACCCCCAGCAGCGACGCGATCGTCTCGTAGTCGAGATCGCCGCCACTTGCCAGCAGCAGGGTGTCCCGAAGGTTCTCGGGCAGACGGTCGATCTCCCGCCGGACCTTCGCGTGAGCGGATGCGGCCAGGGTCGAACGTTCAGGGTCGGCTTCCAGTGAGGGAAGCTCAGCCGCATCCGGCGCGTCGAGATGGAGGAAACTCCGGAAACGGCCGCGCCGCCTTTGATCCATCGACTTGTTCCACGCGATTCTCGACAGCCACGTCCGCAGTTGGGACTCGCCGCGGAAGGTGTCGAGCTTGCGGTAGGCGGTAATGAAGGTTTCCTGGGTCACGTCCTCGGCGTCCTCGCGGTTGCGGAGCGCAGCCAGCGCGGCCCGGAAGACGGCCCCCTTGTGGCGCTCGACGATCTCGTCGAAGGCCGCGGGGTCGCCGTCCTGAGCGCGCTGGACAAGCTCCTCATCGGTCACACGATCCATAGACGGGTCCTTCTGGCCCGAGGTTGGCATATTTTCCGCAGCGGCCGGGTAGACCGAGCCGAACAGGACTTCGCCTATCCTCGACTTTCCATGAGCTACGAAGGTGTCCGCGTCGCGGTGGCGATTCCCGCCTACAAGGCGAAGGCCACGATCGCTCAGGTCATCGCAGGCGTTCCCCCCTTTGTCGACCAGATCGTCGTTGTGGATGACGCGAGCGCAGACGGCGCCGCCGAGGTCGTTCGTGCGCTCCAGGACCCGCGGGTTCACCTGATCGTTCACGAAACGAACCAGGGCGTGGGTGGCGCGATGAAGTCCGCCTACCGGGCGGCGCTCGCCGGCGGAATGGAAATTGTGGCGAAGATGGACGCCGATGGGCAGATGGACCCCGTCTATCTGCTCGACATGATCGCGCCACTGGTTTCCGGAGAGGCCGGTTACGTCAAGGGAAACCGGCTGTGGTCCCGGACCTCAGCCAGGGGCATGCCGCGCGAGCGGCTCTTCGGCAACCTCTTCCTCTCACTGGCGACCAAGGCGGCGTCTGGATATTGGAGCACCTTCGATCCGACGAACGGCTTCACCGCCATCAGAGCCGACGTGCTCCGGCGAATGGATCTCGACTCCGTGGCGAACCGCTACTACTTCGAGACCAGCATGCTGGTCGAGCTTCACCTGCGGCGGGTGCCGGTCCACGACGTCCTCATGGAGGCCAGATACCAGGGCGAGACGAGTTCCCTCTCCGTGGTGGGCGCCTCGGTCGATTTCGCGCCCCGGCTGATCCGGTCTCTGATTCGGCGCGTGACCCTCGAGTACTTCGTCCTGGACATGCGGCCGGGTACGGTGTTCGGCGTCCTGGGGCTGCTGGGTGTTCTCTTCGGCACCGGGTTCGGCGTTTACCACTGGCGATTGGGCGAGCAGATCGGAATGAGTTCCCTTCCGGGGACGGTCATGGTTGCCGCGATTCCCGTGATCGTCGGCGCCCAGCTTCTGTTGCAGGCTCTGGCGCTCGACATAGCGGAGGCCCGGAACTTCTCGAGGCTTCGCCCTCTCAGTCCCCCGGCGGGTCTTCCCTCGCCCCGCTCCTGAGAATGAGGATACGGGCAAAGGAATTGAGAAGGGCGGGCTCGAACCATGGGCGATTTCCGAGACCCCGAGCAAGGTCCCCGTACTTCTCACGCAGGCGCTCGTCGAGGACGACGTGAGTAACGCCATAACGCGCGGCCGCGCGACGCACCGTCTCCGGATCGAGCGAGGTCACGATGTCGCGCTCGGCTCTCTCCCGGTCGTTGCGATCCGCGGTCTGGTCGGGGCGGACCATCAGGAACCGGCGACCCGTGAGTCCGGCCAGCATGATGCCGTCCGCGCTGATCAGCACTGACCTGGGGCCGACGTTGCTCCGAATCCAGTCCGCGGTTGCCGCGACACCGCTCGGCAGTGCAGTCCGACTCAGGGGGTAGTACCGATCGTCGCGGAACGGGTTGAAGTAGGCGGGCACCGAGCAGGCCAGGATGATTCCGAATCCCAACGCCTGACGCCATTTGGAAATGCCTCCGAGGCGCGAGGCCATCAACCAGACCGCGTACCCTGCCCCCGCCCCCGCCACCATCCTGACGTAGTAGTGGCCCTCATCGGGCTCGGGCGCCAGGCCCACCTGAAAGCCGATGACATAGCAGAGGGCGACGAGCGGTCCCGTCGCGAGAAAACCCACCGCGCCGATCTCGCTGCCGGATCTTCGCAAGGCAAAGAAGAGGGCGACCAGAAAGAGAATGAGAACCGGCCCAAGATCGAGGGACCACCAGTAGGGACTCGCCAACCGCCCCCCCATATGGTCGCGCCAGATCTGTGCCATCTCCCCGTCTCCCACGGGGCTGTAATCGCGAAAAAGATGGAGCACGTAGGGCAGGCCGATCAGCAGGCCGAGGAGTGTGCTCAGGGCCGCCCGCTTCAGCCCCTCCATCCGATCGCCTCCGAGCCACGCGGCGAGAAACAGGCCGGGAACCAGGTAGGCCCAGTCGAGAATGAACACCCAGATCAGCAGACCCTGAAGCAGTCCGATCCGGACCCACGAGGTGTTCGAAGGAGAGAAGCGGGAAAGGAGACCGACCAGGCCAAATGCCAGGGCGTGGTTCGGTTTGAAAACAAAGTTGCCCTGCCAGAAGATCTGCACGGGGGGCTCCGGGCTCATGGAAAAGGACGAGAGACCCACCACACCCGCAGCCACGAGGACTCCTCTCCACCCCGCGACGTCCGCGTCCTCTCCCGCTCGAGGAATGCTCCACGCCCGGTAGAAGCCGAGGGCGGTCAGTGTCATAACCAGCAGAGTCATCCGGTCGTACAAAGCCGGAACGCGATCGGCGGAGAAGCCGGACAGGACGGCAACGAAGAAGGTCCACAGCGGTTCCAGATTGCCAAACTCGACCTGCACGTGATCGAAGGGCGAGCCGCCGTCCGCCACCGCCATCGCCATCCCGACGCCAATTGCCCGATCGTGGCTGACGCCGATCGCGTAAGGCCGGCCCAGGTTCGCGTAGTAGCCGAGGTACGCCAGCCCGTGCAGGACCACCAGAACCCCGAGGGCCAGCCTTGGGTTCGGTCGTCGTGCAAGCAGAGCCGCGCAGAGAACCGAGACGGCGAGCCAGGCGGCATGGAGACCCCAAAAGGCCGATTGTTCCGACGGGCTCTCCACGTTTGAAGTCTACTTGCGGGCGCCCCCCCTACTTCAGAGTGCGCGTGAGTGTGATCTCCGAGCCGTCCGCCTGCTCGACCCTGAGCGTCACCACGCCGGCGGTCTCGGCGAAGCGCAGGCGCTGGGAGCCGAACGCGAACCTGTCTCCGCCCAGAGGAACCAGAGGCTCGCTCAGGCCACCGTTGCGACGCGTGTAGTGGAGTTGCTCGCCGCGGACGGAGACAACGCGGCCGTCGTAGGTTCCGGTGAACCGGGCCAGCCGCGCGGCGTTTTCGGGCATCGTCCGCAACCGGGCCTCGGACGTCTCGATCAGACGCTCCAGGATGCGCTTGCGGCTCGCATCCGTGGTGACTCCCGCCGCGACGACCTTCAAGGCGGCGAGGTGGCCCGCGATGAGGGCCCGCTCGGGATCAACCGCGATGTCGGGCTCGACCCCGACCTGTTCCCACTCGCGACCGCTTTCGGGATCGGAAACTCTGGTGACGGAAATCGAAGCCGTGAAACCATGACCGATCGGAACCTGCGCCACCATTCGACCCGCACCCGCGGTTCGACGGCCCACCAGGGTCGCGCGACGCCGGTTCTTGAGCACGAAGGAAAACTCCTCGGCCGCGGAGCCGGTCCCCTGACTGATGAGGAGGAAGAGCGGCACATCGGGCCGGCGCGGGCCCGGGACCTCGCCGAGGCTCATGCGGCGGGTTGGCTCCGGGTTGTTCCGGGTGCGTACATCGATGGTGGGAACGGGGGTGTCCCCGAAGAAATGGCTGAAGATGAAGTGACTCATGTCGGAAGCGCCGCCGCCATTGCGACGCACGTCGATGAGGAGCGCGTCGGTGCGAGAGAGGAAACGCAAAGCGTCCACCACCGCGTCGCGATAGTCGCCGCCGGTGAAGCCCGTGATCTCGAGATAGCCGACGTTGCCGTCGAGGATTTCGGCGCGCCCCATTCCGAAGTTGAGCAGGCGGGGATCGCCAAAGGGGCTCGCGGCCCGGCCGGGTGCGGATGCCGGATCCTTCGAATACCGAAGGCCAAGATGGAGATCGCCGTTCACCGAGCGCAGGTCGCGCGTCACCACCTCGGCGAACTGCGCGGGATTAGAGGTCCCGTCGTAGACCCGGGATTCCTGTTTCGCGCGGAGAGCCTTCACGATCGCGGGGACGGCTTCGACATCGACATAAGTCGATTCGAGGCGAGCGATGACGGCGTCGAGAACCTCGGACCGAATCGCGGGGGTGAGCGCGGCATCGGCCGTCGGGGCAGCGGCCGAAGAGATCGGGTGGGCGATGCACAACGCAACGGCAATCAGGGTTCGCAGGTTTCGCATGACAACTCCATTCGTCAATGATGCCGCGCCATCGCCAGGAAGACCTACTCTCCTCGGAGGGCGAAGGCCGCCTCAACACGCGCTGCCCTCCGCGCGGGAATCCAGCATGACAATCCCGCCACGGTCAGAAGAACGAGCGGCGCGAGCAGGAAGACGCCCGGGTCGAGGCTGGACGCGGGCGCCCATCGCCAGGCGAGCCCAAGGGCCAGGGTCCAGCCGATGAGGGCTCCGAACGTGGCCACTTTGAAGTTCTCCTCCACGAAATGACGAACCACGCGCTGTGAGGAGGCTCCGAGCGCCAGGCGCACGCCGATCTCGAGGGTGCGGAGCGAAACCGCATAGGACACGACCGCGTAGATGCCGATCGCCGCGAGCACGAGGAGGAGCGGTCCCAGCACGGAGAACATCTGGGCGGGAATCCTGCGAAAGATGAGATTGGCGTCGACTTGTTCCGTCATCGTGCGGACGTTGAAGACGGGAAGTTCAGGGTCGAGTTCCCGCATCGTCGCGCGGATTTCCGCGCCGACCCCGTTGCCGGAACGGCGGGAGAGAACGTGGATCTCGCCGCGGGGCGAGGGCAGATCCCGGTAAGAGAAATAGATGGCCGGAGTCGGCCTCTCGCCGAATGCGTTGTAGAGCGAGTCCCGCGCGACCCCCACGATGGCGAAGGGGCCGCCACGGGCGCGAATCTCCCGGCCCAGGGCTTCGCCCTTTTGAACGTACCGCTTCAGGAACTCCTCGTTCACTATCGCTTCCTTGGACGTGCCGGCGTCGAGAATGGGCGAGAAATCGCGGCCCGCGATCAGTTCGATCCCCATGACCTCGAAATAGCCCGGGGTGACGACGTTGGCAAGCGCCTCGTCATCCCCGGAGACGCTCGGTGGGTGGCCCTCGACCGTGATGACCCTCGAGGGCATCCCGTGAATGTCGAGCGGGACCGACGACGCGATCGCAACCGCTTCGACCGAGGGCAGTGACGCGAGCCGTTCGAGCGTGCGCGCGGCCAGGGGGCGGCTGAAACCTGACTCCACACTGCGCCCCGCGAGGTCGTAGGTCGCGAGGAGCACACCGTCGCGACGGAACCCCGGATCGGTGGTGCGCGTCTCCATGAAGCTGCGGAAGAACATTCCGGCCACGATGAGGACCATAGTGGCAAGGCCGACCTGAACAGCCATGAGTCCCTGGCGCATGAAGCTCCGGCCTCCCGATCGAGTGGAGGCGCGATTCCCGAGTTGGGGCTCTACGCGGCACAGATGCAGGACGGGCGGCAGGCCGAAGAGAACGCTCGACACGAGGCCAAGGCCGATGGCGAAGGCCAGTCCCTGCGCGTCGACGCTCGTTTCGAAACGAAGAGGCAAGCCCGTCACTCGCGGCAAGAGCATCAGGGCCTTGGTGCCCCAGACCGCAAGCCCCGCGCCCACGACCGCCCCCAGGAGCGCCAGCAGGATGTTCTCGGCGATCAGAAGCCGCCCCACCCGCCAGGGCTTGGCCCCCAGGGTCAGCCGGATCGCCATTTCCTTCTGACGCGCGCTGGCCCGGGCAAGGAGCAGGTTCGCCACGTTGCCGCAGACCGCAAACAACAACAGGACCATGATCGCCTGCAAAACGAAAAGCGCCGAGTTGAACATGCGCTGCGGACCTCGCGGCGAGTCGGAGAAGGGGACAACCTCCGCCGTAACTTTGGTATTCGTCGCGGCGAAGTCGTGAGCCAGACGCTCCATCAAGGCGTTCACCTCGAGCTGAGCTTGCGCCGCCGTGGCCTCTCGCCGCAGACGCCCCATGACGGAGTATCCGCGGAACGAGCGCTCTTCGAGTTCGGAGGATCCATTCGCGAGAACCGGAGCGAGCGTCGCGGGCAGCCACGCGTCAAACTGCAGCCCGACCACGGTGCCCTGGAACTCCGGGGGAGTCACGCCCACGACGGTCAACGCCTGTCCGTTGATGCGAACCGTCTGGCTGAGCGCTCCGATCGAGCCTGCGAACTGCTTCTGCCAGAGCCGATGGGAGATCACGGCCACCGGCTCCCGGCCCTCCTGACTCACTTCCGCCGGGGTCAGAAAACGTCCGAGCGCGGGTTGGAGCCGCAGGGCTTTGAAGTAGTTGTCGGAAACGACCAGGCCAAAGACGCGTTCCACGGATCCGGGTTCACCCAGATAGAGCGGAACCATGCGCGCGGCGAACACGTCCTCGAAGGACCGAAGGCCTTCGCGCAGGTCCTTGTACTCGAGCCAGGACGATCCGTTGTAGAGCCCGGTCGCGGTCCTCGCTTCGATGAGCTGAATCCGTCCTCCGTCCGGCGCGCCGGGGATCGGGCGCAGAACCCGCGCCTGGATCCAGGAGAACACGACCGTATTGACGCCGATCCCGAGGGCGAGGGAAATAACGACGACCGCCGACACGGCGGGCATTCGCAGGAGCGAACGACAGGCGTGCCGGAGGTCGCCTTGCATCACTTGCCTTCTTTCGTCCGCTTCGCGGAGAACTTCATGTCGCCCATCGGCGTCGACACGTGACCGGCGAGGGTCCCGTCCTCCTTGAGCTGCGCTTCGAACGCAAGGGCCGCATCGGACGGGGTGTCCGTGGTTCTAAGGGACAAGGCGCCTCCGCTGAACTCCCCCGCGAGCGGCTGAGGCTTCCCGTGAAGCGCGAAAGTTCCCGTGACCTTTTTGGCCTCCTGCTTGAGGTCCAGCGTCGCGGGCATGTCGCCATGCGCAGCCGGTCCCTGCACAGTCAGCGTCCATGCCCCGCTCACGGTGGGCGCTGGTTTCTTGGCCTTGTCGGCGGCCAGGGCGGATGACGCAAACAGGGCCAGAGCCGCCAAAACGGCCAGTCTTGTTCTCATGAGTCTCTTCTCCTTGAAGGTTGTGGTCGACGCCGCGAACAAGTGGGTTCGCCGCGAAGAGAACAACCTAGGAGAATGAAGCTGAACCCTCCCTGAATGTTTCGTTCAGGTTTTTGGTCTCAACTGCTCCAGCCGAAAGCCAGCTTGACCAGGAAGATGTTGTCGGCCTTGGCGTCGAGGAGAGTCGAGAACGAGCGTCCGAGACGGAACTCCCCCGATGGATCGGAGTCGTCACGGCTCTGGGTCCACACGAAATACGCGGCCGACCCGGGTCGGAACTCCCAACGCAGAACCGCGTTGCCGCGGATCGACTTGAAAGTGAAGTCGGGATCGCTCACTCCCGGGGGCAGCGCGCCGGCGGCATAGCGGGCGAATTCGTAGGAGCGTGGCCGCGCGAGGTCACCGAAGTCCGTGTACTCACCGGAGGAAATGAGGGGCTGGATGTAGGTCTGCAGGCTCAACGCAGGCGTGAACGTCCAGTTGAGCCTTATGCCCGCGGAGAACGTCTCCTGCTTGAGTCGCGCGAAGACATGGCGGCGGCCAAACGTCGCGGTGGCCGCGGCATCGTTGATGTTGGCGACGAACTGCGCGCCATTCTCCTGACGCTGATAGTCAGGGCTCACACTCAGGGAGAGTTTGGGTGCGGGCTTCCAGTTGATCGAGGTCCAGCCGCCCCGGCTTCGATTCGACTCCTGTTGCCCGCGCCCGGCTCGCACCCCCAATTCGAAGGTCACGCTTTTTCGACTGTCGGAGTTGATGCCCAGATCCCAACTCCATGAGCCTGGCCGAAGCATGGCGACGCCGCCGCGCGTTTGCGTGGTCGTGATCGACTCCGGGTTTACGAAGAAGCTTCCCTCGAAGGCCCAGTAGTTCTTGAACGTCGCCCAGTACCAGGAGAAGAAGCCCAGCGCCGTCATGTTCCCTTCATAGTCGTTCGTGCGAAAGGCGCCGCCTTGAAGACCGCCATTGCGGAAGACCCGGCCGGGTTCGGTCCATCGGTGGCCCACCGAGATGTGGCCGTTGATCTGATCGGTGCGCGACGTGATGCCGGCGTCGTTCGAGTCGAACCCCGGCGACGTGGCCCCCACCGCGGCATTGAAGAGGAGTGGGCCTTTCTCGCGATTGAGAGCCACGCGGAACGAATAGCCCGAAAGCGACGTGGCGTTTGGATCCACGGAAACATGGGTCGCGTCGGGACGCTGGAAATAGTGCTGCGAGGCGCGCTGAACCGAACTCAATCGCGCGGCGGTCCCCTGGATGTTCGAGACTTGGAACCGCCCGGTCAGAGCCCAGATTCGTTCGTCGCCCTTGCCGCGGCCGAGTGTCGTCCACCCATCGACCCCGAACGCGGTGGCGCGCCGGTTGAGCTGGTTCTCGAGGCCGGTGCCCGCGAGGTCGCGATTGACGAGCGTGCCGATAAAGCCAAGGCCCTGTCGACCACCCCCGAAGTCGCGCTGTCCGCGCACGACGCTGTAGGTGGCCCGGGGCTCTACCACGGAGCTTCCCAATCGTCCGGCGGTCATCAGATCCGCTTCTTCCTGCCCGGTCATCGCGTGCAGCACTCCCATGTTCCATGCGCCCCCCAATCGACCGGTGATCTTCGCCGCGGCGTTGATCCGCACTCCATCGGGAACACTGGAGAAGTCAGCGGACCCGGGCGACCCCTGGGGCGCGCGCCCGATGCGACGCGAGTAGAAGATGTTGGGACTCGAGAAGTTGAAGCTCATGTTGTTCGAGGCGCCGCCCCAGCCGAAATCGAACGTGTCGGATCCTTCGATGAAGAACGGCCGCTTCTCATTGAAGAACGACTCGACGTCCGAGAGATTCACCACCGCGGGATCGACCTCGACCTGACCGAAGTCGGGGTTCATGGTGGCGTCGAGCGTGAGATTGGAACCGATGCCGAACTTGAAGTCGGCGCCAAACGCCGCCTGAGAGCGCCGGCCATCGAAGAAGGGATCGCCGACGCGGGCTTCGTACGTACGCGTCCTGGCGGTTGTGTACGGAGTAACGAGGAATCGTCGCTTCGGCTGAAGACCCGACAGGCCCACCAGGGGCAGGAATCTCGAAACGAAGCCGCTCTCCTTCTTGGGCCGAAGCGCGGCGTAAGCCTGCTCGTTGGTGCGCGTGATCTGGCGGCGGAAGTTGATGCCCCAGCGGGCATCATCCTCCTGCTTGAAACGGAGCTGCGAAAGCGGGATCCGATACTCGACGGTCCAGCCGTTTTCGTCGCGTCTCGCCTTGCCTTCCCAGATCCCGTCCCAGGAACTTGAATCCCAGTCGTCGTTGAACAGGGTGCCGTCGGTGAGCGTTCCGCCCGCCGAGATTCCGAAATAGAAGCCCGTGCGTTTGTCGTTGTACGGGTCGAGGTAGACCGTGAACGAGTCGGAAGAAAGGTTCGCGTCGCGCCGTCCGAGCAGAGCCTTGATCGCGTTGGGCTGCGAATCCTTCAGTTCGGCGCCGATGTAGATCGAATCGTCGTCGTAAAGAACGTGAACGTGGGTTCCTTCGGTGGCTTTCTTTCCCTCGTCGGGATCGCGCTGAATGAAGTTGCTGTACGCGGGGGCCCGCTGCCATGCCGGTTCATCGAGTTTGCCGTCGATCTCGATCGCCTCCTGGACTCTCACCGCCTGCACCTGAGAGAGCGCTTCGGCGACCGCGACACTGCTATCCGGTCCCTGGCTGGAGTCCGGCGCCAATGCCGCCGCCATCAGTATCAAGAAATTGAACATCGCGTCGCTCCGCAGTGGGCAGCCCTTCTGGACTCAAGGCTGCGCGTCTACTGCTTGAGACGGCCCGGGTGCGCTTCCGGTTCCCAAATAACCGGAACGGGGTTCAATCCATTGGGACGGCGGTGCGTTTCCAGTACAGGTAGGCCGGAACTCCGAGCAGGAGAATGCCGAAACCGAACAAGGCTTCCGTGGGCCGTTCCATCAGGGCATTGAAGACGAAAGCGAGCGAGGTGAGGACGAAGATCGCGGGCACGATCGGATACCCGCTCACACGGTAAGGCCGCGGCCAGTCGGGTTTCTTCACACGAAGCACAAACACCGCGATCCCGGTGGCGGCGTGGAAGAGGAACAACACGACGATCACGTAGGTGTAGAGCGCTTCGTACGTGCCCGAGACCGTCAGGATGATCGTCCACACCCCCTGGGCCAGGATGCAGGCCACGGGCGTTCGCCACTTCGGGTGGACCTTCGCGAGCGACTTGAAGAAGACGCCGTCCCTCGCCATCGGAAGATAGGTCCTTGTGGAATAGAGGATCGTGGCGCCGATGCACCCAAACGCCGACACCATCACCGCCGCGGAGACGATCTTCGCGGCGCCCGCACCGAACAGCGCCACCGCCGCCGCTTCAGCGATGCGTGGATGGTTGGGCATGTCGCTCACCGGAATCGCGCGCAGATAGACGACGTTCAAGAGCACATAGAGCGCGGTGACGATCACCACACCTCCGATCATGGCCCGGGGCAGATCCCTCGAAGGGTCCTTCATCTCGCCGCCGAGGTAGGTCGCCCCATACCAGCCGTCGAAGGTCCACAAGACACCGATCATGGCCACGCCGAAGGCGGAGATGAGCGAAGCCGGCACTACCGAAGAGACGTAGTCCGGAACCACTGCGGGAGCGACGAAGAAACCGAGCAGCGCCAGGCCCACCATCGATCCGATCTTGAGGACCGTGATCACGTTCTGCACGAGAGCGCTCTCACGCACGCCCACCATGCTGGTAACGGTGAAGAACACGATGGCGAGAACGCCGGCCACCGCACCTCCGGTCAGTTTCCAGTCGAAACCGAAGATGTCGGCGGAGGCGAGCACGTTACGGGTTGAGAAGAACGGCAGGAAGGACCCGAGGTATTCGCCGAAGCCCACCGCAATCGCGGCCAGGCCCCCCGACATGATCACGAGGAAGTCGACCCAACCCTTGAGGAAGCCGAAAAGCGGTCCGTACGCTTCCTTCAGGAAATGGTAGGGGCCGCCCGCGCGCGGCATCATCGTTCCAAGCTCGGCGTAGGTGAGAGCGCCCGCGATAGCAACGATGCCCCCGCACACCCAGGCCAGGAGCACGAGCCCGGCATGGGGAAGGGCGCGTGCGACGTCAGCGGTGGTCAGAAATGCGCCGGTCCCCACAACCGAGCCGATGGTGATGAGTGTGACGTCGGTGGCCGAGAGGCCGCGGATCAGGTCATTCTTCGAGGAGTCGGCCATCCGGCGATGCTACCGGAGGATCGCGAGCGCGCGCTCAGGCCGAACCGAAGATCACGCTCCTCATCGACAGGGATCCGAGATCGAAGCCGGCGATCGGGAAAGTCACCGGATCGTCGCCGGCGGCTCCGGCGGCATACAGCAGGGGCAGGAAGTGATCGGGTGTGGGGTGCGCCTTGCGTCCTTCGGGCGATTCGACAAGACGCCCGAGTTCCGCGGCATCGTGTTTCTCGAGGGCAGAAACCACGGCGCCGTCAAACGCGGCCGCCCACGCGGGAGTCTCGACGGCGCCCGACCGCATCCGCGCGATCGCGTCTCCGAGGTTGTGCACGATGTTTCCGCTGCCGAGGATCAACACACTCTCGTCACGAAGCGGAGTCAGGGCCCGGCCTATCTCCACGTGCCTCGATGCGTCCGCGCTGCGGTCGATGCTCAACTGCACCACCGGCACATCGAGCGACTTGCCG
>CAYNHK010000126.1:0-13994 GCA_964396875.1 uncultured Acidobacteriota bacterium | reverse complement strand
TGTGCTACGACCGCACCTCGGTGGGGAAGAAGCCCATGTGCGCGACGGTGTGCCCGTCGCAGGCACTCGCCTACGTCTCGCTCGAGGAAATCACCGCCGGACGTCGGGAAAAGCCGACAAACGTCTTCTACTTCGGCAAGCAGAAAGTCACGACCAAGGTCTACATGATGGTTCCGGACGCGGTCGATGCGATGAGCGTCGACGTCGTCGACTACATGTGGGAGGACAAGGCATGAAGCTGTGGCGCGACGAGTTCTCGATCGAAACCGCCCACGAACGGTACGTGGCGCGGCGGCAATTCGGGAAGTTCCTTGTGCTCACGAGCTTCGGCATGTTCGTCGGCAACTTGTGGATCCTCTCGAAGTCGTATTTCCGGAAGGCCGAGGTGTTTCCCCGCACCCTCGTCGGGCGGGCCAGTGAGATCCCGAAGGGTGGCGTGAAACTTTTCCGCTACCCGGGAGCGCAGGACCCCTGCATCCTGTTCCACACCCAGTCAGATCGCTACGTCGCTTATTCGCAGAAATGCACGCACCTCTCCTGCGCGGTGATCCCGGCAGCCGATGGGAAGCGGATCGAGTGCCCGTGCCACCACGGTTTCTTCTCTATCGAGGATGGCCGGGTACTTCAGGGCCCGCCGCCTCGCCCACTCCCCCGGATCCTGCTCGAGCAGCAGGGGGATGAACTCTGGGCCTTCGGGGTGGATCTCGGCAACAATCCGCCGGGGGATTCGAGGGTCCTGGGATGAGCGAACAGCGTCAGACGGCCCGTGGCCTTACCGCTCTCGACGGCGCGATCTCACTCATCGCCATTCTCCTGATCGTGCAGATGTGGCTTCTCACCGCCACTTTGGAAGCCTTCCTCGCCGGACACCACGAGGTCGCGACCCCCGGCGCGATTCTCTCGGGTCTGTTGTTCGCGGCCAGCTTCGGCTTGTATCGCTTCATCGAAGCGGTCGACCGGGCCTCGCGGCGCGGGATCCAGTAGGGGCTTTCTCCGTCTTGCTCATCGCCCTGGCCGCCTCCGATTCCGCGAGAGCGCGAAACGCAGAGCTTGGCGCCCCCGAATGACGTCGATCCGCGACAGCACAGGCTCCGCCTCTGCCGCCGAGAGCCTTCCCACCCGCTCGGCCCGCAATGACGCAGGGAGAAGCGCGGTCCGGCGGACCCGCTTCACACCGCTATTATGAGCCCCGAGGCGCAGGGAATCCTCGGCGGCGCGCTGATCAACGCCCGTCGTCGGACTCTGGCGTGCAGGACGACGATGAAACCCGAAGACCTTCTGCTGGCCGATGTGCTCGACTTCCAGCCGGGCCAGGGGATCATTCGCCTCCACGAGCAGCGGGTGGTGATTCTGAGCGCCACCGCGATGGGCCTCCTGCGCAGAGAGTTGATCGAGGCGGTGGGGAACGACACCGCGCGTCGCCTGCTCCTGCGGTTCGGCTTCGCCGACGGCTATCACGACGCGGTGAACCTGCGGGATCAGTCCTCCTGGAAAGACCCTGTCGAAGGGCTCCGGGCGGGCGCGGTCCTTCATACCCTCGAGGGCATCGTTCGGGTCGTGCCGCTCCGCATTGAGTACGACGCCGCCACGGGGCGGTTCGATGCCGCGGTGGAATGGCACGACTCGTATGAGGCCGAGCAGCATGTTCACCACTTCGGCAAGAGCGCGAGCCCGGTCTGCTGGTCGCTCGTCGGTTATGCCAGCGGTTACGCGAGCGCGTGCCTGGGTCAGGAGGTCTACTACGCCGAGACCAACTGCCTGGGTAGCGGCAAGCCGCACTGTTCGCTGATCGGAAAAGAAGCGTCGCGCTGGGGGGAGAAACTCGAGGCCCTGCGTCTGGATTTTCAGGGTGCTGATCTTGGTCAGGAGGTTGAGCGCGCGCGCGGCGACGTCCACCGACGCCTGCAGGCGCTCGCGCGGCGTGAGCGAAAGGTGGCCCATCGCGAGCGCGAACTGGATGTTCTGCGCGAGCGCGTGGCCCGAGCCGCGGCCTCGAAGCAGTTCGTCGTCCAGAGCGAGGCGATGCGCGAGGTCCTCGAGATGGCGGTCAGGGTCGCCCCGCTGGACACGACGGTCCTTGTCTATGGCGAGAGCGGCACCGGGAAGGAGTTCATCGTCCGCATGATCCACGACCAGAGTGAGCGGGCCGCTCAGCCGTTCGTCTCCGTGAACTGCGCGGCCTTGCCGGAGACTCTGTTGGAGTCCGAACTCTTCGGCCACGTGCGCGGCGCGTTCACGGGGGCCGTGCGAGACAAGACGGGACTGTTCGAACTCGCCACCGCGGGAACCCTGTTCCTCGATGAGATCGGCGAAATGGCTCCCACGATCCAGGCAAAACTCTTGCGTGCGCTACAGGAAGGGGAGATCCGAAAGGTCGGCGGAGAGCGGAGCACACGGGTCAACCCGCGGGTGATCGCCGCGACCAACCGGGACCTGCGAGCCGCGGTGGCCGCGGGGCTCTTCCGGGAAGACCTGTACTTCCGACTCGGCGCCTTCGTGATCACGGTTCCCCCACTCCGCGAGCGTCGGGAAACGATTCCGACACTCGTTCATCAGTTCCTGCGTGCGGCCGCCAAACAGATGAAGAAGGCGGTCCCCGGAATCTCGGCCGAGGCGATGACTCTCCTCATGAACTACCGCTGGCCGGGCAACGTTCGGGAGCTGGAACACGCGATACAGCGCGCGGTGATCCTCGCTCACGGCCCCTCGGTGACGGTCCGAGAGCTTCCACCGGAAGTCAGAGCGGGCCTGATGGAGCCAGCCGGTTCCGACAGCCTTGATCTTGAGGAGAACGAACGCACGTCAATCCGCCGCGCTCTCGAGCGCTTCGGGGGGAACCGCAAGCTCGCCGCGAAGGCCCTCAACATCAGCAGCGTCACGGTGTGGCGGCGGATCAAACAGTACCAGCTCGATACCAAGGGCTGAGACGTCACATTTCAGAATGAAATCAGATATTTCATTCTGTATATAGAGCGAACGCCGTCGCGCCTGCGTGTTTCGGACTGGGGCCGCTCCAAAGCTTTAATTCACCGTGGCTTACATCTGCTTGCGCCATAGCCGTCCCCTCTGGCGCGCTGCTTGCCCTGTACCGACCCGGCCGCCCACGTCAGGCGGTACAAGGAACGAGGAAGGAACGCATGCAGATAGCCATCCAAGCCGTGGACCTGAGCCTGACCGCCCAAGTTCGCGCCTACGTCGAGTACAGGATGTTCTCGGCGACCCGCCGGTTTGGACCGGCGTGCGAGCTCCTGCGCATCACGCTTGAAGAGCGCGAGGTGATGCGAACGGGGGCCCGATATCGCTGCTCCGCCGTCCTCGACCTGACGCCGGTTGGCCAGATCAAGGTCAGCGCCGCCAACGACCGCCTGTACGGGGCCGTAGATGAGGCCGCGGGGCGGCTGGCGCGCGATGGCGACCATCATTTCGTCACGAGGCGCCGAGAGGCCTGTGGCGCCCCAAGAGCGCAGGCGGTGACCGATGCGGTTGGTCCAGCGCCCGCCGCTTGACCTGACGCAGGACCGGGTCAGTCCCAATGCTCAGCTTCATTTCGATTCAAGGAGAAACTCATGCAGCAGCAGACAATTCGGGTTACGGATCTCGACTCGCGACGCCTTCAGGGCCTCATCAGGGGATCTCAAGTCGTGGATACGCTCGACTCCGGCAGCGTTGATGGCCTGGAGCGCCACCTGGACGAGGCCGAGGTCACCCCCGCCTCGCAGATCGGGCCTGACGTGGTGACCATGAGCTCGGAGGTTCAGGTCACCGACCTCGACAGCGGGGAGACTTTCCGGTTCCAACTCGTCTTCCCGCATCTCGCCGACGCTTCGGCAGGGAAGGTCTCGGTGCTGGCCCCACTGGGCATGGCCGTGCTCGGCCGCACTGTGGGCGAGCAGGTGTTATGGGAGGTCCCCGCGGGGGAACGGCTGCTGCGTGTCGACAGCGTGCTCTATCAACCCGAAAGAGAAGGGCGAGACATCGGCTGAAAGGCTCTGCGCTCGCAATAGAGGAGATGGAAATGACTTTGCAAGTGAAACACGTGATGAGGAAAGAAGTGTTGACGGTGGCGCCGAGCGAGAGCTTGAACGTCGCGAACCGGCTCATGACCTTCGGTGACCTGCGGCACTTGCCGGTCGTCAGCGGGCACACGGTCGTGGGCATTCTGACGCACGGGGACATTCTTCGCGCTCCCGGAAGGCTCGCGCCCGGCCGGGAGCGAGGCCTGGATGCGACGGCCGTTCTCGGAGAGCTGCACGTCCAGGAGGCCATGACGAGACCGGTCGTCACCATCGGGCCGGAGGCTTCAGTCAACGAGGCGGTCGAGCAGCTTCTCGGGCACCGGATACAGTGCCTGCCGGTGGTGGCGGGCGGGCGCCTGGTTGGCCTCTTCACCGAGTCGGACCTGCTCCGTGCCATCGCCGGGCCTCAAGACGGGATGTCGGATCTTCGAGCGCCCATCCCCCATCTGCCGACGCACACAGCGCCCAGCCATCTCAGTCTGGAGGCTTGAAGGTCATACGCTACCGGCCCCCTCCGGGCCGCCAGCTCGGTTCTTTGGAAAGGAGTAGGTCTCATGCTCATCAACCTGCGAACACAGGATTTCGACATGGTCGGGACGATCCAGCGGCATCTGGAGCGGAGAGTCCGGGCGGCTCTTGGATCCTCGGCCACGCATGTGGATTCAGTCACTCTCGGGTTCTCCGACGTCAATGGTCCACGGGGCGGAGATGACCTGCGGTGTGCGATCACGGTCGAATTGATCCCGCGCGGCTCCGTGCGGGCGGAGGCGACGAGCTCCGATCTGATTTCCGCCCTCGGCCGCGCCCTCGCCCGGGCCCGCCGATCCGTTAACCGTGGCGAACAACGAGGACGTCGCGTGCGGGGCCAGACGAGGCCCGAGTGACATCGAGCGAGGTGTGCCGGGTGACGCGGCCCGAGGAATGGGAGCACCGGTCCTGACCGCCACTTGGAGGTACACCATCGCGGGCGGCGCGCTGGCATTGGGCGCCCCGCTCGGGTTGATGGTCCTGAGGCTCGCGCTCGCGCAGGACCCTTCGATAGACGCCCTTCGGGAGGACCTGAGGCACCAAGCCCCCGTCTACGCGTATGTGACAATTTCAACCATGGTCGCTTTCGCGCTCTTCGGCGCTTTCACGGGGTATCAGGCGGAGCAGTTGAAACGCCTGTCGCGCGGCGATCATCTGACGGGATTGCTGAACCGGCGCGCTCTCGAGGGGATGATGAGCGAAGAGCGAGAACGGGCGCTACGGCAAGGAACGACTCTGGCTTTCGTCCTGCTCGACGTCGACGGCCTGAAGGCGATTAACGACCGAGAAGGCCACGACCGGGGCGACGACGCGATTCGCAGCGTGGGGGATGTGCTGAAGAACGCGTCGCGGGCGGCTGACGCGAGTGCTCGCTTTGGCGGCGACGAATTCGCGGTTCTCGCGCCTTCGACCGATGCCAGGCGTGGTCTGGCCCTTGCGGAGAGGATTCGCGCGGAGGTTGAGGGTCTTGGTCGCGGCGTTACGGTTTCGGTGGGCGTTGCCACGCTCCGTCCCGCGGACGGAGAGGGGTCGGTGGAAGATCTGATCCGGCGCGCGGACGGCGCGCTCTATCGCGCCAAGCGAGAGGGCCGAAACCGTGTCGTCGGCGAGGCCGAGGCAATGAACCAGGAGGCGTCATCATGACCGAGAGCGGTACAAAGGAGCTGACCCACCAGAACGCGGGGGCGCTCGCGAGTTTGCGATCGCTGCTCGTGGCGGTCGATCTCACTCCAGCATCCGACCGCGTGCTCGGGCGGATCGCTCGGCTTCCCTTGGCCGAAGACGTCATGATCGCACTCTTGCACGTCGCCCCTGGAGGCCTGGAGCCGCGCGAGAAACGCAACGCAGAGCGCGACGCGCGGCAACGGCTCTCGGAGGAGGCGCTTCATCTCGGCGCCTCCCTTCCGAGGTCCGTTCGGATTGAGTCTGTGGTCAAGAGCGGCGCCGCGGCGCGTGTGATCACGGAGCGCGCGCGCGCGCAAGCCGCCGACCTCATCGTCCTCGGGCGCGGTGGCGGCCGACTGCTCCGGGATATGTTCCTGGGATCGACGGCCGAGCGAGTGATGCGAACCGCGAAGCTGCCGGTGCTCGCGGTCCGGCTCCCTCCTCGCACGCCATACCGCCGGCCGGCGATGGCCGTCGATCTCGACGATTCCGCGTCCCGGGTCTTCCTGGGGCTGCTGCGGATAGTGCCGCCTCCACGCCCCCGGGTCGAGGTCATCCACGCCCTCAGCTCTCCGTATGAGAGCCAGGTGTATCCGAGCCTTAGTGCCGACGAGGTCCAGGAGCGACGCACCGGGTTGCGTCAGAGTGCCTCGCTGAAACTGGGAGGACTGCTGACGGCAACGCTCACGCGCCTGGGGATCACGGAGATGGAAGCACGGTGGAGGGCGCACGTTCGTCACGGTTCTCCCCGGATGATGGTGCCGAAAATCGTCAAGCTGGCTGATGTCGATCTCCTCGCGTTGGGGACGCACGGCTACTCGGGCCTCGCGCATGCCTTCCTGGGCTCGGTTGCGGGCGACCTGCTGCGGGATGTCGGCTGCGATGTCCTGGTCGTGCCGCCCGGCTCCGAATCGACCTGACGACAACAAGGAGGCGCGCAAACCGACGCGACCGGGCGCGCTCAAGCCGCAGCTAAACTCAATCTCCCCCATGCATGATCTCGCGACTCTGCTGACGCTCGCTGGAGGACTGGCTGGCGCTCTGCTCCTCGGATACCTGGCGAACCGTCTGTCTTTGTCGCCGATCGTCGGCTACCTGATGGCCGGGATCCTGGTCGGCCCGTTCACCCCCGGCTTCGTCGCCGACCGCGAGATCGCGCAACAGTTCGCCGAGATCGGCGTGATCCTGTTGCTGTTCGGGATGGGCTTGCGGTTCCATTTGGACGAACTGATCGCGGTGTGGCGTGTGGCGGTGCCGGGCGCCCTCATCCAGAGCACGCTGTCGACGGTGGCCCTCGCGGGGCTGTTGCACCTCGTGGGCTGGAGTTGGACCTCGGGGATCATTCTCGGCATGGCCATCTCGGTGGCGAGCACTGTTGTGATGGCCCTGGTCCTCGCCGACTGGCGCGATCTTCATTCGCCGATCGGCTACATCGCGATTGGGTGGACCGTGGTCGAGGACATCCTCACCGTCGCCATGCTTTTGCTGCTGCCCATCTTCTTCGGCAGTGGCGCCACGGAGATGAGCGCAGGGGCGGCCTTGGCGATGGCGGGCCTGAAGATCGTCGGCCTCGTGGTCACGGTGGTCGTGCTCGGCCGTTCCGTGGTGCCCTGGGCGCTCGAGAAGATCGAGCGCACCCGCTCCCGTGAGCTCTTTACACTCGCCGTTCTCGTTCTCGCGGTGGGCATCGCGGTGGGCGCTGCGGGTGTGTTCGGGGTTTCGATGGAGCTTGGCGCGTTTCTCGCCGGGCTCGCGGTGGGCCGCACCGACTTCGCGGCGCGCGCCGCCATAGACGCCATTCCCATGCGCGACGCGTTCGCCGTCCTCTTCTTCGTCTCCGTCGGGATGCTCTTCAATCCGATGACGTTGATCGAGGCGCCCGTGCCCGTCGCGATGGTGCTGCTCGTCGTCATCATCGGGAAACCTCTCTCTGCGTTCATCACGGTTCGCGCGCTGGGCACGCCCCTGGCCATCGCTCTCCCCGTGTCGGCCGCCTTCTCGCAGGTGGGCGAGTTCAGCTTCATCCTCGCTACCGTCGCGCGCGACCTGAAACTCCTCACCGATACCGGCTGGGACGCGCTCGTCGCGGCGTCGATCATCTCGATTGCGCTGAACCCCACGGTCTACGCCTGGGCGCGGCGCCGCGCGACGCCGAAGGTGGACTTCGCTCCCGCTGCCGGCCCCGAACGACCGGCCATCGATCCGCGGCGCTCGATCCTCGTGGGGTACGGACCGGTGGGACGCATCGTGCACAAGCTCCTGACCGATCGCGGGGCTGATGTCACCGTCGTGGACCTGAACCTCGAGACGGTGCGCGGGCTGAGAGATCGCGGCGTCAAGGCCGTGTATGGGGACGTCCTGCGCGCAGGGACCCTCGATGAGGCGGGCATTGCCACTGCGGCCAGCCTCGTGCTGAGCACGGACGTCGACGAGGCCCCCGAGATCGTGAGGCAGGCCCGTCTGCTCAATCCCGGTCTGCGGGTGCTCGCCCGCTGCGCGCACCTGCGGGATGCCACGGCGCTGCGCCGCGCGGGCGCCAGCGTCGTGGCGGCCGGAGAAGCGGAAGTGGGAGTGGCGCTTGCCGAGGCGGTGACGGCGGGCGACGCGCTCGATCCGGTGCAGGCGTCCGCTCAGCGAGATGCGTTCCGCGCGCGTCTGTATGACGTGCCGACCGGCGAGTAGCAGGCTCTCACCGCCGCAGGTCCCGCCGTCATCACCGGCGTCGGGGGCGGCACCGCGCGCGATCTGATCCTGGACGTTCCCGTGTTCTGGGTTCAAAAACCCGCCCACGTCTCAGCCTGTCTTGTGACGGCTGTGGTGATGCACTTCGTGGCGCCCCTGGTCGAATCCCGCTATCGAACGCTCCTGTGGTTCGACGCCTTCGGCCTGGCCCTGGTCACGGTTGCCGGCGCGGTGAAGGCGCTCGATGCGGGAGCGCCCGCGCTCGTGGCCATCGCGATGGGCGCGGTGACCGGGTCGGTTGGAGGAATCATTCGCGACACTTTGGGGCACGTGCCGTCGGTGCTTCTCCGCCATGAGATCTACATCACGACGTCAGTGCTCGGGGCCTGCGCGTACGTGGGCCTGAACGGACTTGGCCTCGCCCGTTTGCCCGCGATGAGCCGGCTTCGCCGTGACGTTCGTCGTGCGAGGCCTGGCGATCAGGCTCGGTTGGTCCCTCCCGGTTTTCCGTGCGTCGGCGACGCCAGAGCGCTGGAAGAGCGAAAGCAAAGGGCCGGCGCGGAATGAATCTGAATAGGCACACCCTTCGGAGGAGGAACCGCCTTGTTTGACGGGGGCTCAAACACCTATGCTGCGTGGGGGGCTCGCCTGTGAATCTGAGGGTGCTCGCGGTCGACTTCGATGGAACGATTGCTTTCGGCGACACGCTCCACCCGGACGCGGCCGAGGCCATTCGAGCCGCGCGCGCGGCAGGCGTCATCGTGATCCTGGCGACGGGCAGGATCCTGAGCGACCTCGACTCACTGCTGCCACGAAACTCGCCGTTCGATGTGATCGTCGCCGAGAACGGGGCCGTCCTGCGTTTCCCCGGCCAACCCACCGCAGTACTTCTCGGCCGCTCCCCGGATCCGAGATTCCTCGCTGGCCTCACGCATCGAGGCATCCATCACCGCAGCGGCGATTGCGTCGTCGAGGCCGATGCAGCCGCAGCGCCGGGCGTTCTGGACGCGATTCGCGAGCACGACCTTCCGTTGGGGATCACGTTCAACCGAGGACGACTGATGGCCTTGCCACTGGGCGTAACGAAGGGGAGCGGCCTCTCCGAGGCCTTGTGGCGTCTTCGCGCCTCCGGCCACAGCGCCCTCGCGATAGGCGACGGCGAGAACGACCATCCGTTGTTCGATGCCTGCGAGTTCGGCGCCGCCGTGGAGTGGGGAAGCGACACGTTGAAGCAGGCGGCGGAGGTGGTGATTCCTGGACGCGATCCCGGCGCAGTGGCGTCCTATATCCGAAGTCTGCTGACCGCGCGGAGGATACCTCAGGCTCGGCGCGCCCGCCGCTTTATCCGGCTCGGGACTCGCGAGGACGGGGAATCCATGGACATCGGCGTGAGGGGTAGAAACTTCTTGATCGGGGGCGACCCGATGTCCGGGAAGTCCTGGATCAGCGGCCTGCTCTGCGAGCAGCTCATCCTCCAGCATTATTCGCTCTGCATTCTCGACGTCGAAGGGGATTACACGTGCCTAGAAGCCTTGCCCGGCGTCATCGTCCACCAACTGGCGAGTGGGGACGCCACGCTGTCCCCGCTGGAACGAGTGTTGACCCGTCCTGACTTGAGCCTCGTCGTGGACATGTCGGGCGCTGCTCCAGCGGACAAACCTGCGCTGGTCCATCGAGTCCTGGAACTGACCAACCGGCTGCGGCGGCAGACCGGGCTGCCCCACCGTGTCGTGGTCGACGAGGCGCATTACTTCCTCGGAAGGCTCGACGATCCCGCGCTGTTCGATCGGGAACTCGGCGGTTATTTGCTCGTGAGCTACCGGATCTCGGATCTCTCGACGCAGGTACTGGAGGCCGCGGAGGCCGTCTTCGTCACCCGTGTCGCGGACCAGCGCCAGGCGATGGCGCTTCGCGACCTGTGCTCACCGGCCGCCGACGCCGCCAATTGGCAGCGGACCCTAATGAATCTCGCCATCGACGAGGCGTTGTTGCTGCCTGGTGCCACGGAGTCACGCGACCGACTGGAGCCGTTCAAGATTGGCCCCAGGATCACGTCCCACGTCCGGCACCGGCAGAAGTACTACGAAGTGCCGGTGCCGCCTGGCCGCGAGTTCATATTCACGAGGGACGGGCAGCCCACGGGCGAGCGTGCCTTCTCTCCGGCGGACCTGATCTCGCTGCTGCCTCGCGTGCCGGACAGCGCCCTGCACGGTCACCTGATCCGTGGAGATCTGCACCGTTGGATCGAGCGCGTTTTCGGTGACCGAGAGCTCGGGGACAAGATTCGAGGCTTCGAATCTCAGGAGGTGGTGGCGGCCAGGAAATCGATCATCGGAGCCATAGCAGACCGATACCTGGTGCAAGGCGCGCCGGCCGACCAAGCGTCGGGACCTTAGCGAGCAGATCACGCCCGCGGCACGGGCCGAGCGAGGAGGGGCGGAGCAACGAAGAGCGTAGGCGAAAGAAGCGCGGTTTGCCAGTCAATTCCCACGGCCGCGGGCGGTCGTGGGGCGCCGGGGGGGCACTTCGTCCGCCGCAGGAGGGCCCGGGCGTGGCCTTCTAGGGGCGTGCGACGCGCCAAACCTTCGCGTCTCGCAGGCTCCGCCCTCGTGAAGCGCAACCCGCGTCTTCGCTTCCGCTTCTTACGCAGCCTCGTCGCCCTCGCTGCCGTGGCCCCCGCCGTCGCCCGCGTCACCGAGGGCCTGTCGCCGGAGCACGTGGCTCTTCCAGTAGGGCGGGCCGCGACCCGGCGCGCGGCTCGGCACTTCGATCAACTCGCCCACGGCAGCCAGATAGCGGGATGCTGAGAGGGTTCTTCACCACGGCGATCAGTCTCATCCGCCCCTTGCAGTTGGGGCAAGAGAGAACGTCCACCGCGAAGGCACGCTCCAGAAGTTCCGCCCAGGGACGATATCCGCTCTTGCGCACCCTCTTCTCGGGCTCAACATTTTCCGCGGTCGGGGGCAAAAGCGGCGTCCCCCGAGGGGCGCTGACGCGCGAGCGCCATGGACTCGCGGCAGCGAGCACCCCCGCATAGTGGATCGTATGGAATCGTGGTGGTGGCACGCTCCCATCCCTGTAAGCCTTCTTCAGGGTGATGCGTACCAGGCCGTCGGGTTGCTGCTCCACTCGCTCCTGCGCGACTGGAGGGCGCAGAACGTAGCGCAGCAGCGCCTCACGACCCTCGGCATCGAGTCCGCCCGCGCGCGTCGCCGCGTGCAGGGTGAACCCATCGAGTGACGCACAGAGCGGCTTGTCGTACGCGAGTGCGCGCAGCCTGGCTGGTCGAAGGCCAGTCGACCACTGCGGCCCGGCGGGCGGCGACTGGCCCGAGACCGCGGAGGAGGCGAGGTTGCTCTCGGGATCGCCTTCGCCGCTCAGGTCGAGATCGTCTTCTTTGGTCCTAAGAAGGCCGCAGCGGTCAAGGTGGCGCTCGATCCGCCGGACCGTACGCTCCAGCACATCGCCCACCTCGCTGGTCTTCAGATGTCCAAGGCCCGCAAAGACAAGCTCGTTGCCCTGCTCGGACCAGGCGCCGTCCAACGCGATCGTATGCAGATGTGGGTTCAAGCGCAGGTCGGAAGATGTCCCCTGTACCCCGCTGACGGCGCCGGTCTTCGCACCCAGGTTGCCCTCGTGCGCAGCTCGACGGGCATAGAAGGCCTGCACCGTGGCCCAGGCCAGGCTGCGCGCTATCCACGAAGATCTGGGTGAGTCGGCCGAGCAATTCGCCGTGCCCCAAGGGCAGGCTTCGCGCTCCTGGGCGAGCCTTGGTCGCCAAGGGAAAGGGAAGGTCAGCACACACTGGCGAAGCGGGGTCGAAGGCGGCAGCACGCGCTCGATCAGGTTTGCGGCCGTGGCGTTCATCCGCCGTCCCATGCACGATGGGCAGAACCCTCGCCCCTTGCAACTGAAAGCCACGAGCCGGGTTTCGTCACAGGCACGGCATTTCAGTCGGGCAAAGCCGCGACACAAAAGGCCGCAGTCGAGGTAGGCGTGGAGTTCCTTTCGGGCGTGCTTGGGAACGCGCACGGCAATCGCCCCATCGTCGATCGCGCCGAGCAGGGTTTCGAGATTGTCGCGCACCACCTCGTAGAGCGCCGTGGTTTCAGGTCGATGGCGCCGATAGACGCGGAGTGCGGTCCCGGGTGGCGGGGCGGAAGCGGGCGTGACGCGCCACGGTGCCGGTTGGCGACCGAGCCCTGCTTGCACTACAGGCACTCACCTCGCACGCGGATGAGATGGCGAAGCGGAGAACGGCAGGCACCCTCGATCTGGCCTTCCGGCATGCGGACTCCACGAAGTTCGAGGGAGAGGCTGCGAGCGTAGCCCTGGCTTGCGCCGTCCGGGGTCCAGTCATAGTCGGGGAATCAGCGCGGTGAGGCTGGCGGCGCTTCATGCGTGAGCCTCGGGCGCTCACCGCAAAGCCGAGGCAGGTGGGCGGGAAGCACGGCGGCCCGGGCGAAAGGCGATCTCGAGGAGGCGAAGGCGATCTACGCGGTGTTCGCGTACGGGCTGCGCCGGCACATTCGCTTCGAGGAGGAGATCCTGTTCCCGGAGTTCGAGACGCGAGCCGGGTTCTCACCGGAGGTCGGTCCCACCTCGGTCATGCGCGACGAACATCGCGAGATCCTTCACTGCCTCGACCGCATCGAGGCGGGCATCGGGGATCTAGCCGCGAGTGTCGATTCGTCTCGTCACTCACTGCACGCGGTCCTTGGCAACCACAACCTCAAGGAAGAGAACATCGTCTATCCCCTCACCGATCAGGCGCTCACCGCCGCGGAGCGGGACGCCCTGGTCGCCCGGATGCAGGGGATCTAGGCTCGGGTCATCTTCCGAGTTGTTCGAGTTCTTCGCGGCTCGAAACCGCAAAGCCATCGGCTTCGGTGGTCACCACACCCTCTTTGCCCCACCGGCTCATGATCCGGATCGACGTCTCCATCGTTGTGCCCGCAAGGTCAGCGAGATCCTGTCGCGAGAGGGCCAGGGGGACGAAGACTCCGGCCCCTCGCGGTTTTCCGAGCCGATCCGCGAGTTTCAGGAAAAGTTGCGCGAAACGCGCCTCGACCCGGCTGCCCGTGATTTCGCCGAGCCGCTTTCCGAGTTCGATGATCCTGAGCGAGAAGCCCCCGAGCATCCCGCGCACCAGGGAGGGACAGGTCTCGAGAAGGGTCATGAGGCGGCCCGTTTGGACGAAATGCAGGTGGCGTCCTCGAGGGCGAAGGCCGAAGCTGGGTAAGGCCGGGCCTCATAGGCCGCGATCGCCCCCAGAGGATCACCTGGCCCGAGGATTTCGATGATCAGTTCCTTGCCCCCGGGGATGGCCTTCACCACCTTTACGCGTCCGGAGACGATGGTGTGGATCTGGTCTGAAGGGTCGCCTTCCGAGAAGACCTTGTCGCCCTTCGAGTACTCTCGGACAACCGAGATCTCCGCGACCTTGCGGCGGTCTTCAGGTGAGAGTCTCGAAAAAAGGGCGCAGGAACGCAGCAGGCCCTCGGTATCCGCCGTGGTGTCGGGATGATAGTCGGGGCCGGTCTGGAGGCCCGTCAGTCGGCTCGCAAGGCGACCACTGGATTCACGGCAGTCGCCCGGCGGGCC
>CAYNHK010000125.1:0-14064 GCA_964396875.1 uncultured Acidobacteriota bacterium | reverse complement strand
AAGAAGAACCTCTTCACCCTCAAGTACACCGACGAAGCGATCGCGAACCTCATCAAAAAGGGCGCGTCCGAAGAAGTCGCCCGGAAGATCTTCGCGAAGACCGGTGCACAGAAGGACGACACAATCCTCGTGGGTACAGACGCCGAGGGCCCGATCGCGATGGCCATGGGCATCCTGCGTCTCGAGATGGGCAAGGAACTGAAGCTCATCGATGAGAAGGCGTTCAAGTTCCTCTGGATCGTCGACTTCCCCCTCTTCGAATGGGACGCGGGCGAGAAGCGCTTCTACAGCGTCAACCATCCCTTCACCGCGGTTCTCCCCGAAGACGCGAACCGTCTCGACGCCGAGCCGGGCAAGGTCCGGGCGAAGGCGTACGACATCGTCCTGAACGGCATGGAGGTGGGCGGCGGCAGTTACCGCATCCACGACTCGGCCACTCAGGCCAAGGTCTTCAAGATCCTCGGCCTCACCGACGAAGAAACCCGCGATCGTTTCGGTTTCTTCATCGATGCTCTCTCCTACGGCACGCCGCCCCATGGCGGCATCGCCCTTGGCCTCGACCGGCTGGCCATGCTGCTCTCGGGCGCCTCGTCGCTGCGCGACGTCATCGCCTTCCCGAAAACCGCCTCGGCCACCGACCTGATGGCGAACGCTCCTTCGAAGGTCCGGCCCGACCAGCTCAAGGACCTCGGGATCCTGCTATCAAAACAATGACACGCATTTCGCTCACGGGGCGGACGGACGAACTCTTCGGAGTGAAGGACGAGAACCTTCGCTCGCTCGAGGAGATCCTGAAGGTCCGCATCAAGAATGACGGCGCCGATCTCATCATCGAAGGGTCCGAGGCCGGAGAACGCCAGACCGCTTCGGTCCTGACTCAGCTCACCACGATGATGGCGAACGGGTACGCCCTCGCGGGCGGCGATGTGCGCCTCGCCGCCACACTCGTCTCCGAGAACGAGACCACCGACATCAAGGACTTCCTCCTCAAAGCGGTGGTCCGCAGCGGCAAGAAGACGATCGTGCCGAGGAGCTTCAACCAGCGCCGCTATCTCGAGCAGATCCTCGCGAGCGACATGGTCTTCGGGATCGGTCCCGCCGGCACCGGCAAGACGTACCTCGCGGTCGCGCAGGCGGTTTCGTATCTCCACCAGAAGGCCGTGGCCCGGATCATCCTGGCGCGGCCCGCGGTCGAGGCCGGCGAGAAGCTCGGCTTCCTGCCCGGCGACCTGCAGCAGAAGGTCGACCCCTACCTGCGCCCGCTCTACGACGCGCTTTACGACATGATGGAGTTCGAGAAAGTCGAGCGCCTGATCGCGCGTCACGTCATCGAAGTGGCGCCGATCGCTTTCATGCGTGGCCGGACGTTGTCGGACGCCTTCGTCATCATCGACGAGGCCCAGAACACGACGCCCGAGCAGATGAAGATGGTGCTCACGCGCATCGGCTTTGGCTCGAAGGTGGTGGTCACGGGCGACATCACCCAGGTCGATCTGCCCCAGGGCCGGACCTCCGGCCTCGTGGACGCGATCAATGTCCTGAACGGCGTCGAGGGCATCGGCTTCAGCTACTTCGATCAGCGCGACGTGGTCCGGCACAAGCTGGTGCAGAGCGTGATCAAGGCGTACGAGAAACGCGAGCCGCAGACCGTGGCGACAAACGGCTCGTCGAACCCAGGGGCGGCATGAAACACGAACCTCCAAGTATTGGCGCGTTTTCGGTGGTGATCGTGGATCGCCAGCGGAAGCACGCGGTACGAAAGCAGGACATCCGTCGAGTGCTTCAAGGCGCCGCGGAAGCGCTCGAGGTCAAGGGCGAGCTGGCGATCGTCTTCGCGGGCGACGCCCTTCTCCGGAAGCTCAATCGGGACTATCGTTTCAAGGACAAGCCCACGGACGTTCTCTCCTTCCCTGGGCCGGACAAGGACATGGGCCTCGGTGACGTGATCATCAGCGTTGAAACCGCGCGCGACAACGCCGCGCGGTTGGGCCGCCCGCTCGACCGGGAACTCGAGGTCCTCGCCCTGCACGGCTTCCTTCATGTGCTCGGCTACGACCATGAGACGGACCAGGGCGAGATGGACGCACTGGAGAAGCAGCTGCGCAGGCGCCTCCTGACCCAGAAGGGCCCGTCCGCCCCACGCCGATCCTCCTCAAGGACGATCGCGGCATGACCACGCTTGGCCTGAGCGTCCTGCTCGTCGCGATCCTGATTTCGATCACCCTCGCCACGATCGAGGCCGCCTTCTACCTCGTGAAGCGGCGGAATCTCCACAAACTGGCCGACGAAGATTCCCCCGAAATGGCGAAGCTCAGCCGGTACTTCGAGGATCCTCCTTCGATCCTCATGCCGATCCACATCGGCACCTACACCGCGCACGTGGCCATGACCGTGCTCGTGACCATCCTGCTCCTCGATCTGCTGAAGGCCTGGGCGATGCTCGTGGCCCTGGTCACGATGTTCATCTACCTCCTGATCTTCAGACTGACTCTCCCCTACGCGATCGCACGGCGCGGCCCGGAGCGGGTTCTGCTGACCCTGATCCGCCCCTTTCATCGCTACGCGATCCTCCTCCTGCCCCTCACCTCCCTGCTGCGAAAGCGCGCGGGGTCGGACAATGGCGACGAAGACTCGAACGGCCACAGCGGGACGGTCCGGGTCCCCTCGTCCACCGCGGAGATCCCTCCGCCGCCGCTCCTCGCCGAGAACGAGTCGCGGATCGTGGATTCGCTCGCCCGCTTCTCGAAGACCCAGGCCCGCGAGGTCATGACGCCCCGCCTCGACATCACCGCGCTGCCCACGTCGAGCACGGTGGCCGATGCCCGGAAGCTCTTCCGTGAGTCGCAGTATTCGCGTCTGGTGGCCTACGCGGAGACCCTCGACGACATCGCGGGCGTTCTTCACGTCCGCGACCTGGTCAGTCACGACGGCCCGGAGACCGCGACGATTCAGTCTCTGGTCAGGCCCGCCCTGATCGTGCCCGACGGCAAGAAGATCGTCGACCTTCTCCGCGAGATGCAGACCAAGCGCCTCTCGATCGCCATCCTGGTGGACGAATACGGAGTCACCGCGGGCCTCGTGTCGATCGAGGACATCCTCGAGGAGCTGGTGGGCGAAATCAAGGACGAATACGACAACGAGACCGAGCCGCTGATCGTGACCGGCGAAGGCGTCATCAGCGCCTCGGCGCGGGTCAGTCTCGAGGCTCTCAAGGACGCCCTCCACCCGGGCTTCGAGATGCCGGACGACGTGGACACCGTGGGCGGCCTGGCCATGAACCTGTTCGGTCACGTGCCGCGGGCCGGTGAGAAGATCGAACACGAGGGCTACGCGATCGAGGTTCTCGAGGCGACGTCCAAACGCGTGGGCCGGGTTCAGTTCGCGCGGGTCGCGGTGGAAGTGGAATCATGAGCGAAGAGGCGGTCTTCCCCCCGGGGTTCAAGTCGGGATTCGTCACCATCGTCGGGCGCCCCTCCGCGGGCAAGTCGACGCTTCTGAACCGGCTCGTCGGCGAGAAGGTCGCGATTACCTCCGACAAGCCTCAGACCACGCGCAACCGGATCCTCGGCTACGTGAACCGTCCGAACGGACAGATCGCGTTCATCGATACGCCCGGTCTGATCAAACCATTCCACGCGATGCACACGAGGATGATGAGCGTCGCCCACTCGGCCATCGGCGAGGCCGATGCGGTGATCTGGATGGTGGATGCGAGCGAACGCGACGGCCCGCACAACCGGCCCATCGCCGATCTGCTTCGGCAGTCCGGCAAACCCATCGTGCTCGCGCTCAACAAGGTCGACAAGGTCAGCAAAGCTCAACTCCTCCCGCTGATGGCGGGTCTCGGTAATCGCCTGACCTTCAAGGCAGTCATTCCCATTTCGGCCCGCACCGGCGACGGCGTCGAGATCCTCCTCAAGGCCGTTCTCGACGAGCTTCGCGAGGGTCCGGCCCTGTTCCCGGTCGATGAGTTCACCGACAAGTCGGAGCGCTTTCTCGTGTCGGAACTGATCCGCGAAGCGATCATCCATTGCTGCGGCCAGGAAGTCCCCTACGCCACCGCGGTGCTGGTACGGGCGTGGGAGGACGAACAGGCGGAGGGCGGCAAGATCCGCATCTCCGCGGACATCATGCTCGAACGCGAGGGCCAGAAGGCCATCGTCATCGGCAAGCAGGGCTCGATGCTCAAGAAGATCGGCACGGAAGCGAGGACGGAAATCGAAGCGTTCCTCGACGCCCCGGTGTACCTCGAACTTTTCGTCAAGGTCCGCAAGGGCTGGCGCGAAGACGACCGCGCGGTTCGAGAGGTCATTGAGGGCCGTTAGCCGGCACGTCCGATTTCTTCAAGACACCGCTCCGGCCTTGGACTAGAGTCCGGCCATGATGAGAACAGACACGAGCCTCGGAAAGCGGAGAGCGGTGCGTGGGGTGACGGTGCTGGCGGCGATCGCCTCCCTGTCGTTCGCGGTCCGGACGACAGCTCAGGGCCCTCCCCCCATGCCCGACACCGCGGCCATTCGCGAGAAGATGGCGCCCCTGGCGCGGCTCGCGGGTTGTTGGACCGGAGAGGGAAGCATGCGCATGGGGCCGGGCGAACCAAAGGCGGCGGTCGGGACGGAGCTGATCGAAGCTCGCCTTGACGGCACGCTGGTCACGGTTTCCGGCAGGTTCTACAGCAAGGCGAGCGATGGGTCGAGAGGCGCCATCATCCACGACGCGTTCGCGGTGATCGTTCCCGCACCCGAGGGTGGCTACCGGTTTCTTTCCCATCTGGCCACCGGAATGGGCGCCGACATGCGCGGCGATTTTCGCGACGGAAAATTCACCTGGAGCCCACCCCTCTCCGGTGGCCGGAGGATCCGGTACGTGGCCGACTGGAGCGTGAAAGATCGCTGGCACGAGGTCGGCGAGTTTTCGCCGGATGGCGTCACCTGGGTCCAGTTCCTGGAGATGAAACTCGAACGTCAGAAATCGGTCGACGCGTGCGCCGCTCCGGGGACGGGTTCATAGGGCTGCAGGAAATGACCTTCGATCTCGAGACCGGACCGGAGATTCTCCGGCGCACACCCGTTACCGTCGCCCGTCTTGTCCGCGATCTTCCGCAGACCTGGACTCACCGCAACGAAGGAGAAGGCACCTGGAGCGTGTTCGACATCCTCGGTCATCTGATCCACGGCGAGGACGCGGACTGGATCCCACGGGCGAGGGTCATTCTCGAGCACGGTACGTCCCGAGCCTTCGAACCCTTTGACCGATTCGCGCAGTTCGAAGCCAGCAAGGGGAAGACACTCTCTCAGCTTCTCGACGAGTTCGCGGACGCGCGGACGCGCAGTCTGGCCCAACTCGCGGACCTGCGCCTGACGCCCGCCGATATGGCGCGCCCGGGAAAACACCCCGACCTCGGCGACGTCACGCTCGGCCAGCTCCTCAGCACGTGGGTCGCGCACGATCTCGATCACATCGCCCAGATCGCGCGTGTGATGGCGAAGTCGCACGGGGAGGATGTCGGACCGTGGAAGGCGTATTTGCGGGTGTTGAAGTAGGGCCCTACTTCAACCGCCCCCTCAACTCCGCGGTCTTCGCTTGCAGTCCCTCCGGCGTCACTGTCTCCGGGGCCATCGGCTCGCCGACCACGAGGCCAACGCTCGAGAACACGCCGCGACGGAACGGCCTCGTCATCGCCTTGCCATCGACGCGCGAGAAGAACGAGCCCCACAGATTCTGAAGCGCCATCGGAATGACCGGCACCGGCCGCGTCGCGAGGATCTTCATGATGCCCGCCTTGAACGGCTGCATCTCGCCGTCGCGGGTGATGACGCCTTCCGGAAAGATGCAGAGGAGATCACCCTCCGCGAGCGTCCGGTCGGCCTCCGCAAACGCGTTCGCGTAGATCTCGGGGTTCTCCTTGTGCGACGCCACCGGAATCGTCTTCGCCAGCCGGAAGATCGCGCCGAGGATCGGTGTGGCGAAGATCTTGTGGTCCATGATGAAGCGGATCGGGCGAGGTGATGCGGCCATCAGGAGGAGCGCGTCGACGAAACTCACATGGTTGCAGGTGAGGAGAGCCGCGCCGTGTTCGGGAATGTTGTGGTCGCCCCGGATGCGGAAGCGGTACATCAGGTTCGCCACGACCCAGGAGATGAAGCGGAGCAGGAACTCCGGCACCAGGAGGAAGATGTAGAGCGCCACCACCGCGTTCATGATTCCCACGACGAGGAAGATCATGGGAATGGACGCGCCGCCCTTGAGGAGAGCCACCGAGAGCGCGGCCGAGGCGATCATGAACAGGGCGCCGAGGATGTTGCTGGCGGCGAAGATTCGGGCTCGGTGCGTGGGCTCGCTGCGCGACTGGACGAGCGCGTAAAGGGGCACGGAGAAGAGCCCCGCGAAGGCCGAGAGCAATCCGAGGTCGAGAAGCACGCGGAAGGCGCCCGGCGTCCCCAGGAATTGCGCCGCGGACAAGACGGTGGGACCGTGGACGAAGCCGCGCGAGGCAAAGTACAGGTCCACCGCGAAGGCGGTCATGCCGAAGGCGCCGATCGGAACGAGACCGAGTTCGACGTGGCGGCGCGACAACGATTCGCACAACAGCGATCCGATGCCGATGCCGATCGAGAAGACCACCAGAAGCAATGAAGCCACGCCCTCGGTGCCTCCGAGGACATCCTTGGCGAACGTCGGAAGCTGGGTCAGGAAGGAAGCGCCGAAGAACCACAGCCACGAAACGCCCATCAGGCCGCGAAACACCACGATGTTCCGGGCGGCGAACTTGAGGTTGCGAACCGTCTCGGTGAACGGGTTCCACTTGACCTCGAGATCGGGAACGAGCGGCGCCGCCTTCTGCATGAAGTGAACCGAAAGTCGTCCGAGCAAGGCCACGACGATGCAGCCCGCGGCGGCGATCTTCGGACCGTTCTCGGGCATCCCGACGAGAACGCCGCCCACGAGATTGCCGGCGAGAATCGCCACGAACGTTCCCATCTCGACCATCGCGTTGCCTCCCGTGAGTTCGCGCTCGGTGAGGGCCTGGGGCAGGAAGGCGTACTTGACGGGACCGAAGAGGGTCGAGTGCAGCCCCATCAGGAACGTGCAACCGAGAAGGACCGGGACGTTCCGCGCGATGAAGCCGTAGCCGGCGAGGATCATGATCCCCACCTCCAGCGTCTTCACGAAGATGGCGATCGACCGCTTGTCGTATTTGTCGGCGATCTGTCCCGACGTCGCGGAGAAGAGAAGGAAAGGGAGGATGAAGAGGCCCGCGATCAGGTTCACCACGAGGGCCGGGTCGAAGCCGGAGGCGGTCCCCGCGTGGAACGTCACCAGCACGGTGAACGCGAACTTGAAGAGGTTGTCGTTGAAGGCCCCCAGGAACTGGGTCAGGAAGAAGGGGGCGAAGCGCCTCTCGCGCAGAAGGGCGAACTGCGAACTGCCTTGACCGTGGGACGCAAGCGCCTTGGTTTCGGTGTGGGCGCGCGGCAGGGGCTCGGATGCCATCGGGGCGGGAGTCTATGTCGGCTGGTGTTGCCGCTCGTCTTGCCTATGATGGGCGGGCATGCCGAAACTCGCTGACCCCGAACCGCGGCTTCGGAAGATCTGCCTGGCGCTTCCCGACGTCACGGAGCGTCTCAGCCATTCCATGCCCACGTGGTTCTTCAAGGACAAGAAGACCTTTGTGAATCTCATGAAGCACGGCCATCACCAGAATCAGTTTCCCCATTTCTGGTGCGCGGCCGGTCCGGGCGTGCAGGAGGATCTCATCGCCTCGAACCCGGACCAGTTCTTCCGGCCCCCGTACGTCGGCAGCCGCGGATGGCTGGGCGTGCGCCTCGACCGCGGTGTGCCCTGGCCGCTCATCGAGCGGCTGTGTGCCGAGGCTCATCGGGTGGTCGCGGGAAAACGCTGAAGGCGGAATCTCTGGGAGGCCTTTCATGTTCATGAACGTCTTGGTCGGATTCGCGCTTGTTGCCGGCGCCATGGCCTCGTCGTCGTCGCGAGTCGACTTCAGCGGGACCTGGGTCCCGGAACTGAACACGCATCAAAGGACGCGCGAGCCAAAGACTCCCGAGGCGGCGAACCTCCCCGCCACTTCGCTGCAGGGAGGCGGGATCCTGTTCCTTCCGCCCCTGCGGATCAGCGACGACGGCTCGACACTGACCTTCGATTCCCTGGGTGAAGATGGACGGGTGATCTCCACGCTGCGACTTTCCACCGGCGGCAAGGATGAGACGACTCCTGTGGCGGGGGGCGCGCGCACCCGCACCTCACGTTCGAAACGGGAGGGCCGGTCGGTTAAAACGGAGTGGCGGCAGACGGGGGCGGATGTCTCGGCAGCCGCGACGGGAACCGAGACCTGGACGTTATCGAGCGATAGCAACACGCTCACCCACGCCACCACCAGCGAAGACGTCAACTGGCGGAACCAGACGAAGACCACCTACAAGCGCAAGTAGCCGCGGTGTTAACCTTGCGCGGCGATGGCTCAAGCCCCCCCAACCCTCACCAAACGTGCGTCGATACTGGACCTTGTGGCGAAGGGGGTCGTCCTCGGCGACGGCGCCATGGGAACGATGCTCTACAACCGGGGCGTCTTCGTCAACCGTTGTTTCGATGAGCTGAACCTCTCTTCGCCCACCCTGGTCAAGCAGGTCCACGACGAGTACGTGGACGCGGGTTCGCAGTTCATCGAGACGAACACGTACGGCGCCAATCGATTCAAGCTCGGGCCGCACGGCCTCGATTCCCAGGTCGGCAAGATCAACCGGGAAGGCGCGCGTATCGCACGGGAAGCCGCGGGTGAAAACGTTCTCGTGGCCGGCGCCATCGGCCCGCTCGGCAAACCCCTCGAGCCCCTCGGTCACATTTCGCTCGTCGATGCGGTCTCGGCCTTCGCCGACCAGGCCACGGCACTCAAGGAAGGCGGCGTCGACTTCTTCCTCATCGAGACCATGCCCTCGCTCGACGTCGCGAAAGCCGCGCTCGCCGCGGTGCGGACGGTAAGCGACCTGCCGGTGATCGTGTCCCTCACGTTCACCGACGAGGGCTCCACGGTCATCGGCGAAACCCCCGAGGCGGTGGTGCAGGCTCTCGAAGCGGAGGGCGTGCCGATCATCGGGGCCAACTGCTCCCAGGGTCCGAACAAGATGCTGCACACGATCGAGCGGATGGTCTCGGCTTCGACCACTGCGAAGATCATGGCCATGCCGAACGCGGGAGCGCCCGCGTACGTCGACGGCCGCTACGTCTACCTCTGCACGCCCGAATACATCGCGTCTTACGGCCGCCGCTTCATCGAAGCAGGCGCGCGCCTGGTCGGCGGCTGCTGCGGCACCGCGCCCGCGCATATCCGGAACCTCGCCCGCTCGCTGCGCATGGTCCAGCCGGTCAAGGCCGAGTCCCATGTCGTTCGCGTGATCGACACGTCGAAGCCCTCCCTGCCCCAGATTCCCCGCGAGGAGAAGAGTTCGCTCGCCCACAAACTCGGCCGCAAGTTCGTGGTCTCGATCGAACTCGATCCGCCCAAGGGCGTCGATCCGTCGCGGGTCATCGAGAAGGCGCATGAGTGCAAGGAAAACGAAGTCGACGCGATCAACGTCGCGGACGGACCCCGCGCCTCGGCCCGCATGAGCGCGCAATCGCTCTGCCTGCTCACTCAACAGCAGACCGGCCTCGACACCATCCTTCACTACACCTGCCGCGATCGGAATCTCCTCGGCATCCAGTCGGATGTGCTCGGCTGCTACGCGCTCGGCCTGCGCAACATCCTCTGCATCACCGGCGACCCGCCCAAGCTCGGCGACTACCCCGACGCGACCGCGGTGTACGACGTCGACTCGATCGGCCTCATCCGCATCCTGTCGCATCTGAACCGGGGCTGCGATCTGGCCGGCAATCCCATCGGCCCGCCGCTCGGGATCCACATCGGCTGCGGCGCCGACCCTTCCAAGCCCGACTGGGACAAGGAACTGCGCCGGCTCGAGGAGAAGGTGAAGGCGGGGGCCGAGTACATCATGACCCAGCCGGTGTACGACCCGCGTCAGGTCGAGAAGTTCCTCAAGGCCATCCAATATCTGAAGACGCCGGTGCTCATCGGCTCGCTCCCCCTCTACTCGCACAAGAACGCCGAGTTCCTGCACAACGAGGTCCCGGGCATGATCATCCCCGACGACATCCGCGAGAGGATGCGCGCGGCGGGCTCGGGTGAGAAGGCGCAGACGGAAGGCGTCGCAATCGCGCAGGAGGCGCTGCGCGCCGGAGCGGACCTCGCCCAGGGCGTCTACGTCATGCCCCCGTTCAATAGAGTGGATCTGGCGCTCCGCGTGGTCGAGATTCTGCGATAGTCGGGGCTCCTTATGATTCCGGCGCTTGCCCTGAGCCTCGCTGTTGCCGCTGCTTCCGCGGGGGCGGCGCAGGATCCGCCGGTCAAGCCGCGCGTGCCCCTGACCTTCGCCACCGAAGCCCGCACGGTCAATCTCACCGTGACCGTCCGCGGCGTCGACGCCAAACTGATGAAGGATCTGACCGTCGCCGACTTCTCGGTCTTCGAGAACGACAAGCCGCAGCAGATCCAGTATTTCGCGCGGGTGTTCGATCCCTCGCGCGCGGACGACGAAGGGCAGGAGGGTGCGCCCGATCCGACGACGATCGACCTCGGCATGCTCTTCGACACCAGCACCAGCATGGCCGACGTGCTGCGGCTGTCCCAGAACGCGGCGACCCAGTTCCTCGAATCGATTCCGCGGGCGCGCGAGCTGACCACGGTCTTCTTCGACTCGGACATCCGGATCTCTCGGTTTTCGGGCGAAGGGCAGCAGGGCCTCTTCGATCGCCTGCAGAAGGCGAAGAGCAGCGGCATGACGCTCCTCCGCGACGCCATCGCGGTGTACCTGTCGCGCATCTCGGATGACCCAGGGAGGAAGATCATGGTGCTCTTCACCGACGGTGAAGATTCGAAGAGCGAGATCTCGGTGCCGGAACTGCGGGAGCTCGTCCGCTCCAGCACGGTGACCATCTACCCGATCGTGTTCGGCGGAAAGTACACCTCGTCGAGCGCCGGCCTCACCGCGAATGCCCTGATGCGCGACCTCGCCGAGATGACGGGCGGCGAAGTCTTCACGCCCAAGACTTTCAAGGATCTCGCGCCGATCTACGAGGGCCTCCTCGACGAACTCGCCGCGCAGTACGTGATCGGCTACATCCCGGAGGAGAACCCCGCTCCCGGCGAACATCGCCTGCGGGTCGAGGTCAACCGCCCGGGCGCCAAGGCCCGTCACCGCCGCGGGTATCGGATCGCCGAGCCGGCTCGCTAGCCGGGGCATGCTCGGACCTCCGCCGTTTGCGTTGAGCGAACGTTCATGGGTAAAGTGGTAAACGTACATGAACTCATTGACTAACAAGCCCCAGGGTCGGTCCCCCGAAACCGGCCTCGCGCCCCACGAGTTCGCGGCGGTGGTGGCGGCGGCGGAGCCAAGCCGCCTCGCCATCCTCTTTCTTCTCGGTCGGAAGGGCCCCATGTGCGTCAAGGAAATCGCCACGGGGTTCACCGCGAGCCGTCCCGCGATTTCCCACCATCTGCGCGTCCTGAAGCAGGGCGGCCTGCTCGAGGCGAAGCGCGAGGGTCAGGAGATCCACTACGGAGTCCGGGTTGACGCTCTGACCCGGGCCCTTCGGGGGCTGGCCGAAGCGCTCGAGGGCTGCTGTGAGCGCTCCCCACGGACGAGAACCGCAAAGGGGGCGAGGCGGCAATCGCGGGCGCGAGCATGAGCGACGCAATGATGGAGGCATGCACGACAGGTCCCGCGACCGCGGCCGGGCCGCGGCGAGGTGCTGGTCCGGGTGGCGGCCTCCCCCATCAATCCCTCCGACCTTGCCTTCGCAGCGGGCGCGTACGTGTCGGGGCCGAAGGCCCCGCTGATCCCGGGCTTCGAGGGCAGCGGTACCGTGGTGGAGGCCGGCCCGGGTCTCCTCCCGCGTCTCCTCCTCCGGCGGCGTGTGGCCTTCGCCACGGGAAACGGGGGAGCCTGGGCCGATTACGTCACCCTGCCCGCAGTGCGCGCGATTCCCGTGGGCAATCTGCCCCTGGAGCAGTCGGCGATGCTCGTGGTAAATCCCATGACCGCCCTCACCTTCTTTGAGATCGCGCGTCAGGAGGGACACGAGGCCCTGGTGAGCGACGCGGCCGCGAGCGCCCTGGGGCGGATGATCCTGAGGCTCGGTCAGTCTCACCGCGTCCCCGTAGTTCACATCGTGAGACGCAGGGAACAGGCCGACCAACTGCGAGGACTGGGTGGCGAGCATGTGCTGATCGATTCCGAACCAGGCTTTCGGGAACGGCTGAGCGAGGTCGCGCATCGGCTGAGCGCCACGCTCCTTCTCGACGCAGTGGCGGGACCTCGAACCGGCCTGCTCGTGGATGCCGCCCCTCCGCGCTCCACAATCCTGGCCTATGCCTCGCTTTCTGGCGAGGAGAGCGCTTACCATCCGCGCAGCCTCATCGGCGGGGACAAGAAGATCTCGAGCTTCTATCTAGGTCATTGGCTCGCCAGGCGGGGCCTCCTGAGGACACTGCTCGATGTTCGGAAGGTGCGCGCGCTCGCAGGCACGTTGCTTCGCACCGAAGTCCAGGCGCGGCTGCCCCTGACCGCGGCGGCCGAAGCCGTTGCCCTGTATCGCCGGGGAATGACGCTTGGCAAGGTACTGCTCCTCCCGAATCCCTCCACGGGCAGCTGATAACGCTCCCCATTGTCGGCGCCGGCACGATTAAGATTGCCGCCCGTGGCCACCTTCGATGAGTTTCTGAATCTCGACCTGCGGGTGGGCACGGTGATTTCGGCCACGCCCCTCGAAGGCGCGATCAAGCCCGCCTACCGGATGGAGATCGACTTCGGGCCGGAACTCGGCGTGAAGAGGTCGTCGGGCCAGTACACGGTGAACTACAGGCCCGGGGACATGATCGGGCGTCAGATCGTGGCGGTGGTCAACTTCCCCCCGCGGCGGATCGCCGGTTTCACTTCTGAGGTGCTCGTTCTGGCCGCGCCCGATCCTTCGGGCGCGCACATCCTCCTCAGTGTCGAGCGCCCCGTGCCGAACGGAGGCCGGATCTCATGAGCCGCGCGAGCAGGGCCCGAGCCGCGAAGGAAACACTCGTGCTCACGGGAGCGGCGGTCACCAAGGCCATCGCGTCCATGGCGAAGGCCATTCAGGCGGATCAGAAGGACGCCGCGGCCGTGGCCATCGTGGGAATCCAGAGCCGAGGCGTGCCCCTGGCCGCGCGGATCGCCGCCGCCCTTCGCAAGAACACGGGCAAGAAGGTCGACGTCGGCTCCCTCGACATCACTCTCTACCGCGACGATCTCTCCACGGTCGGGACGCGGCCGGTGCTCAAGGCCACGAACATCCCCTTTTCGATCGACGCGCGAACCGTCATCCTCGTCGACGATGTCCTCTTCACCGGACGCACGATCCGCGCCGCGCTCGATGAGCTCGTCGACTTCGGCCGGCCGTCGCGCATAGCGCTCGCGGTCCTGATCGATCGGGGTCATCGCGAGCTGCCGATCCAGGCCGACTACATCGGCAAGACGGTCAAGACGACCCGCGCCGACATGGTCGACGTCCGCCTCGCCGAGATCGACGGCAAGGACGAAGTGGTCCTGGTGAAACGATGAACGCCCCCTGGACTCAGCGGCATCTCCTGGGGATCGAGCCTCTCTCGGCGGAGGACATCACGCTCGTTCTCGACACCGCGGTGCAGATGCGCGAAATCATGGACCGGCCGATCAAGAAGGTCCCCACCCTGCGCGGCCGGACCGTGGTCAACCTCTTCATGGAGGCCTCGACACGCACCCGGGCCTCGTTCGAGATGGCCGAGCGCATCCTCTCCGCCGACTCGCTCTCGATCCAGGCCGCGGGCTCCAGCGTCTCGAAGGGCGAGAGTCTGCTCGACACCGTGAAGAATCTCGAGGCGATGACGCCCGACGTCATCGTGGTCCGCCACTCGTCGGCGGGGGCGGCCAACTTCCTCGCCCGCACCTGCAACTCGCGAATCGTGAACGCGGGCGACGGCGCTCA
>CAYNHK010000124.1:7425-14072 GCA_964396875.1 uncultured Acidobacteriota bacterium | reverse complement strand
CCCCCCGCGAAGTGGAGCAGCGTGTCGCGGCTGCTGCGGCTTTGGTCCCCCATGCGGGAAATTCTAGTTCGCGCCACGCTGGTGTTCCCGGGGAGCACCTGTTCAAATCCGCAAGCCACGGCCCAAACCCGGATATTAAGCAATGAACCTCCAGACTTCGCGCGTTCTCATCGTCGACGACCAACCCCAAAACGTCCACGTCCTCGCCGAGACTCTCGGGAGCGATCACGAACTGCTCGTGGCGGGAAGCGCCGCGCGGGCTCTCGAACTCGCTCCCTCCGCGGACCTGATCCTCCTCGACGTCCTGATGCCGGACATGGACGGACTCGAGGTGTGCCGGCGCCTCAAGGCGAATGAGGCCACGAAGCGGATTCCCGTCATCTTCGTGAGCGCGCTGGAGCAGACCGAAGACCAGACTCAAGGATTCGAGGCGGGGGCCGTCGACTACATCCTGAAGCCGATCAGCCCGGCCATCGTGCGCGCGCGGGTCCGCACCCATCTCGAGCTCAAGGCCGCGCGGGACCTCCTCGAACGGCTGGCCACCCAGGATGCCCTGACCGGCATCGCCAATCGCCGCCGGTTCGACGAGGTCGTCGAGGAGGAGTGGCGTCGCTCGTTGCGGGGTTCGCATCTCCTCACCCTCGCCATTGCCGACATCGACCATTTCAAGGCGTTCAACGATCGGCACGGTCACGGTGGAGGAGACACCTGTTTGCGGCTCGTGGCCGGCGCCCTGCAGCGCCTGTGTCGGCGGCCGGGCGAACTCGTGGCCCGCTACGGGGGCGAGGAGTTCGCGTTTCTCCTGCCCGAGGTCGATCCCGACGGCGCGCGCCAGTTCGTCGCCCGCGTGCTCAACGCGATCGCGAGCCTCGAGATCCCCGGTCTCGAGAAAGCCGGCGGTCTGAGCGTGAGCGTGGGCGCGGTCACCCTGATTCCCTCCCCACTGAATTCCCTCGACGGCGCCATTCGCGCGGCCGACGAGGGCCTGTATCAGGCGAAGAAGGCCGGCCGAAAGCGCGGCGTGGTTCGTGACCTCGAGACGGAGGCCATCTGCGAAGTGCCGCCTTCGGCCTGAGCGCGCGCGGCCGATGACTCGTTCGATGCGCGCCGCGTTTGGCGCGCTTCTCCTGACCTCTCTCTCCTGGCCCCAAACCTCGTTCGCGGAGTGGTCCACCACGGGCCGCCTGCCGCTGCGCGTGTTCACGGATCGCGACGGCCTCCCGCAGAACGCGATCACCTCGATCGTGTTCGATCGCGAAGGAGTGTTGTGGGTCGGGACCAAGGACGGCGCGGCCCATTACAACGGGCGGACCTGGACCACGGTGGCCATGCCCCGGGGATGTCCTTCCAACTGGATCAACGCCATTCTCGTGGGCTCGGATGGCGCGTTGTGGTTCGGAACGCGCGGCGGTGGCGTGGTGCGCCTGAGCCAGGGCGCCTGGACCGTCTACTCGACCGCCGAAGGGGTTCCAAACCCCGAGATCATGTCGCTCTTCGAAAGCTCGGCGGTGACCGGCGTTAAGGCGGTGCTCGTGGGAACCGCGGACGGGATCGCCCGATTCGACGGAGAACGCTTCCGCGGCGTGCCGCTCGGCGCGCGGGCGCGATCGAACCGTGTCTACAGCATGTTCGAGGAGAAGGACGGTGGAGTCGTCGCCTTGTGGGTTGGCACCCGTGACGGGATTCTGCGCTTCCGAGGCGGCGAGTGGACCTATTTCCACCTGGCGCCCACGTCCGCCCCTTCCGTGAATCCAGTGCGCGGCTTCGCGATCACCACCGCGCTCGATGGAAGCCGGAGTCTGGTCGCCGCGGTCACGTTCACGGGGCTGCTCCGTTTCGACCAGGACCAGTGGAAGTCCGTGCCCCTCGATGTTCGCGCCGTGGGTTCCATCCAGGCGATGTTGTCCACGCGCGAGCGGGACGGCCGGGAAACCCTGTGGCTGGGCGCGCAGCGCCAGCTGGTCCGAATTCAGGCGGGCCGCGTGCAGTCGTTCGCGGCCGAGTCCGGCTTTCCCGCGGATGGTATCTGGAGCCTTGCGGAAACGCCTGCGGGCGGAGGCGAAACCTCTCTGTGGCTGGGCATGTCGGGCGGAGGACTGGTGCGATGGAAGAGGGACGGTTGGACGACGTTCGACGCGCCGCGATTTCTGAAGGACCCGTCGGTCTATGCGCTGCTCGAAACCCGCGAGCCCGACGGGCGCTCCGCGATGTGGGTGGGCACCAATCGCGGCGGGGTTGTGCGCCTGCTTGGGAACGAACGGACCGACTTTTCGGGCGACAGAAAACCCGGTTCCGACTCTGTGCTCAGCCTGCTCGAAACGCGCTCGCCCTCGGCCGGCCGCACGGTCTGGGTGGGCACCACCGCGGGCCTCGCCGCCCTGCGCGAAGGTCGTTGGTCGTTCTTCAATGCCCGCGACGGGCTGCCCGGGGCCACGGTCAACACGATGATCGCGAGCGTCGGCATCGGTGGAGATGTTCCGATCTGGGTGGGCACGGGCGATGGTCTCGGCCGGATCGAAAGCGGACGTATCCGCGACGTCACCGCCGAGGTGGGCCTGCCCGATCCGCGCGTGAACACGGTCGCCGAGACCGGGGCGCCGGGCGCGCCGCGCGTGCTCTGGATCGGGACGGAGCGGGGCCTGGCCCGACTGGAGGCCTCGAAGACGACAATCTTCACCACCGCTCAGGGATTACCCGCGGACGCCGTCCTCTCTCTCATCGAAGTGAACGAAGGAGGACGCAGGCGTCTGTTCGTGGGTACCCGGGGCGGCGTCGCGCGCCTCGATCTCGATGAGCCCGCGCCGACCTTCAAGACGCTCACGACCGAAACGTCCCCTGCGCTGCCCAACAACACGGTGTACCAGATTCGGCAGGACACGCATCAACGCCTCTACCTGTGCACCAACAAAGGCGTCGCGCGCCTGACTCCCCGTGCTCCGACCCCCGAGGATCCTTCGGAGTACACGATTTACGTCTTCACCACCCACGATGGCCTGCCGTCCGCGGAATGCAACACGGGCGCGTCGATGGTGGATTCGCAAGGGCGGATCTGGGTGGGCACCATCGGGGGCGCCGCCGTGCTCGATCCGGTGGCCGCGGCCGCAACCGCCCCCGCTCCGCTGCGGATCGAGCACGCCGTTTTGTCGAAGTCGGGGGCGCCGCTGGGCGAGGCGGCGTTGCTTGCCCATGACCAGGGCAACGTGACCTTCGAGTTCGCCCTGCTCAACTTCTTTCGCGACGAGGATTCGCGCTACCGGACGCAGCTCAAGGGCTTTGATGCCGAACCTTCGGCCTGGACCGCGGACGTGAAGAAGGAGTACACGAGCCTCCCCGAGGGGCGTTACGAGTTCAACGTCTGGGGCCGCGATGTGCGGGGCGTGGTCTCCGGTCCCCGCCGACTTGGGTTCTCGGTCCGCGCGGCGCCATGGCGCTCGTGGTGGGCCCTCCTTCTCTACGCCACGCTCCTCATGGGCGTCGTGTCCTTCGTGGTGCGCTGGCGTCTCGCCGCGGCGCGCCGGCGAAACCTGGAACTCGAGCAGGTCATCTCCGCCCGCACCTCTGAACTAGGGGAGGCCGTCCATCGCCTGAAGGAGTCGGAACAAACGGCACTCCTGGCGAAAGACGCGGCCCTCCAGGCGAGCCGCGCCAAGAGCACGTTCCTCGCGAACATGAGCCACGAACTCCGCACGCCGCTCAATGCGGTCATTGGTTTCGCCCAGGTTCTCGAGCGACGCGACTCGCTGCGTGGAGAGGACCGCGAGAGCGTGCGGATCATCCATCGTTCGGGCGAACATCTGCTGAGCCTGATCAACGATGTGTTGTCCCTGTCGAAGATCGAGGCCGGGGCCATGTCCCTCGCGGTCAGGTCCTTCGACCTGCCCGGCCTTCTCGAATCCCTTCGCTCGATCATCCGCGTGCGCGCCGAGGCTCGCGGCCTCGAACTGAACTTCGACCTCGACCCGGATCTGCCTGGCGTGGTGAGAGGCGACGAAGGGAAACTCCATCAGGTTCTGATCAACCTCCTCGGGAACGCGGTCAAGTTCACGGATCGGGGATCCGTGACCCTCAAGGTCAGGGCCGCGGGGGGCCGCGTCCGTTTCGAGGTTGCGGACACCGGGCATGGGATCGCTGCCTCCGAGTTGCCGAACCTCTTCTCCGTGTTTTCACAGACCGCCAGCGGCAGGCGTTCGAACGAGGGCAGCGGCCTGGGCCTCGCCCTCAGCCGACAGATCGTGAACCTGATGGGCGGCGACATCGAGGTCCGGAGCGAGATAGACCTCGGCAGCACATTCGCCTTCGAGGTCGCTCTGCCGGCCTCCGACCAGGCCCCGGAAGCCCCCGAGAGGCGAGTCATCGGCCTTCAGCCCGGACAGACCGCGGTGCGGATTCTCGTGGTGGATGACACCGGCGAGAACCGCCTTGTGCTCCAGCAGCTGCTGACCTCGACCGGCTTCGAGGTGAAGGAAGCCTCGAACGGACGCGAGGCGGTCGAGCGCTTCGAAGCGTGGCGTCCGGCTCTGATCTTCATGGATGTGCGCATGCCGGTGATGGACGGCCTCGAGGCCACGCGCCGCATCCGGGAAATCGAGTCTGCGGGGGGGATCCCGCGTTGTGCGATCCTCGCTCTGACCGCGGGAGCCTTCGAACACGAGCGCGAAGAGATGCTCGAGTGCGGCGCCGACGACTTCGTGGCCAAGCCGTTTCGCGTGGGCACGGTCTTCGAGAAGATCGCCCACCACCTGAACGTGCGGTTTCTCCACGAGGAATCTGAGAACACCGAAGCCGGGTCGGCCCACCACGTCAGAGCCCTCGCCTCCGGGTTGCGCGACATGCCGGCTGAGCTCCGGCGTGATCTGCGCGACGCGCTTTCGTCGGGTCACGTGCGGCGAATCCGGTCCACGGTGGAGCGCGTCAGAGCCGAAGATGAGACCCTGGGCCGAGCCCTTCTGGTTGAAGTTCAGGCGTTCAGACTCGACGCGCTGCTCGCCCTTCTCGACCAGACCGATCCAGGTCAGCCGGGAGTCTGAAGGTCATCAGCGCGCCGCCGTCTCTTGGCGCAGCGCCTCGATATCCTCGATGAGGCGTTCCATCTCGAACGCGTGCGTGCCGTTGTAGATCCCGCGCAGGCGTCGCTGGGTGTCCACGAGGAGCACTTTTTCGGTGTGAATGAGCCGGCTCTCCCCACCTTCGCGCCCGCCGCGTTCATCGTCGGCGAAGTACGACGCGCGGATCACGCGTTGAATCTCCGCGAGATCGCCGGTGGCAAGCCGCCACGTCTCGGGATCGATGCCGCGCAAGGCTCCGAATTCGGCGAGCACCGCGGGGGTATCCGTTCGCGGCGTCACGCTGTAAGAGACCATCACCACGTTCTCGCCGCCCCTTATCGCCGCCTGCACCGGCTTGAGCCGCTCCACCAGGGTCGGACACACACCCGGGCACGACGTGAAGAGGAAACTCGCGACGTGGATCCTTCCGTCGAGGTCGCGCTCCGTGAAGTCCCGATTGTCCTGATCGAGAAGTCGAAAGGGCGCCACGCGATGCTCCACCGCAGACCATCGGGGTGTGAAGTCGCGGCTCTCGTAGAACGGCAGTGTGCTGGGAGCGGTCTTCGTCGAACACGTCAACGGATAGGCGAAGGCCGCCCCCGCTGCGGCAGCCGCGATCAGGAGCGTGGCGCGGGCCTTCATCACGTCTCTCCCGCGACCGGCACGCACGGTTTGGAGTTGATCAGGCCGTAGTGGCGGCCGTTCCTGACCTCGACGTTGAGGAACAGATCTCCTTTGTCGGTCCAGGCCTGCTGGAGGCCGGACTCCCGGCCGGAAACGTAATTCTTCAATTCGGCGGGCTGACCATTGCGATGCCAGGACCGGTAGACGCCATGGATAACGTCACCGTCGTAGAAGGCTTCGACTCTGCGACCGCCTTCCGGCCAGTAGGCCACATGCCGCCCGACTTTCCGGCCGTCGCGGAACGTGGTCTGCGAGAGGAGTTTCGAATGAGCGCCAAAGATCTGCTCGATGCGGTCCGGGCTCCCGGGCACCAGACCTCCGGCCTGTGCGAATCCGGCGAGACCCATGAACGCGGCGACCATGAGACGGATTGTGGATCCCGGCCTTCGCCGGGATACGCAGTGTGATGAACCCTTCATCACACTGCTAGCTCGCTGTACCCGGCTGGCCGCGGAAGCAGCCGGCGATGTAGGGAGGTGCTGCAACGATGTGGTAGTGGTAGATCCCGCCGGGGAATTCCGGCGTGGTCCCGACGTGGCCGTTGCAGGTGTCGAGGCCCGATGGAACAGCGCCGCCCGCATCGCGTGTTCCGTAGACCGGGAAGCCGTCGAGCAGAACGCCCAGGAGCCGGCTCGAGCCTTGCGCGGTCAGGTATAGCGGCTCGATGTGATAGTGGTACATCCCGTTCTGCTGCGGATGCCCGTTGAACCGATCGAAGGTCCCGATCTCATTGGTGAGCGGCGCCTGCTGCGCGGCGTACTGGTTGAAGAGGGCGATGCCGTTGATCGATACGCCCATGATGCCCATAGGCGTGTCGCTCGCTGTCCCCACCTGCGGATTCAAGGGCACCCGCAGCACCATGTTCTGCGAGGCGATCCGGTTGGGGTTCACCTGCATCCCGGGGTGCGGGGCCTCGTA
>CAYNHK010000124.1:0-7325 GCA_964396875.1 uncultured Acidobacteriota bacterium | reverse complement strand
CGCAGGGCGGGGAAGGGCCACGGCGCATAGCCCGTGGTGAGGCCGGGTCCGATGAGCTGATGTTTGAACCAGGGGCGTCCCGGGAGTCCATCCTTATTAAGGAAGGCGCGCTCCACCTGATTGAGAGCGTCGCTCATCTTCGCAAACGAGGCGGCGGCGCCCGACGCGAGGAGCGCTTCCGTCGCGGCATCCGCAGCGCGGCCCGCGGCATCGAGGTCGCCCACCGCCTTGAGCAGCGTGGAGAAGTCCGGATTGAACGGCGTCGCGGAGACGGTGCGGGCGCGCCGCACTACATCGGTGCGGATCTCATCGAGGTCTTCCTTCATGGCGTGGCCGTAGTTCGAGAAACGCAGCGGCGCCACATCGGCGGTGGCGGTGCGCATGGTGAGGAGGCCGAGGTACCGGGCCGCGGCCTGGTGATAGAGGAACTCAGGGTCGCCGAAGCGCTGCATCCAGAAAAAGTTGTCGTACACGGAGTGATAGACCCCGTAATCGCCGCCGAAGCCGCCGTCGACGGAAGGGATGCCGAGGTGGTCGATGAAGGCGGTGTAGTCCGAACCCGAGCCCAGTCGGCCGAGTTGAAGTTCGAACGGGGCGTCCTTGCCGTCGAGATGAACCGGTTCGGCGGCGGCCCAGGACGCCTTCGATCGCTGCTCCCACACTTCGCCCACCGTTCCACCCTTGCGCGGCTCCGGCACGGCGCTGACCGCCTCGCGCACGGCATCGCGCAGGGAAGGGGTCCCCGAGGAACCGAAGTTCGGGCCGGTCACCGCGACGTCGATGTTGAGATAAGCGACCGCCTTGCTCTGCAGCATCGCGGCGTTCTCCTCGGCCCATTCCGTCGATCCTACGAGCCCGTACTCTTCGGCGTCCCACGAGCAGAGCAGGATGGTGCGCTTCGGCTTCCAGCCTGCCTTGACTGCGGCGCCGAGGCCGCGCGCGGCTTCGAGCATGGCCGCGGTGCCCGAGTTGGGGTCGACCGCTCCGGGCGTCCACGCGTCGCGGTGATTTCCCACCACCACCACCTGATCGGTCGTGCCCTGGATCTTTGCGATGACGTTGTAGATCGGCTTCAAGCCCTCATCCATCTGAACATCCATCTCCACCGCGGCGCCGCCCGGCCCCACGTGGTACGCGAAGGGCAGTCCGCCCTGCCAGTCGTTCGGGACGCGTGGTCCGCCGAGCTGACGCAGGAGCTTCTCGGCCTCGCGATAGGAGATCGGGAGCGACGGGATCTTCGGAACGTTGTTCATCTGATCCCGCGTGATGCGCTTCGCGCCGGCGGTCGAAGGAAGGCCGCCCGGGGTCGACGGATCGCCCGGCTGAAGCGAGAGGTATTGAACGGAGCCGCGCTGAATCGCCGAGGGCGGACGCATCGGGCCGTCGGGATAGATGTCGCCGCGCATGTAGCCGTCGTCGGCCGGGTCGGAGAAGATGATCACGCCGACCGCACCCCGCTCCTGCGCCTCTTTCACTTTGAGGCCGCGGAACGCGCCACCATAACGAACGAGCGCGACCTTGCCCTCGACCGAAAGGCCCATCGACTTGAGGCGCTCATGATCGGCGGGCGAGCCATAGTTCACGTAGATGATCTGGCCGCCGGCCTTGCCCGAGGCGCCATACCCATGGAACGCAGGGAACTGTCCGCGCGCGGTCGAGTCCTTGTCCTGGGGGACGTTGTCTTCCATCAACGACAGTTCTTCCACCCGCGGCTCGGTCATCTTCAGCGACACGTGTTTCGGATGGTTGAGGAACACGTCGTACTTGACCATCTCGACGTCGAGGCCGAACTCCTTCATTTTGCCCGCCACCCAGTCGGCGACCTTCTTCTCCGCGGGCGTGCCCGCGACGTGCGGCTCTTCGGTCAGCTGGAAGAGCCAGCGTCGCGCGTTTTCGGGTGTGGGCGTATCGAGAAGGACCCTCTCGAACCGCGCATTCGCCTCCGCGGTGGCCCTGGTGTATCCCGCCGGCGTTTTCGAGACGCTCTGCGCCCGCGCGAGGCTCGGCGACAGCGGAAAAACGACGAGAAGGAACGACGCGGAGAGCCGACGCATTTCAAGCATGCGGCGGATTGTACCCGTGGGCCTCCAAGGTATCCTGCCTTTGTCGCCCGCGGCATGGACTATTTCTTCGACTCACGGCTTGACCCCCTCGTACAGGTGATCTTTTTCGGGATGATGGGTTTCGGCCTCGTCTCTCTGACCCGGACTCTTGTGGGGGACGTGAGGCGTCGTCGTCGACTCCGCGAACTTGCCGAGACTCGGCAGTGGCGGTTCCTGGGGTATGTCCCAAGCGACGGCCGGGATCCGTACACACGCTTCGAGCAGGTCAGTTGGGCCGGATTGCTGCGGAACGTCGTGGAAGGTCGAGAGCGGGGATTCGACTTCAGCGTGTTCGAGTATTGCGCGACGCCCCGTAAGTGGAACACCGGCGCGCTGGTTCAACTGGACGTGGCGCCCGTGTCCTGTCGAGTCGAGTTCTGGAGGTCGGGCGTGAATTCGTCCGTGCACGGGCTCGAGGAAGCGCAGACAAAGATCGGCCCGCGGACCGCCGCGGCGCTTCGGAAGGCCGGGGAACTTCGTGACTCGCACTCCATGGCCGGCCTGGTCGTGGAGATCGGTTCGGGAGCGGTGCTGGTGCGCGCCGTGCGACCGCCCCTCGAGGCCGAGGAGACTCCCGCGCTACTGGACGCGGCGCTCTCGCTCTCGGTGGCCGTGGTCGATGACGAGCGGCAGTCGAGCGGCGCGCGTCACTCGTGACGTAGCGCGGAGACGGGGGTGACGAGCGTCGCGCGTCGCGCGGGGACGTATGTCGCAACCAGGGCGGCGGCGGCGAGGACCGCGAAGGCGAGGGTCAACACCAGCGGATCGAACGGGCTCACCTGATAGAGCATCGAGCTCACCAGACGTCCGGCGCCCAGGGCGAGCACCACACCGAGAGTGAGGCCGGCGGCGGCCAGGGCCACGCCTTCGCGGAGGATCAACTCGACGACGCCCCGCGACGTCGCGCCGAGCGCCATTCGGATTCCGATCTCACGGGTTCGGCGGGCAACCACGTAGGACTTGAGGCCGTAGATGCCAATGATCGCAAGGATCAGGGCCGCGAGGCCGAAGAGCGAGAACATGCGCGCGCCGCTGCGCACCGCCCAAAGCGGAAGACTGTCATCGCGGAACGACTGCAGTGTCGCCGCGGAGACCACGGGCAGATTGGGATCGAGGGTTCGAAGTTCGCCGCGGATCCTCTGAAGCATGGCCGAAGCCTCGGCGGGTTTGTCGCTCTTGAGTCGCACGTGCAGGTTCAGTCCCGACTGGAAGTTCGCGCCGACGGGCTCGTAGAAGAACGGGACGGGGGCGGCGTCGAAGAGACTGTGACGAAGGCCCGGAGCCACGCCCACGACCTGCAGGGCGTCGGTGGTGATCTGATTCGTGCCGTCCTGCGCGATGGCGACGCCCTTGCCCGGGCCGCCCCCGACTCCGAACTGCACCGCGCGGCCGATTGGATCCTCGTTGCCGAAGAGTTGCTTCGCCAGCGGCTCGCTGATGATCACGGGTCTGAGTCCGGTCACACCGGTCTCTTCGCTCGCGTCGAACTCACGGCCGCGCAGCATGGTGAGACCGAGGGACTTGAAATAGTCCGTCCCGATGAGAACGTGCTGGGCATTGATGCCGATGGGGGCTCCGGCCCCGTCCTTCTCCGGCTCGCCGGCCTTTCGCACTCGCCTCGAACTGGAGAAGGCGCCGAAGGGAACCGTGGAGGCCACACTGGCGCTCTCGATGCCCGGGAAGTTCCGCACGCGATCGAGGACCGCGCCGTAGGTCTGCTGAGAGCGGGCGGTGTCATAACCGGCAAGCGACGGGTCGAGTTCGAAGAGGAGACCGGAGTCGAGACGGAAGCCGGGATCCGACTCGGCCGCGGCGAGGGACCCTCGGACGAACAGGCCGCCCGTCGCGAGGAGCGCCAGACTCAGGCCGATCTGCAGAACGACCAGGACGTTGCGCGGAGCGAGCAGCCAGAAGCGGCCCCGGGCGCTCGAAAGGGCGCCGCCGTCCCCCGCCTGTTCCTTGAGCTGCGGGAACACGTCGAGCCGGGAGAGTTTCATCGCGGGGCCGAGGCCCGAGACCACCGTCGCGAACAGACAGAAGAGGAAAGTGACGCCAAGGACGCGAACGTCGGGCGTCATCGGGAACACGATGGCGAGGGGCGCCACCGCGATGAACGACGACACCAGAAGCCGGGTCAACGCATAGGCGAGGCCGAGGCCAAGCGCGCCGCCCAGGACGGCAAGCACGAATCCTTCGGTGAGAAGCTGCTGCACCACGCGCCATCGGCCCGAGCCGAGGGCCAGGCGGAGAGCGATTTCCTTCTGCCGCGCTTCACCGCGCGCGAGCAGCATGTTGGCGAGATTGAAGCAGGCCACGATCAGGACCACGCTCGCGAGCGCGAGCAGGATGGCGTTGGCGGCGGCAATCGGAGTATCCGACTGCGGGTTTGTGCTCACCGACATCCGGGAGAGGGGAGCGAGGGTGATCGTGTGGTCCTTGTTTTCGGCGGGGAAGGCGGAGGCAATCCGCGTGCCGATGAGCTTCACCTGGGCCGAGGCGTTCTCGATGGTCACGTCCGGTTTCAACTGGCCGACCAGGATGAGGTTGCGGTGGGTTCGATCGGCGAGTTTCTCGCCCCCTGCGACGCCCGCCTTCTGGAAGTCGTTGAGCGTGATGTCGTACATGCTCATGGGCAGCCAGATTTCGGGCGCGGCCAAGGCCATGGTGCCGCTGAAGCCGTCCGGGGTCACGCCCACGATCGTGAAGTCCCGCGCGTTGATGCGGATCTGAGAGCCGAGGATGGCGTCGTTTTCGCCCATGGACTTCCACAGCCCGTAGCCGATGATCGCGACCGGCGCCTCGCGGCCGGGGATTTCCTCGTCGGCCGAAAAGGCGCGCCCGCGGTGCAGGCGGACGCCGAGAGTCTGGAAATAGTTCGAAGAAACCACATCGCTGAAGACACGCCGTGTCACGTCCCCCTCGGTGAGACCCACCATCGCGAAGTTGTGGGCCATGATGCTCTCGAAACTCTCGTTGCCCGCGCGGATGTCCTGATAGTCGGGATACGAGAAGGCGCGATACGTGTCGGGCCGCGTCTCATCTTTGTGAAAGAGGCCCACGATCCGGTCGGCGGGGACCCCGGTGATGGGTCTGAGGAGGATGACGTTCACCAGCGAGAAGATCGCCGTATTGACGCCGATCCCGAGGGCCAGGATGGCCACGGCAATGCCGGTGAAGCTGAGGTCCTTTCGCAGGCGGCGCAAACTCAGAACCACGTCGTTCTTGAAACTCATCGAAGATTCTCCAGGTTGTTCAGGGATACGGCAGGGCCGCCGCCAAAGTTCCGGAGTTCATGACTTTGAATGGTCCGAGGCACGGCCGGCCCGTTATGCTCGGCGTCCATTCGGGCGGCATTACGAGGAAACCATGCACTCTCGACTCATTCCCGCCGTGGCCTGCCTGAGCATTCTTGGAGCAGCCGTCTCCTCACCGGCCCAGCCGCCCGCCGAGGTCCGCAAGCACCACAACCCGATCGTCGATCTGCTCGAGCAGAAGAGGCCGGTCTTCGGCCTCTACGCCCCGAGCAATCGTCGATTCACCCCTCCGGGCGCGCCAGCGCCCTCTCCGGTTCCGCCCAGGACACCGCTCGAACTCGCGAAGGAGGCCGTCGCGAACAGGGCCACCGATTACATCTTCGACGGGAGCATGGAGGGTGACTTCGAGAAGGCGCTGCCGGAGTTCGCGGTGTTCGCGAAGGCGATGAGCGAGGCCGGCGTGCTGGCGAAGACGCCCGTCCTGCGTCTCACTCATCCGCTCATGGTGAAGATGAATGAGATCGCCCCCGATCCTGCGAAGGCCGTCGAGCGCATCGGCCGCCAGCTCGACCTCGGGGTCAGCGGCGTGGTCTTCGTGGATGTCCAGAGCGCCGATGAAGTGAAGGCGGGCCTTGCCGCGATGCGATTCAGATCGAAAGGCGGCACGCGCGCGGAGAGCGTCGGGACGGCCCCCGCGTTCTGGGGCATGAGCGAGAAGGAGTATCGCGAGAAAGCCGACCTGTGGCCGCTCAATGCGAAGGGCGAGCTGGTGAACTTCACCATCGTGGAAAGCCGGGAGGGTCTCGCCAGGGTTCGGGAGATCGCCGCGGTGCCGGGGATCGGTGTCCTCTTCCCCGGCGCGGGGACGCTTCGCGGCGTCTTCACTTCAACCAACGACAAGGGCGAGCGCGTGGTCGACACCGTTGCCTGGGAGGCCGCGATTCAATCGGTCCTCGCGGCCTGCAAGGAATTCAACGTCCCCTGCGGCTATCCCGCTCGCGCCGAGGACATCGAGATGCGCATGAAGCAGGGCTTCAGCGTGTTCGTGATTGGCTGGGGCGAGAATGGCTTCAAGACCATCGAAATCGGTCGCCGGATCGGCGGGCGGGCGGCCACGAACCCTCGCGATCAGTAGGTTTCGGGCGCGGTCAGGGGCATGGGCGCCCGGCTGTTCACTTCCTCGTCGGTGACCCCGTAGAAGCCGGCGCGGGTACGAACGCGGACGTCGGGACGGTTCACCCTCAGCTTGATCTTGTGGAATTTCGCCCGGCCCGATGATTTGACGAAGGTCTTCTCAGTGGGCTCGAAGCCGATCAGGTAATAAGCGCTCTGGTCGCGGAGGATGTCGCTGAAGCCGCCCTGAAGGTCATTTCGATTGATGACCGCGAGACCGCCCGTGGCTCCGGCGAGTTCCTGGAGCGAACCCTGGGTGTGAACCCGGTCGAACCAGCGCGTCTGCATCATCGAGCCGATCAGCGCGGCATCCGGGTCATCCTCGGCGCTTGGGAAGTCGGCGAAGAGGCCGCGGGGATCGACGGTGTACAGAACGACCGAGGCCCGGTTCGCGACCTCGGTGATCAGGCGCATCGCCTCGCGCACGTCCGAATCCACGGTGAAGAGCGTGGTGAGGGGTGAGTCGAATCCCAGGGGGCCGGCTCCGGTCGAAAGCGACGCGAATCCTTCGCTCACGAACACCAGCGCCTTGCGGCCCGGCAGCGATCGCATTGTGTTGATGGTGGAGACGAGGCTGAAGAGCCGCTGGCGCAGGTTCGAGGAGACGACGGAGGGGTTGGTGTTGGCGGCGAAAGCCGCCTGGACATCGGGAGACATGCCCGCGGTAACCCTGGACCCCTCTCGCGTCATGGGTCGGACAGACCTGAAGCCTTGATTGCTGTTGATGTTGTACCGCAGTTCCGCGGCCTTGCTCTCGAAAGGCTCAGCGCTCGTGAAGAGTGTGAACGAGTCGGCC
>CAYNHK010000123.1:0-14195 GCA_964396875.1 uncultured Acidobacteriota bacterium | reverse complement strand
GAACAGAGCCAGCGGGATGAAGAGTCCCGCGTTCATCAGCCAATAGCGGAGCGGCTGGGCGCCCCCCCCGTCGAAGCCGGGCTGCCACGCGAAGAACGTGGTGGTCGAGAGCGAATTGCGCGTGGCCATGAAAAGGATGGCGGGAACGGCGAGGGGGAGAAGACCGCGGGCAAACGCCAAAGCATGGGTCAGATCCGTCCGGACTGCGAAGAAGAGCGCGCAGAAGCCGAGGACCACGAAGGAGTGCGAGTGGACGAGGGGCAGGAGCGAGCCGATCAGTCCCGCGCGCAGCCACAACCGGGGAGGCGGTGGCGCCGAGCCCTCCTCCTTCCTGAAGCTTTCCACGAGCAGGGCGAGGGCGAAGAAAAGGAGCGGCCATCCAAACAGGATCGAGCGTTGCGGAATGAAGAGCGTGATCACGAAATTGGCGTACCGCGTCCCCGAGTCGTTGATGGTGAGATCGGGCCCGCCCGCCCACCACGACGTCACCGCCTGGGTGCTCGTGAAGGCCAGGAAGCCGAACCCTCCCGAGAGCAACGTGAGCGCCGCCGCCGCGCGGCCGAGGGAGCGCGATCCAGTGACCGCTTCGCCGAACCGAACGAGCGCCACCACGACGGCAAGGCCGAGAAACAGGGTCGGCCAGAAAAAGGCGTCGCGCCACGACCCGCCGGCCGCGACGATCATGCCGGAGACGAGATCGCAAAAGAATGGGTAGGTCAGAGGCACGCCGGCGAGCTCAGGATGATCGGGCGGGAAGTTGTCGCCGTGAGCGAAGCCCGCCGCGATCGCCATGTGGAAGGGCAGATCGCCCAGATTGTGTCGCGCTCCGGTGACGATGCCGCCTTCCGTTTCGAAGAGAGTTCGATCGGCCAGACGCGCGACCGCGAGCACACTCAGCAGGACGAGGAAGAGGATGCGCCAGTCGGGGAGCACCGCCGCCCGGCCTGACGCAAGGAACGCGGCCGGCGCCCCGAGTGTGACGCCGAGGCCCATGGTCAGGAGCGCGGCGACGAGCACCGTGACCTGCGTGAGGCCGAAGATCCAGCCGAGGATGAAGCCCCAGCCCGCGAACAAGGCGAAACCGAGGGCCGCACCCAGCGCCAGTGTCTCGGACAGGCGCGTCGAGGTCTCGTCGAGCCGTCGCGCGAGCAGTGCCCCGGCGAGCGACACCCAAAGGAGGAGAAGAAGAGCGACCACGTCCGCGATCCGCCCCTAGACCATCGCGGTCTTGCGGACGCGGTCCCGGTTGGCGCGGAAGAATTTCACGATGACGTCGATGTAGGACTCCATCTTTGGGCAGGCGAGACCGAGGGTCGCAAGATCCGTTCTCGCCTGCGAGGCGTCATAGCGGCACCGATGCCCGAAATACGCGATGGATTCGGGGATGAGGCCGAGTATTCGCTGAACCATGGGCAACGAGACCGCGGCACGAACGACGGGCAGGGGCAGCGGCACATAGATGTAGGAGCGGCCGAGCGCCTTCGCCATCAGACGCGTGAAGCTGCGCACGTCCTTGCCGTCGGGGTCGGTCAGGTTGTAGGTCTTGCCGAGACTCAAAGGCGAGGCCGACAGTCGCGCCAGGCCCTCGATCACGTAGTCCACCGGCACGACGTTCATGGTGGCGTCCCGCGGTCCCTCGAGGAAAACGAAGGGAATCTTCTCCATGGCGCCCATCACGGTGTATGGGCCGTCGAACTTCGCGGTCTCGCCGGTGCGCGAGTCACCCCACACCACGCCGGGACGGTAGACCGTAAAGGGCAGGCCGCTGGCCACGACGTCCTTTTCGGATTCGAACTTGGTGGACTCGTAGTGGTTCTTGAAGCTCTGTCCGCGGTCGAGGTCGGTCTCGCGGAAAACCCCCTCGAAAGTTCCCGAAACGTAGGCGGTGGAGACGTGGTGGAAACGCTTGAATCCGGGGGCGGCTTTCGCGAACGCGATCATGTTTCGCGTGCCCGTGACGTTGACCTTGCGCGCGAAGTCCTCGCTCACTGCAAGGTCGTAGACCGCGGCGAGGTGGTAGATCGAGTCGAGGCTGTTGAGGATCGACGCGCGCCGAGACGCTTCGATGCCGAGGCCTTCCTGGGTGATGTCGCCTTCGACGAGGCCGGCGCGGTTCGCAGCGATGCCGAGGCGTGCCAATTCGGTTTCGGCCTGATCGCGAAACCTCGGCTGAACGAGGCAGCGGAACTCGGTTTCCGGATGGAGTTCGAGAAGGCGGGGAAGAAGTCTCTCGCCGAGGAAGCCGGGGAACCCGGTGAGGAGGGCTTTGGGAGCGCCTGGAGTCATGACGATGGCGCAGTTTAACGATTTGACGCGAGAGGACGCGCCCCTTAGCCTGCCGGCGGCCGGAATTGCGCGGTCGTTTTCCAACTCTTCAAACGAGGTGTGAGCGTCATGTTGAACGATTTCAAGGTCTTTCTTCAGCGGGGCAACGTTGTCGAGCTGGCGGTGGCCGTGGTCATCGGCACCGCGTTTGGGAAGATCGTCACGTCGCTCGTCGACGACATGGTGATGCCGCTCATCGGCGTCATCCTCGGCGGCGTGAACTTCAAGGACCTGGCGCTGAAATTCGGCGAGGCCACGTTCAAGTACGGCAACTTCATCCAGTCCTCCTTCGACTTCCTGATCGTCGCGTCCGTCGTATTCGCCCTCGTCCGCGTCTACGAGAGACTGCGCGGAGCCCCGCCCAAAGCCGAGTAGCTGGAGAAGGCTCGAGAGCCGCGGGGCCGGCGTTTGTTACGCTCCCGTGTCTTGAATCGACCGAGCGCCAAAGAGTGGGGAGGGGCTTTGGCCCTCTTCACCCTGCTGACCGTGGCCATGACCTGGCCTTTCGCGGCGCGCCTTCGGATCATCGACGCGGGCGACGCCGCCTACTTCGCGTGGGCGGTGGGCTGGCAGACGCATACGATCCAGAACGACCCTGCATCGCTCCCGCACGGCAACTTCTACGCGCCGAGCCGCTTTACTTTCTTCATGGACGAGCCGGTGCTCGGCACCGGCCTTCTCGTCCTCCCGCTCTCCTGGTTCACCGACGACGCCATCTTTCTCTTCAATGTGGCGCGCCTGCTCACCTGGATCCTGACCGGACTTTTCACCTGGCGTCTCGCCCGCGATGTCGGCTGGGGACAAGGGGCCGCCCTCGCCGCCGGTGTGTTTTTCGCCTTCTCGCCGATCCGCGTCGACCAGGTCTCGCATCTCTCGACTCTCGGCACGCAATGGATTCCCGTCGTCTACCTGTTCGCGCGACGTTTCTGTCTCGCCCCGAATGCCGGAGATGCGATCTGCACCGGCCTCTTCTTCGCCCTCTCGTTTCTCGCGTGTGGGTACCACGGTCTCTTCTTCGGAGTCCTCCTCCCGATCTCCCTGCTGCCGTTTCTCTCCGCCGCGCGCTATCGCGCCCTTCTCACCAGGGGCCTCCTCACCGTCGTTTCGGCCTCGCTGCTTCTCTATCCCCTGTACGCACTGAGTCGGGAGGCGCTCGGCCCCCTCGCATTCGCCCGCTCCACCGCCGACACGCTCAAGTACGCGGCGTCGATCGAGACCTTCTTCGCGGCCAATCGCTGGAACCGCGTCTGGGGGGAGCTGACCGAAAGCTTCCGCGGCGATCCGAGCAATCTCTTTCCGGGTCTGGTGGTTGTGTTCCTGGGCGTCGTCGGCCTGGCCGTCCTTCGCCGCGACACCTCCATCGAGGCACGCCGCCTCGTGACCGCGGTTCTCGTCCTCGGCGTCGCCGCCGCACTTTTGGCCCTTGGGCCCGAGATCCGGTTCCGCGGGACGTCGGTAGCACCCGGCCCGTTCGCGCTTCTTCGCGACAACATCGCGGTCTTCTCGAACATCCGGGCCACGGGCCGGGCGGGCATCTTCTTCGCGTTCGCACTGGCCCTGCTTGCCGGCTATGCGCTGAGCGCGTTCCGCCGGACGACGATCCTCTCCGCGGTGGCCGTGGCTCTGTTCCTGTTCGAAGCCCGCATTGCGCCGATCCCCACGCCCGATTGGACGAACGTCATCGATTCCCGCGAGCCCGTGGCTGCTGTCTATCAGTGGCTGAAGGACCAGCCGCGGGGGACGGTCGTGGCGGAACTACCCGCACGTGGGGCGGGGGACTACGCGCGGCCGGCGTTTCACGACAGCATCTACATGGTCTGGTCGACGCGCCATTGGCAGCCCCTCGTGAACGGTTTCGCGGGCGCCGAGACGCCGCTCATTCGCAGGTTCCGCGAGACCGCCGCTTCGTTCCCCGATAGCGGGGCTCTTGATGTCATGGCGGAGGCGCGCACGCGTTACGTGATCGTCCATCTTCGCGGTTTCGGTCCGAACCAGAGGACGCGCCTTGAGACGGGGGTGGCCGAGATGCAGGATCGCGTCCGCGAGGTCACGCGTTTCGCGAATGGCGAGCGGTCCGAGGCCGATGTCGATGTCGTCTACGAACTCCTCGGCTCCGGGCCGCGTTTCTAGGTCGAGCCGCACCTCGACACTAAGATCTTCCCTCGCCCCATGACGCCTGATGACGATCTCCGCCGCCGCATTCCCCAGGTCGCAAGACTCCTGGAGCGGCCGGTGGTGAAGGGCGCCATTGCCGCGCGCGGCCGGGCCGTGGTGGAGCGCATCGTGCAGGAGCGGGTGGCCGAACTCCGGACCGTCGCCGAGTCGAAGGCGACGGCTGAATTCGAGCAGGCCCTCGAGAGCCTCGACGCACGGATCGTCGCGGCGAGCGAGAGGGCCGCCTCGCATTCGCTCCGTCGCGTGATCAACGCTACCGGGGTCGTGGTCCACACGAACCTCGGCCGTGCTCCGCTGTCCCCCGAGGTGGCGGCGCACGTAGCCGCGATCGCCGCGTCGTACTCGAACCTCGAGTTCGATCTCGAGAAAGGCGACCGTGGCCAACGCGAGGCTCATGCCGAGGGCCGTCTTCGCGCGATGCTCCATGCCGAGGCCTCGGTCGTCGTGAACAACAACGCGGCCGCGGTCCTGCTCGCGGTGAACACTTTCGCGGAGGGCCGTGAGGTCCTCGTCAGCCGGGGCGAGCTGGTGGAGATCGGCGGATCGTTCCGAATTCCCGAGATCCTGAAGAAAGGCGGCGCTCGACTCGTGGAGGTCGGCACCACCAATCGCACGCGGCTCGCCGATTTCGCGAACGCCATCACGCCTCAGACCGGCCTGATCATGCGGGTGCATCCCTCGAACTTCCGGATCGTGGGCTTCACGGAATCCGCGGATCTCAAGGAACTCGCGGCGCTGGGTCGCGAGCGTTCGATCACCGTAGTCGAGGATCTGGGCAGCGGCCTGCTCGATCAGATGCCCTCACCCCTCGATCAGGAAGCCACCATCGCCGAGAGCCTCGCCGCGGGCGTGGATGTGGTCACCGCGAGCGGCGACAAACTGCTCGGTGGTCCGCAGGCCGGTCTGCTCGTCGGTCGAAAGCAGCCGATCGACGCGCTGCGGCGCAATCCGCTCTACCGGGCGCTTCGCGTGGACAAGATGACGATCGCGGCCCTCGACTCCGTGCTCGCGCTCCATGAGGCCGGCCAGGGCCAGACCCTTCCGGTGCCACGGATGCTCGCCACCCCTCTGGCCGAGATCGAAGCGCGCGCGGAAGCTGTGCGGGATCGGCTTCGCGCTGCGGGCCTCGCCGGCGAATTGGTTGATGTGCGCCGAGTCCACTCCGCGGTGGGCGGCGGCGCCGCGCCGGACATCGCGTTGCCTTCCGCGGCGCTCGTGGTGAAACCGCGGACCATGTCCGCAGGTGCTTTGGCCGCGCGCCTTCGTGAGGCAGAAACACCGATCATCGTCCGCATCGAGGATGACGCGGTTCAGTTCGATCTGCGAACCGTCCTTCCCGGCGAAGAGATGGAGATCGAGCGGACGCTCGTTGAGATCCTTGGGAGCCCGCCGCGATGATGGGAAGAAGCCGCCGTGTCCTGATCGTGGGCGCGGCCCTGCTGGCGTCTGTCTCTGACCGCCCCATCGCGGCCCAGGTCCAGGCTCCGGGGATCACCCATCCCTACGGCCGCGCCGTGGTCGAGGTGGCGCTGCCGCACGCGCGGCCCGGCGGTGTGTTCGGTGTGGGCGTGCGGAACGCGCGCTGGGCCACCGCGAATACGCTTCTCGACGGCCGTCGCGGTTCCCTGGTGCAGGAGCGTGGCCGCCTTTTCGGCATCATCCCCGTGGCCCTCGATACGACTGCTGGCGAACACAAGCTCTCCCTTTTCTTCCCTGGCGGCCGTCGTCGAGGGGGTGCTACCAGTCTCCAGGTCCCGGTCGTCGCCACGGTCCGACCCAGCCGCACGCGCGTCCTCACCCCGGAAGGAGCGACCGCGGCGACCACCCAGGCGGCGCTCGGCCACGGCCGTTTCCTCCTTGGCGCGATCCGGACACGCGACGTGAAGGCGCATCACAACGGTCCGCTGCGCCCTCCGTTGGCGCAACCGATCTCGTTTCCGTTCGGGGGCGCTGAGGACTTCGGCCGGGTGATGGGACCGGTGAAGGACGGTCTGATCGGCGAACAGCACCGCGGCGTGGACTACGAGGTCCCCCCGGGGACGGTGGTGGCCTCGCCCGGCGCCGGAGTCGTGCTCCTCGCGCGCAGCCTGATCTTCTCGGGCGAGACCGTGGTGATCGGCCACGGTCATGGACTCGTGAGCGTTCTCTCGCACCTGAGTTACGTGAACGTGCGCGAGGGTGAAGTGGTGGCCCAGGGCACGACGGTGGGAACGTCCGGCCAGACCGGCCTGGGAGCCCTGACACCGCACGTCTGCTTTTCGGTCTACCTGCATTCGATCAACGTAGACCCGGAAGCACTGATGGACGCGACTCTCTGGCCGAGGTAGGGGCACGCTGCGCGTGCCCACTAACGTCGCTGCCGCAATACCTCATACGCGGCGACCGCGACCGCGTTGGACAGGTTGACTGAGCGCACTGACCCGGGAACCTGAGGAAGCGACACCAGCGACTCACCGTACTTCGCGCGGATCTCGTCGCTCAATCCCGTGCTCTCGCGTCCGAAGACGAGCACCGTGGGTCCGCGGTACGACTGATCCCAGTACGACCTCTTCGCTTCCGCGGAGAAGAAGAACGGTGTTCCGAGTTCAGCGAGCACGCGCTCGATCGCCGCGAAGTTCTTCCACACCACCGGATCCACCGCGGGCCAGTAGTCGAGACCGGCCCGCTTCACCCGTGCGTCGTCGAGCGAGAAACCGAGCGGCTCGACCAGATGCAGCTTCGCTCCCGTCGCGAGGCAGGTTCGCCCGACATTGCCGGTATTGAAGTGGATCTCCGGCTCCACCAGAACGAGATGCAGCGTGAAACGGCGCAGCTCTTCGAGGTTCGGCGTCGTCATGCGGCGGCGGATGGCGCCTGCAGATCGAAGAGATCGAAACCACCCTCGTGGGCGATCGCCGCGCAGCCCGCGTCGAGGGCCAGCACCGTGGGGTCGACATACGCGCGCTCGACGATCAGGTATCGGACGCCAAGCCGGCGCGCCGCGGTTTCGACGCGCTCCCGCCAGACCGGCGACACAAGCTCGAACTTGTCGAGCGACCCACTGTGCGATCCCCAGAGCACCGGGCGCCTCGTGCGATACGCGATGTAGTCGCTGTAGCCGCCGGGAAGGCACGCGACGCCTCCGGGCGCCAGCGCTTCGAAACGGGCCGCGAGCGTGCTCAGTCCCGGCGGCACATGGGCCGTGAGCTCGTCCTTCTTCCGCCGCATGTAGACGATGAAGAACGCGACGGAGGCGACGCTGGCCGCAAGCGCAATCAACGTGGCGCCCCCGATCAGTGAGCGAAGGCCGCCCGCCTTCGCGATCGCGTCGGCTACCACCAGCACGGTCGGGAAGATCGCCGACTTCATGAAATTCCGTCCCGGTCCGAACACGCGCAGCGGCCAGGCTAGTGTCCCGGCCACCGCGAGTGCGGCAAGGGATGCCGCCCAGACATACAGCGGATCCTTCGAGGGTGGCGTCAGCACAAGGGCGAGAACAAGAGGATGCTCGCCAATCAACCGAACGATCTGAGGACCGAGTCCGCCGCCCAGAAATCCGGGTTCCCGAGCACCCGCGGACCACGGCTGGCGTGGTCCGCCGTAAAGCGGCGAGTCCAGGATGGGATGCGAACCGAACGTACGCCGGTTGCGAATCCGGAAACGAACGGCGTGAACGTAGTTCGAGAAGACCCGGCCGAGGTGTCCGAGAGAGAGGACCCAGGCCGCGACGAGCCCTGCAATTCCAAGCATCAGGTAGACCAGGTCCGTTCGGGTGGCCGAGAAAACCGCCGCCACGAAGAAGTACGCGGCAAGTCCGGTCGCCGACGAGAGGAACAAGACCGCAGCCGCGGCGATCGCCGCCGCGATCGACATCGCGTCCCGCGCGTCGGCGGCATGGAGCAGAAGGATGAGACTCACGGCCTGAAGGAGCACGCTGAGGCTGCGTGGCGTCAACGCGCGCGTTTCCGAAACCATCGCGGGGGAGACCGCGTACGCGGCGGCGGCGATGAGGGCGGTCTCCGGTGAGTTGGTGAGTCGCAGGGCGAAAGCGTGGACAAGGATCAGGGTGAGGCAATCGATGGCCGGAGAGATCGCCCAGTACGTCCGCTTCAGGAACGCCTCGGGCAGACACCCGAGAAGCGAGGGGAAGACGGGCGCGTACGACTGCTCTTCGTCCTGCAGCAGATACTCGGGCAGGCGCACGCGCAGCCCGGGTTCTTTCCGGAACGCGCGGGCATAAGCGAGGTAGTACCAGGCGTCGACGCCCCCGGGCTCGCGTTTCCAGAACACCGCGGTGCGCGCAAGGAAGGCCAGGGCGGTGAGGACGGCCAGAGCCAGCGTCGAGGACGTTCCGTCCATCAGATCTGGAGTCTTAGAACTTCACGGCTCGCATCACCGCGCGCGGCAGGAGGCGGATCACCATCATGACCAGGGCCCAGATGGGTGGCGCGTACACGACCGGCGCTCCGCGCAGAATGGCGGAGAGCACGGTCTTCGCGACATCGTCGGGGTCGCCTGCGAAAGGCGGCTCTTTCAGCCTCTGCGTCATCGCCGTGCGCACGAAACCCGGCTTTATACAGGTCGTGATGAGACCGTCGGCGCGGTAGAGGTGATCGAGCCCTTCGAGGTAATGCGAAAGGCCGGCCTTCGTCGCGCCATAGATGACCACGGGTTTCCGGCCGCGTTCTCCCGCGACCGATGAGAACACCGCGAGGCGTCCGCCGCCACGCGTAAGGAGCCTCACCCGCGCCTCTTCGCAGAAGAGGACCGTGTTGGTGAAGTTGGCGGTGAGCACCTCGGCGGCTCGGGCCCGATCGGCGCCCAGTTCATCCTGGGTTCCGAAGATCCCGGCGCTCAGAATGACCGTGTCGAAACCGCCGAGCGCGGTGTCGGCCGCGTCGAGTGCGGGCGAGAACGTGGCCGGGACCATCAGATCGCAGAGCCCGGTCGACACCGCGGCGGCGCCCCGGGCCTTGAGGTCCTCGGCGCACTTGGCTGCGTCATCGGCATTTCGCGCGAGAACGTGAATCGAATCTCCGCGGACCGCGATCAGTCGGGCGAGCGACCGGCCGATGCCGCGGGTGGCGCCCAGCATCACTACTTTCATGTGAGCGCGAGTCTCGCCGATTGTGCGCTCCGAAGTCGACCTGTTGGATCGTATTTCTGCTTGATCGCGCGCCAGGCGTCGAGCCGCTTCTCCATGCGAGCGTAGTCGGCGGCTTTCGTGAAACGGTCCTTCGCGAGGTACACGCGGCCCCCGAGTTCGATGAGGTGGGCGTTCAGTGTCTCGACGATACGTGGCGTGTCGTCGCGCACTGGAAGATCCAGCGCGACGGTGGTTCCTTTGAGAGGAAACGACAGCAGGCCTTCGCCCTCCTCGCCGCAGTCCTTGATCACCGAGAGCATCGAGCTGCCACCGGTGCGCCGCAGGAGGTTCAGGAAACTCTTGACCCCTTCGGGCCCGGCGGCCTCGGGGATCACGCACTGATATTGGGTGAAACCGCGGCTGCCGTAAAGACGGTTCCAGTTCCGGATGGCGTCGAGCGGGTAGAAGAACGTTTCGGGATGCTCGACCTTGCGCGTGGGCTGCGAGGAATGAATGCCGTAGAAGCAGGTGTTGAAGAGGGAGACGGTGAGACGCGAGATGACGAAGTCGGGCAGAACCACGGGGAGGCCGGGCCGGATCAGAGGCTGGGGCACACCGGGCCGCGCTTCTTCCGCGCTCGCCCATCGGCCGCGCATGAGGACACCGCGGCCGAGCGTGCCCGAAGCGCCGAGGGTGTCGATCCAGCCCATGGTGAAGGGAAAACGCTTCGCCGCGTCCTTGAGCCCCGCGAGGTAGGCGTCGATGTCGGGCATGCGCTCGGTCTCGATCGCCACCCATGGCGATGGGACTCGCGGCATCTTGAAAGTGACGTCGAGGATGTGGCCGAGTAGTCCCATGCCGCCGATCGTCGCCTTGAAGAGGTCGGTGTTTTCGGTGCGCGATGCGGTGACGATCTCGCCGCTCGCAAGCCGCATCCGGATCTCGCTCACGTGCGCCCCGAAACTGCCGGTGGCGTGATGATCCTTGCCGTGTACATCTGCCGAGACCATGCCGCCGAGTGTGATGAACTGCGTGCCCGGCCCGACCGGGGCCACGAAGTTCCGCCGCCAAAAAGTGCGGTTGAGCTGGAGCAGCGAGAAACCGGATTCGGCGCGCAGAACGCCAGTGGGTTCATCGAACGACAGGATCCGGTCCGCCAGACGGCACGAAGCGACCACACCGTCCGCAGGATGGGGAAGCGACGAGTCGCCGTAGGAACGCGCGAGACCGCGAGTGAGCGTCGCGTCGCGCGTGATCGCCTCGAGGTCCTCGGACGCCACCTCGCGCCCCGGCCCGAAGACACGCCCCCAGCCGGACAACATGGATTCCTGGTTCACGCCGGGTCGAAGGCTAACAGGGGGGCACTACCAAGCAAATTGGACCTCTCGTCATTGCGAGGAGCGATTCCGTTGGTGCGGCGACGAAGCAACCCCGTCCCACCACTATTGGCTGGGCGAGATCGCATATCCCGCGCGTCGTGGTGTAGCTGCGTCCAAGGCACCCTGGCGTTCCCTTCGTCTCCGTGAACCGCATGGCGTTTACTATGCGATGGAGCGAGGCTGCCGCCTCGCCAAGCTTTGAGAGGAGCCTCGCGGTCCACTGCGCTCAGGGAACGGTGCCTTGGCCTCCGCACGCAGCGCCCGCGCCTACTACAAACCTACAACCGCCGAACGATGTTCGGAAAATCGCGCCAGACCGGGATGCCGCAGAAGTGTTCGCCTTCCGTGCAAGTGGGCGTGATCCTTCCGCGACGAAGGACGCAGGGCGGTCCCATGTGCTTCGCGAGGCGCGGATGAACGGCGCGAACCTGCTCCAACTCGTCCATCGACGCGCGATAGATCTCTTCCTGAGCGTTCAGGCACGTCCGCATCACCCACTTGTGGGCGAGATACATGAGCGAGCCCGACTCGTGGAAGCGGAGTGCGGTGGCGTTGGGGAGAACGTAGACCGCGTGTTCGTGGCTGACGCCCATCTCGAGCAGCGTCTCCTTCGCCTTCCAGGCGTCAGCGACGGTTTCCTCGAACACCGCGAGCGCCTCGGCATTGGCCGCGATGAGGGGCGGTACGATCACGTCGGGCGCCTTCGTGTGCGTGAGCGTCAACATCGGCCGCGAAGCCGGCGTCATCCGATGCCGCTGATCCTGCGAGTCGGCGGTGTGCGAGAGCTTCTTGAGAAAGGTGTAGTTCGCGTGATGGGACACGCGGGAGAGCGGCGAATACGGCGAGAGGTCCATCGCGTCCAGGCGGTATTGATTGAGCCCGGGTGACAGCGCGCGCTCGATGGCATCGTCATCGGAGAGAGCCGAGCGGTCGAGGCCAAGCACCGCCCGCATCGCGTCGGCGGTGATCTTCTCGGCATGGGCGGTGTGATCCACGAGAAGCGAGACGCGCGGGCCGAGTTGAGCGTCGATCTCGGCCGCGGTCGAAGCGGCGGCCGCCGCGGACCGGGGCCAGCGCGACTCCACGATCTGATCGCCTTCGAAAGGGACTTCGCCCACACGCTCGAAGAAGCCGGGATCGTGCTCCCGCGCGAGCCGCACCATTTCGCCGATCACGGCACTCGCCTCGGTGGGTGTGTCGGAAGAGCGCGACATCCGATACAACCGATGCAGGACGATTCCGGATATCGAGTGGACCATCGACGTAAAAGCGCCGATCGGTATCACGTAGCGCGCGACTTCGATCGCCTTCTTCTCGGCCTCGCGAGCGACCTTCTTCCGCCGCGCCTCGGACGCGGTGGGCGAAACGTGCCGGATGTCGCCGATGATCTCGGTGGTGTCCTTCACGAGGATCTGCGAGAGCCGCGCGTAAGCCTCCCAGGCCTTTTCGATCGACGCCTCGTAGAGCGCGCGCGCTCCGGCCGACAAACCCTCGGGCACGTAGGCCCGGGCCTCGCCGAGTTTCACGAAACGCTGCGACGACTGCTCGGAGTTGTAGAAGGGATGCGAGTGAAGGAACGCCCACACGAACTGCCGCGAGACGTTCTCGAGACCGAACTCGAAGGTGGCGTGCTGGAAGACGGTGTGGTGGCCCGCGGTGAAGGTGAGGGGCCCGATCGAATCGCGCTGCTTGTCGGTGATCTCCGAATCCTCGATCACGCGCGGCGAATAGCACGTGCGCGCGGCCGCGATGGCGCCATCGTAGGCGTGAGGTCGCGCGGCGCGGAGTGTGACTTTCGGAGGGCCGGTGAGAATCAAGAGAGCGCTACCACTCTTCCATCTCGAACTTGAAGCCGGCCTTCTCGCAGATCCGCTTGATGTCTTCCATCAGATCGCCGTTGCCGCAGGTGAGCACGGTGGTGGTTCCCGCGGGCATGCGCGCCCGCAGCGCGCCGCCATCCACGCCCGAGCCGAGAACCGGCTTCGTGGATTTGTCGACGGCGTGCTGGGCCGCGAGCACGTGGCTGTCGCTCGCGTGGGCCGAATCGAGAAGCTCCTGCTCGCGGGTGGGAAGTCCGAGCAGCGATCGGAACAGATTGTTGGCTCGGCCCTGGCAGAGCTGCGGATCGTTCGCATCAGCCGCGATGGGCCGGCTGATGGATCGAACATAGGTGAAGTCGAAGCCGGGGATCTTCTCCGCGCTCAACACGCGCAGCTCCGCGTCGTAGCCGAGTTCGGCCGCGGTGCGATTCGCGTGGATAAGTGTGTATTTCACGTTCGAAGGATGGCCGCCCTTCGTCTCGTACGCCACCTGCTTCATCATGCCCACGAACGGGGCAAGGCCGGTGCCCGTGCCGACCATGACCACGTTTAAAGCTCCGGCGGCGCGCTGGTCGAGAGTGAAGTTGCCGACGATCCTGTCCATGTAGCCAAGGGTGTCGCCGACGTGAGGGCTCGCCGCGAACAGCGACTCGGTGAACCGCCCGAAGCGCCCATGCCCGATCTTCTCCAGGGTCACGTAGATCTCGAGTTCCCCGCTCTCCTTTGTCTCGTACGGCGCGGAAGCGATCGAGTAGGAGTGCGTCACCGCCCGCAGCTTCGGCGTACCGTCGTCGTTGAGCGATGGCTCGTAGTGGATGTGGCCGTCCGCGCCTTTCACCTTCGTGGTGAGTTTGCAGTTCTCACGGGTGAGGGCGATGTACTGGCCGGCCTTGTAGTCGGGGAAGGAGGTTCCCGCCTCAGCTTTGAGCCGAAAGATGGCGAGTCCGGGGGCGACGTCCGTCCACGCGCTGATCGCCCCCGTTCTTTTGTCCGCCATGCCGGGGGATTCTAGTGGGGGTGAGGAGGCTTCGCTCCGAAGTCAGGCGGGTCATCAGAAATCCCCGTCCGCCCCTCCGGCTTCGCGCTTCGTCCCTGCGCAGCACTCACCTCCCGGCATCCCGCAACTATGATCCTCCCTCCAAAGGAGACGTTCATGATCTTGAACCCCAGGCACGCGCTCGCCCTGCCGCTGCTGGCCCTCACCGCACTCGTGTCTGCCGCCGAAAAGCCGCGGATCGAGGTCGAGGAGTGGACGATGTCGAACGGCATGAAGTGGCTGCTCTACGAGCGGCACGATGCGCCGACCCTCGCCACCGGCTGGGTGGCTCGCGTGGGCTCGGCCAATGAGCGGCCCGGCATCACCGGCATCTCTCACTTCTTCGAACACATGATGTTCAAGGGCACAAACGTCATCGGCACCAAGGACATCGC
>CAYNHK010000122.1:0-14268 GCA_964396875.1 uncultured Acidobacteriota bacterium | reverse complement strand
TCGCGGCGCGGACACGCCATTCCTCTTCGAGGTCGCCGATCACCGACTCGCGGAGATGGCGGGGGACCGCGCTCTCGAGCCAGTCGAGCGCGAAACGAGGCGGCTGGTCAGGCTTGATCACGCTTCCCGCCTCTTGGGCTCGAGCCCTTCCCACATGCTGCGCAGCGCCGCCCATGAGTATTCGAGGGCCCTCGATCCTGCGGGCTTCACTTCATAGAAGCGCTTGGGGCGGCCGCCGCGTTCGGCGGTGGCATCGGCCAGCCAGGACTTCAAGTAGCCCTTCTCCTCGAGGCGATCGAGCGTGACGTAGAGAGCGCCCCGCGCGACGCTGCGCGATGTGCGGGCCTCGATCTCCTGCCGGATCGGAACGGCGTAGGCCTCGCCCTCGAGCCGCATCACGGCCAGAAGTACGAGCTGCTCGAATTCGCCAAGGGGTGCCGGGGAGTTCATCTTCTTGAAGGCCTCGCGTAGATTGCCTACATTCTAGGCATAAGACGCGCACGACCTCCAAAAAGTTCCTCGCAACTACAAAGCTGGTTGGACACTCACGTCACCCCCGCGAAAGCGGGGGCCTGGCGCGAACGACTGTTTCCAGCCGCGACGTTCGGCCTACTTCGGGTTACGCGCCCTTCTTCTCCTTATACGCGGAGTAGAGCATCGCGATGCCGGTATAGAGCACAACCACGGCCACCCCCCAGCGCAGCTTCACCAGATCCAGATCCTTCACCCACAAGCCGGCGACGAGAGACCCCGCCACACCGCCGATCGCGAGGCCGAGCACAGCCTTGAAACTGAATGAGCCGGCTGTCACGAAGGGCTTCGTGGCCCCGGTCATGAGGAATGCGCACGAGCCCATCATGATGGGGAAGGCGGCCTTCTCACTCATGCCGATGGCCGAGATCAGCAGCATGCACGGCGCATAGAGGCCGACGCCGATGGTCATGAGCGCGCCGAGGAAGATATTGCCGAGAACTCCGAGAACCAGCAGGCCGCCGGTCACTCCCGTCGCCTCTCCGCTGCTCGTGATGTAGCCGAGGTTCCGGCCCGCGTACAGGAAGGCGCCGATGAAGAGCGCGGTGCCCATCCCCAACTGAATGTTGCGCCTCGGCCAGTTGGCCACGTACCGCGCCCCCCACACCGCTCCCACGATGGCGGCCAGAATCATGAGCACCAGCGTCACCGGATCCACGAGGACTGCGCCGATGAAGATGAAGGCCTGGGTGACCGTCGGCAGAGTGTGGCCGATGTTGAGGGTGCCCGGGATCCACTCGTCCTTCACCAGCTTCCAGCCCTTGAATATCGCGGTTGTGGTGGCGTAGGAACCGATTCCCAGGGTATCGAAGAAGTTGGTGATGAAGCCGATGGCGACCATGAGCGGTCCCGGAGCTCCTTCGCTCCGCTTCTTCAGGGTGCCGCGATAGAAGGTAACCAGATAGAAGATCACGAAACCGCCCAGGAGCAGAAGGAGCCAGGCGATGGGGTCGCCATTCATAGCACCCGCGGGTAACCCGAGGATCTTCTTGAACAGGCCCACGAGTTCGATAAAGAATGCGGAGATCTCGGTCATTTCTTTGTTGGGTTCCTCAAAAAAGCGTTGGCGGAGATTACCCTTCTGCAAACCGTGAGGAGAAACGAATGAAAAAACCGATGGCGCCTTTCGCGTGGTTCATGGCCAGCCTGCTGATCGTCCCGACCGGATCGCCCCTGCTTGCCCAGCCCGCCGCGAAGAAGAAGGCTTCCTCCGGCCCGCTGGTGTGGGACGGCTCGGCGGTGGGCATGTCCGGGGAGCGGCTCGACCGGATCTCGAAGACGATGCAGCGATACGTCGCGGAGGGTCGGGTCGCCGGAACGGTCACCTGGTTGATGCGCCGCGGCAAACTCGTGCAGTTCGAGGCCACCGGCCTCGCGGATATCGAACGCAACGTGCCGATGCGAACCGACACGATCTTCCGCATCGCGTCGATGAGCAAGGGGCCGGTGAGCGTCGCCGCGATGATCCTGATCGAAGAGGGAAGGCTGAGCCTGGAAACGCCGGTGTCGCGTTTCTTCCCCTCGTTCAAGAAGACCACGGTCGCGCTGCGGCCCCCCGCGGGAGCGCTGCCCGACTCGCCGGTGACGATCGTTCCCGCGAAGCGCGAGATCAACGTGCGCGACCTGCTCACCCACACCGCGGGTCTCGGCTATGGATACGGGCCGGCGACCGCGCAGTGGAAAGCCGCGGGAATGCAGGGCTGGTACCTCGCTGACCGCGCGGAGCCGATCGCCGCGATCGTCGACCGCATCGCCGCTTTGCCTCTCGACGCGCAACCGGGGGAGGAATACGTCTACGGTTACGCCACCGACGTTCTCGGCGCCGTGGTGGAGAAAGCTTCGGGCCAGCCCCTCGACGTCTTCCTGCGCGAGAGGATCTTCGATCCGCTCAAGATGGTCGACACCTCTTTCTTCCTGCCGGTCGACAAGCGAGCGCGGCTCGCCACGGTCTACTCCGCGAAAGAAGACGGCTCGATACAGCGCGCCCCGGAAGAGGGCATGGGCCAGGGCGCCTATGTCGACGGCCCGCGCCAGTGTTTCGGCGGCGGCGCAGGTCTACTCTCGACGGCCTCGGACTACTCACGTTTCATCCGCATGCTCGCGGGAGGAGGCTCGCTCGAAGGAGTCCGCATCCTCGCGCCGAAGACGGTGGCGTTGATGTCGTCGAACTTCGTGGGCAGCCTCTACAACGCTGGCCGCACGGGCTTCGGCCTGGGCTTCGAAGTGGTCGAGCACATGGGCCGCTCAGGCCGCTATGGCTCCGAGGGTGCTTTTGGGTGGGGCAGCGCCTACTACTCGAACTACTGGGTCGACCCCCAGGAGGACATGATGGGTCTCTACTTCTCCCAGCTGGTGCCGAACGGAGGACTCGACCTCCAGAACAAATTCAGAACCATGGCCTACGCAGCGATTGAGGTTCTTGCCGGTCGCTGAGCGAGATCTGATGGAGTCCTGTCGAAGCGCCGGTCGCTGAGCGAAAGCGAGCGCAGCCCTGCCCCAAGAAAACCCCGACCGGTCGCTGAGTGAAATCGAGCGGCTTCCTGTCGAAGCGACCGCGAAACCGCCGTGACCGCCTCCTCGGTCCGGACCCCCGCGCGGGGACTCCCGTTCGCCTAGTCGCCCTGCTAGAATCCCCGTCCCTCAAACGTGGCGCTATCGTCTAGGGGTTAGGACGGTTGGTTCTCAGCCATCAAACCGGGGTTCGAATCCCCGTAGCGCTACCATTCTGAGCTGGGGGGGCGTTGACAAACGAGCGAGCGCAGCGAGCGACTTTGCTCCGGTGTGGCGCCGTATAGCGGCGCCACTCAGGAACGGCCCCGCCCCCCAGACCATTGGTAGAGTCGCGCGATGAAACTCCGCGACCGCCTCCTCGCACTCCTGCTCCTCGCTCCTGCCGTTGCCGGCGCTCGGACCGAGCCGTTCAAGGTCTGCACGCACGTCAACGCAGGTTTCTTCACGCGAGAAGCGGGCGGCCTGCCCGCAGGTCTCGAGGCTGACCTTCTGACCCGCTTCGCCGCGTCCGTCAATGGGTCACTCACCTTTCAGGATGATCCCACCTTCGAAGCCGTGCTCGCCAACACCGAGGCGGGCCGCTGTCAGATCGGCGCTTCGACCGTGACCGTCACCGAGGGTCGAAAGTCGCGTTTCCTCTTCTCCGTTCCCTATTTTCCGAACCGCGTGGTGGTGGTGCAGAAGACGTCCAGCGGGTTCAGTCAACCGTCGGACCTCAAGGGCCAACGCGTGGCGGTGGTGAAGGAGACCCTGTCGGTGGGTTTCATCAACGCGATTCCGGGCGTGAAGGCGGTCCTGGTCAAAGACGATGCCGCGGCTTTCGCGGCGCTGCTCAATGGGGAGGCGGACGCGGTGGCCTGCGACTCCGCGGTGGTCCTGCACTTCCTGAGCCAGCACCCTGAGCTTGCGATGGCGTTTCCCATCGGCGAGCGTTCGTTCTTCGCCTTCATCCTCCCCAGAGGTTCGAAGCTCCAGGGTCCGCTCGACGCCTACCTGAAGAAGCTCGTCCCGACGCCCGAGTTCACCCGCATTCTTGCGAAACACTTCGGCGAATCGAATGCGGCGTTTCTGGCTTCCGAAGTCGCGGCGGCAAGGGAGTGAGCGGCGTTAGCCGGCCCGACTCCCCCAAGTTCAGGATTCCGAAGCCCTCAGCGGCTCGCTCTGTTGTCCACTCGGCGACCACCCGGCCGCGTCGTCAGGCGGGGAGGCAGAGCTCCACTCACGACCTCGCAATGGGCGCTATCCTCATATTCATTCAGCCCCACCGGGCCCGGTGTCGGATCGTTCGTCTGCCACCTCCGGTCCGGCCAAGCAGGAGGAGTGCGATGAAACTATTGACTCTGGCGTTGACTTTGGCCTTTCTCAGCGGCGCTTCGACGACCCATGCCCAAGTAGGCACTGCGTTCACGTATCAGGGGCGGCTCGACGATGCTGGTGTGCCGACGAACGGAGCCTTTGACTTCGAGTTCCAGCTGTTCACGCTGGCGGCCGGGGGGACGGGTTCGTCCGTCGTGACGCTCGGCGACTTGAACGTAGCGAACGGTCTGTTCACGGTCACGCTGGACTTCGGGGCGGTATTCACCGGGAGCGCGCGTTGGCTTGAAATCCGGGTGCGGCCGGGGGCGAGCACGGGCGGCTACACGGCGCTCCTCCCCCGACAGCAACTGACGCCATCCCCGAATGCGGTTTTTGCTAGCACCGCCGGTGCAGTGACCGGCATCGTCCCGGTTGCCAACGGCGGCACCGGTTCAACCACGCAGAATTTCGTTGACCTGACCACCGCACAGACCGTGGGCGGAGACAAGACACTCAGCGGCAACTTGGTCCTCGCCACATCCACCGCAACAACCGGACACATCATGAAGGGAGCGAGCCGGTTCATCCACAACTCCTCAACCAACAATACCTTCATCGGAGTGAACGCCGGCAACGTGATCCCTTGGTTGACAGGCAACAACAACACCGGGAGCGGCACGGGTGCGCTCCAGCACAACACCAGTGGTGGCACCAACACCGCCGACGGTGCGTTCGCGCTCTACCTCAACACTACGGGCGAAAGCAACACCGCTAGTGGTGCGTCTGCCCTCCAAAACAATACGAGCGGGACCAGCAACACGGCGGACGGCGCGTTCGCCCTGTTCAACAACACGAGCGGTGCCAGCAACACCGCCAGCGGCGCTGAAGCCCTCCGGTCCAACACGGCAGGGCTTGTCAACAGCGCCAGCGGCGCCAGTGCGCTCTTCAGCAACACCACCGGGAGCCTGAATACGGCCACCGGCGCACAGGCGCTCTTTGCCAATACAACCGGTAACAGCAATACGGCGAGCGGTGTGAACGCACTCGCAGGGAATATCTCCGGCAATGCCAACACGGCCAGCGGCTCGGCGGCCCTGCTGAGCAACACGACCGGCGAGGGCAACACTGCCAGTGGCACAGACGCACTCCTGCTCAACACGGGTGGAGCCAGCAACACCGCCCTCGGTGTGGCTGCGCTCCAGACGAATACGACGGGCAGCGAAAACACCGGCCTGGGGGCCGGCGCGGATGTCGCCACCTCCGCCCTAACCAACGCCACTGCGATCGGCAGCGGCGCCGTCGTCGATGCCAGCAATAAGATCCGTCTGGGCAACGCCTCGGTGACGGTCATCGAGGGCCAGGTGGCTTACACGTTCCCCTCTGACCGAAATGCCAAGGAAAACTTCCGCGCGGTGAGCCCCGAAGCCGTGATCGAGAAGCTCCGCGGGTTGGACGTCACCACCTGGAACTACATCGGCCACGACCCGAAGGAGTTCCGGCACTACGGGCCCATGGCCCAGGACTTCTACGCAGCTTTCGGGCGGGACGAGGTGGGCGCTATCGGAGCGGAAACGACCATCAACTCCGGTGACATTCTGGGCGTTCTGATGCTTGGCATCAAGGGCCTGGATCGGCAGATTCAGAAGGACCAGCGAACCATCAAGGGGCAGGCAGCGGAGATCGCGGGTCTCAAGCAGCAGATTGCGGCGCTGGCCAATCTGGTGAAGACTCTCGCTACGGAATCGAGAGGGAATCGAGTTGCGCTGGCCTCGGGAGGGCGGCGCTAGCCATAATATCGACGCGACCCGCACTTCCCAAGGAGCCGCCCTCATGCAGATCACAGACATCCTCGCCCAGATGGGCGGACTCAAGTCCATCGCCCGCGAACTCGGGGTCAGCGAAAGCCAGGCCGCGAGCGGCGCTGCGGTATTGATTCCGGCGATCCTCGGCGGCTTCAAGAAACAGGCGCAAGCTCAGCCCACCGGACTCGAGGGCTTGGGCGGTCTGCTCGGCCAGCTCGGCGGTGGCGGTTTGTTCGATCAGGTGATAGCACCCGAGCCCACGAATACCGGCCTCGGCGACGCCGTGCTCGGGCAGATCTTCGGTAGCAAGGACGTGAGCCGCACCGTCGCCAGGGACGCGGCGTCAAAGTCGGGGCTCGACCCCGCGTTGCTCAAGAAGATGCTGCCGATGCTGGCGATGCTCGTCACCGGCTACATGGCGAAGCAGCGGGACGGGGGCCAGGGTGCTCCGCAAAGCGGGGGCCTCGGCGGGCTGCTGGGAGGTCTTCTCGGCGGCGGGGGAGGCTCCGCGAACAAGTCCGGGGGCGGACTCGCCTCGATGCTCGACATGAACGGCGACGGCAATCCGCTCGACGACATCATGCGCATGGCCGGCAAGGCGATGCGCTGAGAAGCGCTAAGCCGACGTCTGAATGATCCGGACGACCAGCCGCTTCTGGATGAGGTGCACCTTCTCGCCCTTGTGGAGAGCGATGAAAGCGCCGGACTGGTTGACGTAGTCGACGAGCCGACGCTGGTTGCTCGGCGTGTCCAGAAGCACCTCGCCTTCGAAGCGGCCGCCAGGACATTCGATCACCACCGCGCATCGCTCCATCGTGGTCGGCGTGTCTTCTTCCCGCGCGGGAGGAGGGGTGAAGGTCAGTCGCACGACCGAGCGCCGGGCGATGAGCTCGGTCCCTTGCGTTCCTGCCGGCCGGAAGGGGAAGAACATCCCCGCGTCGGCGCTCCATGCGTCCACCGACTGAGACGCAGGAACGAAGATGGTGCCGCGCTGGACACGGCTGTCCGTGAACTGAAGTTCTACTTCGATCGAAGTGGTGGGTACTCGGAACTCTTCCATTGAATCCTCCTGGCGCTACCCCTGCGGGGGGGTGGGCGCCACCCTTGGCTTCGCGCATTGCGAGCACAGGGCGATGTAGTTGATGGCCGCGGGCGGGAACGAAGGGCTCTCGCCCGTGAAGATCGGGGACCAGCGTGACGCGCCGGGTTCGCCGATGAGCGGCTGGAAACACCGCTCCGACGACTGATGGCACCCGCTTCGCCCACACTCGCATCGGTTCTCGGCGCGTTCCTTGAGCTGCTGGATGAATTCCGCTGGAAAGTTCATGTTGCTTACCTCGCCCCGACCGTAAGACTACGACTGTTCGGCGCGATCGCGAACAGGTGCTCGGCGCCGCGGATGTAGATGGTTCCGCGCGACAGGGCGGGCGACGCCCACACCGGCTCGTCCACCGTATTCGTGGCGAGAACCTCGAACTTCGGCCCGGCGCGGATCACGAAGGTCGTACCGTTGTCGCTCGTCACCAGCAGCTTGTCTTCAAGCGCCACCAGCGACGCGCGGATACTCGAGGGCACGGGCACGCGGCCGCCTTCGTAGACCACCTCGCCGGTGTCGACGTTGAGGCAGGTCAGGATGCCGCCGTCGCTCACGAGATAGACGTAGTTGCCGTGGACGATGGGAGACGCGACGTACGCCGTGCCTTTGCCGTGACGCCAGACGATCGAGGGCGAGTCGGTGAGATCGCCCGTGCCGCCGAGGCGGATCGCGAGCGCGCGCTTGGCCTGGCTGCCCGCGGTCATGATGACGAGACCGTTGCCGGTCACCGGACTCGGGATCGGATGGCTCTCGGTGCCGTTGGCGCGCCACAGTTCTTTCCCGGTCGCCGGGTCGTAGGACGTGACCGACTCAGCGCCCGCGGTCACCAGCTCGAATCTATCTCCGACTTTCAGCAGCAGGGGGGTCGCCCAGCTTCGACGGTTTTTCCGTTCGACGCGCCAGACCGGTTTGCCCGTCTTCTTGTCGAGGGCGGTGATGAACGACCCGGCGCCCATCTCCTGATCGCATTGCAGGAGGATGAGGTTTTCGAAAAGGATCGGGGAGGTGCCGGGCCCGAGCCCCGCCTTGATGACGTCGCCAACCGAGGACTTCCATTTGAGGTTGCCCTTGAAGTCGTACGCGTAGAGACCGAGCGACTCGAAGAAGGCGTAGACGAGTTTTCCGTCGGTCACCACGGTCGACGAGGCGTAGTTGTTCGAGCGATGATGATCGTCCGACATCAGTCCTTCGTAGGACGTCTTCTTCCAGAGGATCTTCCCCGTCTTCGCGTGGACCGCGAGGGTTTCGAGGCGATGGAAGTAGTCGATGCCCACCGAGTCCGGATGCACGTAGCCGGGCCGGTTGGAGAAGTCGAGGTGAACCGGCGCCTTCCGTCCTCCGGGCACCGCCTCACCCTTGATCGATGTGGTGAGGAAGATGCGATCGCCCCAGACCACGGGGGATGAGTGACCGCGGCCCGGAATCTCGGTCTTCCACTTGATGTTCTTCGTGGGCGACCACTCGGCGGCGAAGCCCGATTCCGTCGAGACACCGTGTCCGCCTGGACCGCGCCACTGCGGCCACTCGGAACGGTCGTTCGGCGGTCCCGCAAGGGCCAGCGAAGTTCCCGCGAGGAACGCCACCATCGAAACGGCGAGTCGTTCTGTGGTTTTCAAGTCGGCCTCCGGAGTCAATATACGCCCGGAACCCTCTGTGAATATTGAGGTAACGCGGCCGAGTGGCGACGTGACGAGCCGCACAGCCGAGCGCCACGAGATGGAACCGGCTCGTTTCCAGCCCCGTATTCCCCCCCTGAGAACGACAATGATCGAACCCAAAACCGCCTACCCCAAAAGAAACCCCGGATCTTCCGCCCACACCACCTCGGCTTTCGAGCGGCCCACATGGGCATCGCGCCCGCTCGGCCTCAGCGACTCTAGCCCCCGCGTGAATACCGGCGAACTGCAGCGCCCCTTCAAATCGGGTGATTCGATGCCGCACATCTCCACCGGCGACCTCCTTCGTCCGATCTGGGCGAGAGGTTCAGGTTCGGCTTCCGGCCTGGGCCAGTCGAGCGCTTCTTGAGGCGTTCCCTCAATGGACGCAGAGGATCGTCTCCTCGCGCGGCGAGCTGACTCCAGACGTTGCCCGATCATTGTCGGGGAACGTGTTCCCGGCCGGGCGCTGGTACATCAGCCTCATGACCAGCAGTTCGCGGTCGGTGAATAGATCGATGTCCGCCGCCGGCCCCATGATGTCGCCCCGGACCGGGGAATGCCGCAGGCCGATGGTGTGGCCCAATTCGTGGAGGACGATCCGTCCATCGCGCGAAAAACGCGTCTCGCAGTAGGTGATGGATGCCGAGGTGATCTCGCCCGCGCTGTTGGTGCCCGCGTTCGCATACGCCGCGATGGCACTGCTGCAGGGCGGACCGCCCGCGACGGAAACCTGGACGTTGAGTGAACCCGCAACCGCACTTGTTCCGATGGTGTAGCGGAAACGGCCTCCGGCAGCCGTGTTCATGTGGTCGGCGCCGAGCTGGTGATAGAAACTGGCGGCAGGATCATCCGCCAGGCTCGGCGGCAGGATCACCCTTACTTGAGTGGCGGCGCCCAGCGGAAGGCGCGCTAGAGCCCTGGGCGCTCCTTCGCTCCCGATGCTCGCGGACGTGTAGACCAGCATCTGCGTGTAGTCCTCGTCGAATCGGGACAAGGGCTGACGCGGCCAGAGGGTTATACGAGTGGGGGTTACCGGTCGGACCAGCGTCTGACGGTCGAGATAGCTCGGTGCGATGACGTCGAGCGTCGCGCCAATTGGAGCGTCAGTCAGAGTTAGCTGGCCCGCGGCGTCGGTGGTGTGGGAAACCCCGGCCACAATGACCTGGACCCCTGGCATAACGCGACCGGTGTCGCCGGCGCTGACGATGAAGACGACGGGCGGCGCGGGCGTCGGCGTAGCGACGAGAGTGGGAGCGGCGGGTGCTTGGGGACTATCGCCCCCGCATCCCGCCAACACAGTGGCGACACAGACCGCGGCGGAACGCAGCGACGCCCTGCTACCGTCGTGTGTCATTGCTGCGTCCCGGTCGCTCGCTCGGTTCAGGTTCGTCGGCGCCCACGCTCGACGCGAAGACATGCGCTACGCCGTCGGGGGCGCCGGAGAGGAAGATCCGGTCGAACGTACCCGTCCCCGGAGCTCGCCGCCGGTAGGTCTTCCCCGGCATCACGGGCAGCTTCGCGGTTCCGAAGTGAACCCAGATCACCGATGTCCCGAGGTTCGTGATGCGCGCGGCCGGAACCGCGAAGGTGCGGTCGCGCTGGGTCTCGTGTTCCCGGTCCTTGCAGACCGGAAGCGTCTCATCGGTGGCCACCACCAGCGAGTTGCGCAGGCATCGAAAGAACGGCACCAGCACCGGGGCCTCATCCTTGAAGACGACCGTGACGTCGTATTCCTCGGCGCGGCCCACCGTGGCGAGTACCGCAAGAGTGAGTGCGGCCAGTGTCCGTCGCGTGCGCATGCGCATGACGCCTCCTTCCCCCTCGCGGGGTCCGCTAAGAACTGAAGCCCTTGACCGCCTCCGCCTCGGAATCGAAAGTCTCGAACACGGTCAGAAGCTTCGCGATGGTGAGAAGGTCGTTCACCTTCCGCGTGAGATCGAGGAGAGCCATCCGTCCCCCCCGCTTGTTGATCGCCACGAAAGTCCGAACCAGCTCGCTCAGGCCGGCGGAATCCATGTACGGCACCTCGGCCATGTTCAGGATCACCTTCTTGTGGCCCGCGTCGAGAACCCGCGTGACCGCCCCGCGCAACTCGAGGTCGCCATCCTCGAACATGATGTTCCCCTGGAGGTCGATGATGGTGATGTCGCCCACCCGGCGTTCCACGATATTCATTTTGTGGCGGCATTTTACATTTTGCGACCCGCAGCCCCGCGGCGGCCGGCCCGCCTCACGGTAACCTTCGCGACATCGCATTCCGGGCCCACTCGAGGCCCCCCGAGGTTATCCATGCAGATTTCCATCCTTGCCGGCGCACTGATTTCGGCCGCGGCCATTGCGAGTGTCGCCGAGGGCGCCGACGGCACGCGCCTGCTGCGCCAGCCGACGGTGAGCGCCACCCACATCGCGTTCTCCTACGCCAACAACCTCTGGACGGTCGAACGTGGCGGCGGCCTCGCGCGGCGTCTCACCAGCTTTCAGGGCCAGGCCACGAATCCGCGCTTCTCGCCGGACGGCAAGTGGATCGCGTTCAGCGCCGAATATGCGGGGAACCTCGATGTCTACGTGATTCCCGCGGAAGGCGGGGATCCCAAACGCCTCACCTGGCATCCCGGCTCCGACACCGTCCAGGGCTGGATGCCCGATGGCTCCGCGATCGTCTTCGCCACCTCCCGCGCCACCCACGCGCCGAGCCCGGCGCCCCGTTTCTGGACGGTGCCCGCGCGCGGCGGCGTCGAGACGCCCATGGCTCTGCCCCGCGCGTTTCAGGGCCGGATCTCCGCCGACGGAGCACGCGTCGCGTATCGCGTGAACACGTCCTGGGATGACGAACGCCGCAACTACCGCGGCGGTCAGAACCGGCCGATCTGGATCGTCGACCTCAAGACCCACGACCTCGTGACGCCGCCCTGGACCGATTCGAAGGACATCGAACCCGTGTGGGTGGGCGACTCGGTCTACTTTCTTTCCGACCGCGACGGCGTGTCGAACGTGTGGTCGTACGAGCTCGGCACGAAGAAGCTCACCCAGGTCACCAGGTTCACGGACTTCGACGTGAAGACGATCGACGGGCGCGCGGACGCCGTGGTATTCGAGCAGGCCGGGTACATCCACGAACTCGACCCGAAGACGGCGAGGTCGCGCGTCGTGAACATCCGCGCGGTGGGCGACTTCCCCTGGATGATGCCCCGCTGGGACGACGTCACCGCCCGCATGACCAACGTCGGCCTCTCGCCCACGGGCAAGCGCGTGGTGGTTGAGGCCCGCGGGGAGATCTTCACCGTCCCCGCGGAGAAGGGCGACATCCGGAACATCACGCATTCCCCGGCCACCGCCGAGCGCCAGCCCGCGTGGTCGCGCGATGGCAAGTGGATCTCCTACTTCTCGGACAAGTCCGGCGAATATGCCCTGATGATCGAGTCGCAGGACGGCATCGCCGCCCCGCGCGAGATACCGATCAAGAACGCCAAGCACTACTACACGCCGTCCTGGTCGCCCGACTCGAAGAAGATCCTCTACACCGACACCGACTTCAACGTGTGGGTGATGGATGTGGCGAGCGGCCAGCCGAAGCTTGTCGGCAACGATCCATGGGCGGTGCCCCAGCGGACGCTCAATCCGACCTGGAGCCCGGACTCGAAGTGGGTGGCCTACGCGGCCCGGCTCAACACGCTCTATCGCGCGATCTTCGTGGCGAACGTCGAGACCGGCGAGAAGAAGCAGATCACCGACGGCCTCGCCGACGCGATGTTCCCGGTATGGGATGCGAGCGGGAAGTACCTCTGGTTCCTGGCTTCGACCGATTTCGGCCTGCGCTCGCAGTGGCTCGACATGACGTCCTACGACCGTGAAGAGAACTTCGGTCTGTACCTCGCGATTCTCAAGAAGGGCGAGGCGAGCCCGCTCCTGCCCGAGAGCGATGACGAGAAGGCGGCGGGCGATTCGCCGCGCGCCTCGGCTTCGCCGTCGCCCATGGCCTCGCCCTCGCCCGCCCCCGATGCGACCCCTGCCGCATCGCCAACCCCGGCCGCGGCCCCGGTGAAGGTTGTCATCGACTTCGACGGGCTGCAGCAGCGCATCGTTTCGGTGCCCGGCGTGCCCGAACGCCAGTACGCCTCGCTTCAGGCCGGTCTTGCCGGGCACGTCTACTACCTGCAGGCGCCCGATGCGGGAAGCGGCGCCCGCGGGAACACGCTGCATCGCTACAAGCTGAGCGACCGGAAGACTGTGGTGTTCGTGAGCGGCGTGGCCGAATACGACCTCAGTGCCGACGGTAAGAAGTTGCTCTATCGAACTCCGGGTCCGGTCGGCGGACCGGGAGGGCCACCGGCGGCGGGCGGGCCCGAGGCCCGTCCTTCGCTCTTCCTCGTCGATGCGGACAAGACTCCACCCACCGCGGGGCAGGGCCGGCTCGACGTCACGTTGCGGATGAACATCGACCCTCGCGCCGAGTTCGCGCAGATGTTCAACGAGGGCTGGCGCAACCAGCGCGACTATCTCTACGTCCCGAACGCGCACGGCGCCGACTGGCCGAAGGTGAAGCACATGTACGCCGAGTTGCTGCCCCACGCGATGCACCGGGCGGACTTGACCTACCTCATCGACATGATGGGCGCGGAGATCGCGGTCGGCCACTCCTACGTCCGGGGCGGAGCCCTGCCCGAGATTCCGCCTTCGCCCGGCGGTCTGCTCGGCGCGGATTTCTCGATCGAGAACAACCGGTACCGGATCACCCGCATCTACGACAACGAAAGCTGGAACCCCGACCTGCGCGCGCCGCTGGGTGTGCCGGGTCTCAACGTCTCGGTTGGGGATTACATCCTTGCGGTGAACGGGATGGAGCTGATCGCACCCGACAACATCCATCGTCTGCTCGACGGAACCGCGAACCGTCAGACCGTGCTGACCGTGAACTCCCAGCCCTCGATGACGGGGTCGCGGCAGATTACGGTCGTGCCGGTTGCGAACGAGCAGGGGCTGCGCACCCGCGCGTGGGTCGAGGGGAACCGCCGTCTGGTCGACAAACTCTCGAACGGCCAGCTCGCCTATGTCTACGTCCCGAACACCGGGCAGCCCGGATACACGAGCTTCAATCGCTACTACTTCGCCCAGCAGGACAAGAAGGGCGCCATCATCGACGAGCGCTTCAACGGCGGGGGATCGGCGGCGGACTACATCATCGATGTGCTGCAGCGCGACTTCGACGGTTACTTCAACAATGTGGCCGGCGACCGAGTGCCCTTCACTTCGCCTTCTGCCGGCATCTGGGGCCCGAAGGTGATGATCATCAATGAAATGGCGGGCTCGGGCGGCGACTTGATGCCGTACATGTTCAAACGGCGAAAACTCGGTCCCCTCGTCGGAACCCGGACCT
>CAYNHK010000121.1:0-14440 GCA_964396875.1 uncultured Acidobacteriota bacterium | reverse complement strand
GCGTGATGATGATGAACTGGGTGTTGCCGCGGATGGTGTCGAGCATCTTCACGAACCGTCCGATGTTCGCGTCATCGAGCGGGGCGTCCACCTCGTCGAGGATGCAGAAGGGCGAGGGTTTGTATTTGAAGATCGCGAAGAGAAGCGCTATCGCCGTCATGGCCTTTTCACCGCCGGAGAGCAGCAAAACGTTTTGAAGCTTCTTGCCCGGGGGCTGGGCCATGATGTCGATTCCCGCCTCGAGGATGTCCTCGCTGTCGACCAGGGCCAGGCCGGCGGCGCCTCCGCCGAAGAGCTGCTTGAACGTCTCCTGGAAGTTCGCGTTGACGATGTGGAACGCCTCTTCGAAGCGTGAACGCGACTCGGTGTCGATCTGCCGGATCGCGTCTTCGAGTTCGCGGATCGAGTCGAGCAGATCCTGGCGCTGCGAGGTCATGAAGGCGAAACGTTCTTCGTTCTCCTGGGCCTCCTGAACCGCGAGCGGGTTCACGGGGCCGATGCGCTCGATCTTCTCCTTGACCTCGTTCAGCTCCCGAGAAACCACCTCGAGATCCCTTGCGTGGTCCTCTTCGGTGAGGGTCTGCGCGGCCTGGGCCGCGGTCTGGCCGATGGCCCCATGGGCCTCACGTCCGAGGTGGTCGAGGTCGGAGGCGATGCGCGCTCGGCTCACTTCGATCTCATTGAGCGCATCCTTGATTCCATCGCGTTCCTTGCGGTGGGCCTTGAGAGCCTCTTCCCGAGCGTCGATCGCAGCGCGGGCGCCCCGCAGTTTTTCGTCTTCCCCGGCCAGCGCCGCGGTCACGCGTTCACGTTCTCCCAGGGTGTCGGCGAGGGACTTGAGCGCTTCCTGCTGTTCGACGTCGAGGGCGCGCGCTTTCTCTTCGAGCTCCCGCGAACGAGTGAGCGCGTTCTCGATACGGCTTTGAAGATCCGCGTACTCGGCGCTCAGGCGCTCCTTCATCTTGAGCGTGGCGGCTTCCTTCTCCACGAGGCCGGCGAGGGTCGTGCGGGCCTCCGCGGAAACCGCCTGCTTCTCTTCGGAGTGATTTCGCGCCGCGACCAGACCCTGGCCGAGGTTTGAAAGAAGCGTGGCGGTCTGGACACGCTCATCTTCCGCGGCCTGCAGTTCCTTGTCGATCTCGAGGATCCGCACGTCTCCCGCGGCGCGTTCCGATTCGGCCTGCTTCATCTCCACGTCGATGACCTGGAGTTTGCGGTCGCCCCGGACCTTCTCTTCCTCGAACGCGGTCTTCTCGTGATCGAGGGAGAGCAGATTCTTCTCTGCGTCGTGGATGGCGTCTTCGGTCTGCTTGATGGTGAGCAGGGTGGCTTCGATGCGGGACGCCACCTCGCCTTCGCGCGTCTTCAGTTCCAGGAGCCGCTCGTCGATCGCGACCTCGCGCTCTTTGAGCTCCTTGACCTCGCGCCGAGGGGCCAGGAAGCCACGGCCTCCGCGGCCACCTTCCACCCACGCGCCGCGAACCACCTCGCCGTCGAGAGTCACGAAGGGCGCGTCGTGCGTCTCCGAGAGAGCGAGCGCGTGTTCGAGTGTGCGCACGACCAGCGCGTCGCACAGGCCGACCTTGACGGTTTCGCCGTCGGGCAGGCCCACCTTGTAGAGCTCGCTCAACCGGCCCACGATCCGGCTGTCGTTCGGAGCGCCAAGAGGCGCGCAGGCGCCGGGCTCCCGCCCGAGAATCAGGAACGAGGCGCGACCCTCGCCCGATTCGGCGAGCCGCACAACGCCCGCCCGCGCCGTCTCCGCGTTCGGAACGACCAGGGCCTGCAAAGCGTCGCCCAGGAAACCCTCGACCGCCTTCTCGTGCTCGGGCGCCACTTCGATCGTGTCCGCGAGAACCCCCTGAACCCCCGAAGTCGCTCGGTCGTCGAGCAGCGCGCGGACGCCGGCGTCAAAAGCGCCGTGAGTGGCGACCAGCTCTTCGAGCGATGCGCGACGGCCGGCGAGCTGATCGCGTTCGCGATGCAGCGTGTCCAGTTCGCGGCCTAGGTCGCCGCGTTCGGTTTCGGCTTCCACGCGGTCTTTGCGCGCGCCGGCGAGAGTCGCATCGAGACTGGTCTTCTTCGCTTCCACTTCTTCACGGCGTCCCGCGTTCTCGCCAAGGGACGCCTCCACGCGTTCACGTTCGCGGGAAACCTCGTCGAATTCGGTCTTGAGTTTCGAAAGTGTGGCCTGCGCGCGTTCCACGCGCTCATGGGCGGCGCTTTTCGCCGAGCCCAGAGCGGAAATCCGGGTCAAGGCGGAAAGCTGGGTCGAACGTGCGGCCTCCATCTCGGATTCGACATTGCGAAGGGCGAGAACGGCGGCCTCGAGCAGCGCCTCGATCCCCTGAAGAGTGGCTTCACTCGTCGCGCGTTGCTCCGCGAAGGTGAGCGCGTCTGTTTCCTGCTGCTGGAGCGCGCCACTCAGCGGCGCGAGACGCGCCTTGAGGTCCTCGGCCTCCTGGACCGCCGCCTGCGAACGCGAAAGCGCATCTCGGGACTGATCGCGGCAATACGCGGCCTGCGTTTCGAAACGATTGGCCTTGAGTGTGAGGTCGGAGTGCTCGGCCCGGATCAGTTCGAGCGCTTTCTCCTGCTCCATCACGCCCTGGCGACCGGTTTCGAGTTCGGTCTCCGCGGTCGTGATCGTCGAGTCGATGCGCTCCGCGCGTTCGACCTCGACCTTCGCGCGTCCCGCCAGTTCGTCGGCGTCTGACTGCAGTTTCGTGAAGGTGCGTCCGTAGACGATGCGTTCGAGAACGAGCTGCTCCTCGGCGAGAACCATCCGCCGCCGCGCCTTGCTGGCCTGGCGCTTGAGGGACTCGAGCTGCTTTTCGACTTCGGTGACGATGTCGTTGACGCGGAGGAGATTCTGCTGCGTGGCGTCGAGCTTGAGCTGAGTCTGACGGCGGCGGGCGCGGTACTTCGTGACGCCCGCGGCTTCCTCGATCAGCGCCCGGCGATCCGTCGGCTTGTTCGAGAGGATCTGGCCGATCTTCCCCTGTTCGATGAAGGAGTACGCCTTCGAACCGAGGCCCGTGTCCATGAACAACTCGTGGATGTCGCGCAGGCGGCAGGTGGCGCCGTTCATCAAGTACTCGCTCTCGCCGTTGCGATAGAGCCTGCGGGAGATCGTGCACTCGTCCCGGCCGTCGGTGCTGCGGCCATTGAGACCGGTCAGTTTGAGGTTGACCTCGGCCATGCCCACGGGCTGGCGGGCGGTGGTTCCGGCGAAGATCACGTCCGACATGGCCCCGCCACGGAGGCTCTTGGCGCTTTGCTCGCCGAGGACCCAGGAGATGGCGTCCGAGATGTTGCTCTTACCGCAGCCGTTCGGCCCGACGATGCCCGTGACCCCCCCCTTGAAAGTCAGCTCCTGCCGATCGCAGAACGACTTAAAGCCAACGATTTCAACTTGATCCAGACGCATCATGAACGCGTAATTACCCCAATAGATTGTGCCAGCCGACGACTCTAGCACAATGGAAATGGTGGCCCGCCGAACACACTCGGGGCCCGAAAGTCGGCCTCAACCGCTCGTTTTTCGCAGAGTTGGGACTGCTTTGCTGAGCGACGAGCCTTCGTCGAGGGTGGCCGCGCTCGACTAGCCCCTTCGACACCCGTATGGAGCGCCGTCTGGTGGAGCGCGAAGCCGCCCCTCGGGGGCCAGGAGCCCATCCTGCCGTGGAGGCTCTTAGACCGTGTACGTGCGGCCCTGGACGAACATTGTCACGTTCTTCCGACGGAGGGCGGCGATTTCCTTCTTGATCCGGGTGACGAACCGCGGCTTAGCCCCGTAAATGTAGACGGGGACGTCCCGCTTCAGTTTCTCGAGTTCTTTGCCAAGCAGCGCCGGGGTCAGGTGGCCGGAAATCCGCGCCAGATCCTCTTCGGCGTTTGGGAACGACGACTCCGTGATCACGGCCTTGAGGTTTTTCGTGCCGTTCACGACTTCCCAGAAGTGACTCGTGGGACCGGTGTCGCTCGAAAAGGCGAGAGAACCCTCGCCGTCGTCGACGATGAAGCCCGTGGTGGGAACCGAATGAGATACCGGAACCGCGCGGATCTTGAGGTTTCCCACTTTCACGGGCTTCTCAGGTTCGAGGGTAACGAGTTTCAGGACGGGCGTGAGGTCGTCCGGAATCGACGTGAAATCGGGCCAGAGCGAGCCATTGAAGAGGTGTCGCGACAGGGCCGTCACCACTTCGTGAATTCCGTAGATCCGCAGCGAGAATCCGGGCGACGCGAAACTGTTGTCGATCAGGAAGGGCAGACAGCAGGTGTGGTCGAGGTGGGCATGGGAGATGAAGACATCCTTCACCATGGCCTGTCGGTCGACGGAGAGGGCGAAAGACAAACCCCCCGCGTCGAGCGCCACCGTGTCGTTGACCAGAAACGACGTCATCCCCTGTCCGGGAGCGATTCCGCCGTAGCAGCCGAGTACCTTGACCTTCATGGAGCCCCAGTCGAGCTAGAACTGTCCCGTCCGAAAACCATCATCAACTAGAAATTCCAACATTTCGGGGAGATCCGAGGCAGTCTAGTGTCCGCTTTCCCTATCGTCAAACGAAGCGAATCGCGCCCTTTTTCGCCCTGTTTCAGTCCCTGCGATCCCGCGACGGCCCTCGGTTCAGGTCCACGTTTCCCCGGCTTCCGAACTTGATCTTGCGCAGTCCCGAACCGTCGCGCACATAGAAGGTGCCCTTGACTTCCGCATCCACCCGATCGCGCTCCAGGGCGATTTTGACCGCGCCGGGAATCTTCAGGAGATTGATGTCGAGCCTCGAAATCACACGGTCCTCCTTGAAGCCTTGAAGCATCAGGGGGTCGGACTGATATCCGTGACCCAGGACCTTCCCGTTGAGTTTCACCTCGTAATCGAACCGTTCGATCTGAAGATCCTCGGGGTTCACATTCCGGATGTGAAGGCCCACGTCGACCCGGGCTCCCGTGAGGGAGATCCCGTCGAAGTGGATTCCGGCCACGCGGACCGCCGGGGGCTTGACCGAGGCGCAGGCGGCCAGGAGAACGGCCGAGCCGACGAGAACAAGCAGACGGCTTGAGGTCTTCATGGGATGACTCCTTGAGAAAACACCATCTTACTTGGCTGCTTGCGGCTCAGATCCGGTGGAGGGCCTCCCGGGGTTCCAGACAGCTCGCGGAGTATGCGGGGTAAAGGGCGGCGAGAGTCGACATCGCGATGATGGCGAAGGCCGCGCGCAGAACGCTCAATACTTCAAGACGCGGATAGAGATAGTCCCCACCCGCGAGCCAGGCCAGCGTCACCGTGTTCATCTTTATGCCGACGTTCGCCCAGTAGAGCACCATGGCTCCACCCGCCAGCACGCCGACCACGGCCGCCACCACGCCCAGGGCCAGCCCCTCCAGCAGGAAGAGGCGGATCACGCCCTCGCGGCGCATGCCCATGGCGCGGATCGTGCCGATTTCCCGCGTACGCTCATGAACGCTCATGAGCATGGCGTTCACGATGCCGACGGATGCCGCGGCGAAGAGGAAGATCGACAGGATGGTGAGGCTCGCCTCGTTCGCCTGAATGATCGAGAAGGAGAAACGCCCCGCCTGTTCGGCGCTCTCCACCGAGGTCGCGGGCGAAACCCGCGCCATGATTTCGCCGAGGTCGGCCCGGGCCTTCGCCAGGGTCGCTTTCGACCCGGCCGCCCTGATCTTGATATTCGTCACACCTTCGGGCGCGTCCTGGAGCTTTCGGGCCGCGTCCAGCGGGATGAAGAAGGTGTTGTCGTACCAGGGAGCGCCCTTCTGAAAGATCCCGCACACCACCGCATCGAGGGAATTCATCGCTCCCTCAGGAGTCTGGATCAGAAGCGAAACCGAGTCGCCGACGCTCAGGCGCAGGATCCGCGCGACCGGCTCGCCCACGTAGACCTCGTCGGACTGGCCACTCAACACCGCGCCCACACGAGGGGGGAGGGCCTTGAAGAGTTCGGGTTCCTTCTCGGGGACGATCCCCAGGATGACCGCCGGGGTCGAGCGGTTCGACGCGATCGCGGTGCCGCGCGCGTGCAGGTACGGCGCCACCCGCTCGATCCCGAGATCGCGAGCCCCGGTTTCGATCTCCCGGACGACGATTCCCCCGTTTTCGATCCGCTCGTTGGAATACGCGTCGAAGGGCGAGTTCTGGGGTACAAAACCCTCCTCCCGTCTCACCACCATGATCTCCCCGGTTTGAACCGCGACCAGGTTGTCGGTGAGCTGGCGCGCGATGCCGTCGGACAAGCCGCTCCCGAGGATCAAGGCGGCGGTGCCGAGCGCCATGGTTCCTCCGGCGAGCGCATTCCGTCGTCGCGCTCGGAGCAGGTTCCGGAAAGCGATACCGAGGAGCCTCATATGCCTCAAGCTTAGTTACCACAGGCAGGAACCACCTCGGGAACAAGCCGGGGAAGGGCCACGTATCATCCGGTACCAGTCAGGATCGTAGACTTCGTCTGCCTGACCAGATCTGCCTCGCCCAAAGCGAAGAAAGAGCCCCCCTATGAGATTTCTGCTTGCCGCATCCGTCATGACCTTCGCGACCCTCGCCCCCGCCCAGACGGTGGATGAGATCCTCGCCAAGAACTTCGAAGCCAAAGGCGGCCTCGCGAAAATTCGCGCGGTCCAGTCGATGCGGGTGACGGGGAAGATCACGCTCGGGCCCGGGATGGAAGCTCCGGCCGTCATCGAACAGATGCGCGGCGACAAGGTGCGGATGGACATCACGTTCCAGGGAATGGTCCTGACCCCCATGGTCCTGAACGGAGGCACGGGCTGGAAGCTCATGCCGATTCAGGGAAACCCGAACCCCGAGGCCCTTTCCCCCGAAGAGATGAAAGACGCGCTCGAACAGGCCGACATGGACGGCTTCTTCGTCGACTACAAGACGAAGGGCCACACCGTCGAGTACCTCGGCAAGGAAAAGGTCGAGGGCACCGACGCCTACAAGATGAAAGTCACGCTGAAGAGTGGCGATGTCCGCACCGTCTACATCGACACCGACAGCAATCTCGAGATCAAGCTCGAGTCCAAGAGCACGCGGCGCGGCGCTGAGGTCGAGGGCGACACCAACCTGGGCGACTACAAGGAAGTGGATGGCCTCATCCTCGCGCACTCGATCGATAGCGGCCAGAAGGGCGCACCCGGACGTCAGGTCATCACCATCACCAAGGTCGAGATCAATCCCAAGCTGGACGAGACCCGCTTCGTCATGCCGGCAAAGAAGGAAACCCCCGCGCCCGTCAAATAAGCGGCTCCGTTGTCCGGCTCGATCAGTTCCTCAAACGGCCCTCTGCGAAGGGCCGTTTTCGTTTTTCCGTTCCTTCAAGGAGACGTTCCATGAAACCCCTCTTCTTCGCCCCCCGGGCTTTCCTTTTTCTGGCCATGGCCTCCCTCGCCCCCGCCCAGGAGGTCAAGATCGACTCCGACACGTTCGGCGGTCTCGAAGCCCGCAGCATTGGTCCCGCGGTCATGAGCGGCCGCGTGTCCGCCATCGACGCGGTTGCTGGCGATCGGCTCACCATCTACGTGGGCGCGGCCGCGGGCGGGGTGTGGAAGTCGGATGACGGGGGCGTTCGCTTTAAGCCGATCTTCGACAAGTACAACCCTTCGATCGGAGACATCGAAATCGACCCGAGAAATCCGAAGACGATCTGGGTGGGCACTGGCGAAACCTGGGTTCGCAACAGCGTCTCGGTGGGCGATGGAATCTATCGGTCGACCGACGCGGGAGACAATTGGCAGAAGCTCGGTCTCGAGAAGACGGAACGAATCGCACGTGTGGCCGTCGATCCTGCCGATTCCTCGAAGGTCTTCGCATGCGCGCTCGGCCCGCTCTTCAATGACAGTGACGATCGCGGCGTGTACGTCACGAAGGACGCGGGCAAGACCTGGGAGAAGACCCTGGCTGGCGCGCCCGACACGGGCTGCGCGGATCTCTCCCTCGATCCGAAAGACGGCAAGATCGTCTACGCCGCCTTGTGGCAGCATCGCCGCTCGCCGGATTTCTTCAACTCGGGCGGACCGAAGAGTGGACTCTTCAAATCCACCGACGGCGGTGTCACGTGGCGCAAACTCACGAAGGGACTCCCCGAGGGCGACCTGGGCCGGATCGCTGTCGAAGTGTCGCCCGCGAAGTCGACCGTGGTCTACGCGTCGGTCGAGGCGAAGAAGACGGGTCTCTATCGTTCCGAGGACGGGGGCGAGACCTGGGCCCTCATGAGCAACGCCTCGGTCGTCGCGGGCCGGCCGTTCTACTACTCGCGCCTCGTCGCCGATCCGATCAATTCAAACCGCATCTACAAGATGAGCACAGTGGCGGCGACCTCCGACGATGGCGGCAAGACGTGGAGCGGCCTCTCTGGCAACTTCCACGTCGACGTGCATGCGCTGTGGATCAATCCGAGAAACACGGACCAGCTGATCATGGGCTCGGACGGCGGCGCCTATATCTCCTGGGATCGCGGCAACCGTTGGCTCTTCGTCGAGAACCTGCCTCTCTCGCAGTTCTACCACGTGGCCACCGACATGGAGTTTCCCTTCAACGTCTACGGCGGCCTTCAGGACAACAACACCTGGTGGGGCCCGTCGCGGGCCAGCGGCCCGATCGGGAACAGGGACTGGCGATCGCTCACGGGCGGCGACGGTTTCTGGGCCTTCCCGGATCCTCTGGATGAAGACCTCGTCTACAGCGAGTACCAGGGCGGCAACGTTTTCCGCACCAGTCGGAAAACCGGAGAGACGAAAGACATCAAACCTTCGCCGGTCCAAGGCGATCCCAAGTACCGCTTCAACTGGAACACACCCATCCACCTCTCGCCCACGCAGAAGGGCGTCATCTACATCGGCGCCCAGTTCCTCTTCCGATCCGCGGATCGCGGGGAGAGCTGGCAGAGGATCTCGCCCGATCTCACCACCAACGATCCGAAGCGGCAGAGGCAGCAGGAGTCCGGCGGGCTGACCCGGGACAATTCCACGGCCGAGAACAACACCACGATCTTCGCGATCAGCGAGTCGCCGAAGAATGGCTCTGTGATCTGGGTCGGAACCGACGACGGCAATCTCCAGGTCACGCGTGATGGCGGCAAGACCTGGACGAACGTGGCCGCGGCCACCGGCGTGCCGAAAGGCACCTGGGTGTCGCGCGTCGAGGCCTCGCCCCACGACGAGGCGGTGGCCTTCGCCACTTTCGACGGGCACATGACCGGCGACATGAATACCTACGTGGTGAAAACCACCGACTACGGCAAGACCTGGACGTCGCTTTCGACCGCGGATACCAAGGGCTACGCGCATGTGGTGAAGCAGGACGCGGTGAATCCGAACCTGCTCTTCCTCGGCACCGAGACCGGTCTGTTCCTCACCATCGATGGCGGGAAGCAGTGGGCGCAGTTCACGAGCGGCCTTCCCATGACGCCGGTTCGCGATCTCGTCGTGCACCCGCGCGATCACGACCTGGTTCTCGCCACCCACGGGCGAGGCATCTATGTCGTGGACGACATCACACCGCTTCGCGCCCTCACTGCGGAGATCCTGAACTCCGACTTCGCGTTCCTGCCCACCCGTCCCGGTCAGCTCCTGATTGAAGGCGGCGGTTTCGGCGGCGTTCCCTGGCAGGGCGACCACGAATTCGCGGGCAACAGCCCGGATGGCGGTGCGGCGATCGTCTACTACTCGAAACGCCGCCACGTGGTCGGCGACTTCAAGTTCGAAGTCCGGGACAGCACCTCAAAGGTCCTCGCCACGATCCCCGCCACGAAGCGTCGCGGAATGAACCGGGTCTATTGGTCCACGCGTGAACAGGCGCCGAGGTTCGCGGCGGGCGCGGGCGTCATTCCTAGCCTGGGCGCCTTCTTTGGCGCGCGCGCCACCGCGGGCCGGTACGAGGTCACCGCGATCAAGAACAAGGACACACACAAGGCGCAGGTGACGCTGGTGGGCGATCCGCGCGTGACCTACAGTGCTCCGGACCAGGCCCTTCAGGTCGAAACCGCGGGGAAGCTCTTCGGGTTGGTGGAGCGTCTCACCTGGCTCGTCGAATCGATCGCCGACCTGCGCGATCAGGCCAACGACCGGCTCGGCAACCTCGGTCCGAAGGACGCGGCTTTGTCGAAGAGAGTCACCGCGTTCGCCGCGGGCCTCGAGGCTCATCGCGTCAGCCTCGTGGCGCAGCAGGAGGGCGAGGGTATCTCGGGCGAAGAGAAGCTCCGAGAAGAGCTTGGCATGCTCTACGGCAACGTCAACGGTTACAACGGCCGCCCCACCCAGTCGCAACTGAATCGCATGACCGCGCTGTCGAAAGACCTCGACGCCGCCTGGGCGAAGTTCAATGGTGTCTCGAAGGAAATGGCCCTCTTGAATGCGGAGTTTGCGAAGCGAAAACTCGAAGCCATCAAGCCCATGACCGAAGAAGCATGGCGCAAGAAGTAAGAAAGTCCTTGACGCTCAGCCTGACATGTGACTAACATCCGCCCCCTGTCAATGAACCGCTCGATCTCCTCGCGACTCGCAAGCCCGCTCAAAGGCGGCGTGTCTCTTGTGTCGTCGCTTGGCATTTCGATTCTCCTCCTTGCGGTCCTGGTTATTGGGCCCCGGGGGACGGTGATCTAGGCAAACGAGCCCAGGATCACCAAAACCCCCGAGGGAAACCTCGGGGGTTTTGCTTTTTCAGGGCACTTTGGGAACGAAAGCGCGAAGCCACATGAATCAGGGAGCGACATGAAGCAGCTTGAAGCAACCAGGCCGAAGCTCACGGGCGCCAGGATCGTCTGGGAGTGTCTCCTCCGCGAGGGAGTCGACGTCGTCTTCGGTTACCCGGGCGGGTGCCTTCTGCCCATCTATGACGTGATGGGGGAGTACCCGATTCATCATGTTTTGGTTCGACACGAGCAGGGCGCGGCGCACATGGCCGATGGTTACGCCCGCGCTTCCGGCAAGGTCGGCGTGGCCTTTGCGACGTCCGGCCCCGGGGCCACCAATCTCACCACCGGGATCGCCAACGCGATGCTCGACTCCATACCGACCGTGTTCATCACCGGTCAGGTCGCCTCCCACCTCATCGGCAGTGACGCCTTCCAGGAGACCGACGTCACCGGCATCACCCTGCCCATCACCAAACACAACCGGCTGGTCATGCGGGCCGAAGACATCGCCCCCGCCCTGCGCGAAGCCTTCGCCATCGCGCGTCACGGTCGCCCCGGCCCGGTCCTCGTCGACATCTGCAAGGACGCGCAACAGAAGGAGGCCGTGTTCGAGTGGCCGGACGTCCCGGACTATCCCAGTCTGCGTACGCGCGCCGCGGTCTCCAGGCACGATCTGGAGCGAGCGGCCGCGCTCATCCGATCCGCGGAACGACCGGTGATCCTCGCGGGTCACGGCGTCATCCGGTCCGGAGCCACGCAGGCGCTCATCGCGTATGCCGAACGCACCGGGACACCGGTCGCCTCCACGCTTCTCGGCCTCGGCGGCTTTCCCGCGTCTCACCCCCTGTCTCTCGGGATGATGGGCATGCACGGCGAGGCCTACGTGAACCAGGCGATCCAGAACGCCGACCTGCTGCTCGCTTTCGGAATGCGTTTCGATGACCGCGTCACCGGGAAACTCTCGACCTACGCGCCCCACGCCCGCAAGATCCACGTTGAGATCGACGCCTCGGAGATCGGCAAGAACGTCGCGGTTGACGTGGGCCTCGTAGGTGACCTGCGCGCGGTCCTGGAGGAACTCCAGCCCCTCCTTCCGGAGAAGCGCCATGAGGCCTGGATGCGTACGATCGACGCAGGCCGGGCCGAAACGAGGGGCCGCGACATCCTCCACCAGGAAGACGATGGGAATCTCTATGCCGCGCACGTCCTCCACGATCTGTGGGAGGCCACAAGCGGTGAAGCGATCGTGGTCACCGACGTCGGTCAGCACCAGATGTGGGAAGCGCAGTACTACGCCCACGAAACGCCGCGCAGTCTGATCACTTCCGGGGGTCTTGGGACCATGGGCTTCGCTCTGCCGGCGGCGATCGGGGCGAAGTTCGCCCGCCCGGATGCCGAGGTCTGGGTCGTGGTGGGAGACGGCGGATTCCAGATGACGCAGGCGGAACTGGCGACCATTCAGCAGGAAAAGCTCGCGATCAACATCGCGATCATCAACAACGGCTTTCTCGGCATGGTGCGCCAGTGGCAGGAGTTCTTCTACGAGAAGCGCTACGCCCAGACCCCCATGCTCTCGCCCGACTTCGTGAAGCTCGCGGACGCGTACGGCATGGCCGCGCATCGGGTAACGAGGCGCAAAGACGTGATCCCCTCCGTTCGCAAGGCCCGCCAATCCGGCGTCGCCATGCTCATCGACTTCCGTGTGGTTCAGGAGGAGGCGGTCTTCCCGATGGTCCCCGCCGGCGCAGCGCTTGACGCGATGATCCGCAGGCCCGCTCTCCAGGAGGCGGTGGCATGAGGCACACACTGGTGGCGCGTGTGCAGGACGAGCCCGGTGTCCTGAACCGGGTGGCGAGCCTCTTCCGTCGCCGCGCTTTCAACATCGAGAGCCTGACCGTCGGGCAGAGCGAGACGAAGGACTACTCACGGATGACGGTTGTGGTCGACACCGCGCGTGTGCCCGCCCGTCTCGTCGAAGAAAGCCTGCGGAAGCTCGTCCCCGTGGCCGAGGTCAGGGATGTCACGGATCTGCCCACTGTCGATCGTGACCTTGCCCTGATTCGAGTCGCCTGCGCGCCAGCCGATCGGGCCGAAGTAGCGCAGCTCGCGGACATCTTTCGCGGCCGCATCGTGGACGTGGCGCCCGGATCCGTGATCCTCGAAGTCACCGGGGACGGGGCCAAGGTCGACGGTCTCGTCGAGCTGTTGAGGCCGCGAGGAATTCTGGAAATGGTACGGACGGGGAAGGTCGCGATGTTGCGCGGCGTCACCCCGGCCGCGTAAGTCCGACTCGAACAAGGAGACCGAAACTCATGGCGAAGATCTACTACGACAACGACGCGAATCTCGACGAGCTGCGAGGCCGTCGTATCGCGATCATCGGCTATGGAAGCCAGGGCCACGCCCACGCCCTCAACCTGCGCGACAGCGGTTGCGACGTGATGGTGGGCCTCTCGCCCACGAGCGCGTCCGTGAGCAAGGCGACGGCGGAGGGCCTCACCGTGCTCACCCCCGCGGCGGCCGCCGATCAGGCTGACATCGTTATGGTTCTGACCCCGGACACCACCCAGGCGGCTCTCTATCGCGACCACCTGGCGCCGAACCTCCGGGCGGGGAACACACTGATGTTCGCCCACGGCTTCAACATCCGCTTCGGCGCCATCGAACCGCCTCCTGGCGTCGATGTGTCGATGATCGCGCCCAAGTCGCCGGGCCATCGGGTTCGCGAGGTCTTCAAGGAAGGTCAGGGCACCCCCGCTCTTCTCGCCGTCCATCGTGACGAAAGCGGCCGCGCGAAACAGACGGCCCTCGCCTATGCGCGGGCGCTCGGTTGCACGCGCGCCGGCGTCATCGAAACGACCTTCGCCGAAGAGACCGAAACCGACCTCTTCGGAGAGCAGGCTGTCCTGTGCGGCGGTGTTTCCGCCCTGGTGAAGGCCGGTTTCGAGACCCTGGTGAAGTCGGGGTACCAGCCGGAGGTCGCCTACTTCGAATGTATGCACGAGCTGAAGCTGATCGTCGACTTGATGTATCGCGGCGGCCTCTCTTACATGCGTTACTCGATCTCGGACACCGCCGAACACGGCGACTACACTGGAGGGCGGCGTCTCGTGACCGACGAGACGCGTCGCGAGATGTTCCGCATGCTCTCGGAAATCCAGAGCGGTGCGTACGCGAAGGCCTGGATCGCCGAGAGCGAGGCGGGCCGGCCCTGGTTCAATGAGCAGCGACGCCGCGAGAGGAATCATCCGATCGAGAAGGTTGGCTCGGAGCTTCGAGGCATGATGCCGTTTCTCGATCCCGTCACGGTTACCGCGGAAGGGGACGTAGTCAAAGCTACCGCTCCCGTGGCCGAACTGACGCCCGCGTAAGCTCACTTTTCGGCGCCAGCCCAGGCGTCGCCTTAGGAGGCCCCAAGAACGCATGAGAAGCCAGCTCGTCAAGGAAGGACCGGAACGCTCACCAAACCGGTCGATGCTGCGCGCGATCGGTTACACCGACGACGACTTCAAGAAGCCCTTCGTCGGGATCGCCAATGCCCACAGCACCACGACACCGTGCAACGCCGGCCTCCAGGTCCTGGTGAACCGCGCGGAAGCGGCGTGTCGCGAAGCCGGTCTCGCGCCGCAGACCTTCGGCACGCCCACGGTCTCGGACGCGATTTCGATGGGCACCATCGGGATGAAGTATTCGCTGGTCTCACGCGAGGTCATCGCCGACGCCATCGAGACGGTGTGCGGGGCCGAACGGCTCGATGCCGTCCTCATCGTGGGCGGCTGCGACAAGAACAT
>CAYNHK010000120.1:0-14616 GCA_964396875.1 uncultured Acidobacteriota bacterium | reverse complement strand
AAGGACGTCGTCTATCGAACGGACGGCGCGGTGCGTCTGGCCTACGATCTCTATCGTCCCGCGAAGATCTCAGCGGTGGTTCCGGTGGTGATCTTCGTCAACGGTATCGGCGCTCCGTGGATGCGGGGTCACGCCCAGTACACGGGCTGGGCGAGTGCGGTGACCGCGCGCGGCCTGGCCGGCATCACCATGGATTCGCGCGAAGCCACGGTCGACGATGATGTTCGCGCCCTGATCGCGCATCTCACCGCGAATGCGAACCCGATGGGCCTCGATGCGTCGCGCATCGCCTTATGGTCGTGCTCGGCCAACGTCCGACGCGGTCTGCCGCTCGCGCAGTCCCTGGGCGCGCCGATTCGTTCGGCCGTCGTCTACTACGGCACCGCGGAGCAGCCCACGTTTCGGCGGGACCTGCCGGTCTTGTTCGTCCGCGCGGGGCAGGATGGGGCGGGCCTCAATCGCGGGCTCGAGGCCATGATCGCGAAGGCGCTTGCCGACAACGCCCCGGTCGAGGCGCTGAACGTCGCCGCGGGCGTCCACGGATTCGATGTCCGCGATGACACCGAGGCCACGCGCGCGGCCATCTCGGGAACCCTCGACTTCCTCTCGAAGACACTGACCGGTGCCTTCCTCGATTCGGTGCGGGCGGGCGCGAACCTCGCGAACGCCGCCGCCGCGGTGTATCGCGAGGACTGGTCGGCCGCCGCCCTTGCCTACGAGGGCCTGGTGGCCGCGAATCCCCGCGACAGTCTTCTGTGGCAGCGCCTGGGTGAGGCGTTACGCGCCAAGGGTGAAGACGCGGCCGCGCTCAAGGCTTTCGAGAAGGCGCTTTCGATCGGCACTCCGAACCGCGGGCTCGTTTCCTTCGCCGCGGCCACGATCTACGCGCAGGGGAACCGGCTCGACAACGCCTTCAAGGTTCTCGAGGGAATGCGGCCGCAGCTTCGTTTCTTCGCCGCGCGGCTGCGCACCGAACCCGTCTTCGAGACGCTCCGCAAAGACCCGCGTTTCGAAGAACTGATGAAGGACGTCCCGCCCCCGCCGCGGTAGTCAGCCGCGACGCCGTTCGGCGCCGGCGAGCAGCCGATCGGTGGCGATGATCGCGCGCACGTGATCGCCCTCCCCGATAACGCCCGCGGGATCGAAAGCCTCGACCTTGAAGCGGAACATCTTTCCTTCGGGCCCGAGGTACGTCGCGACCGCCCGCACCGCGCAACCCACCGGCGTCGCCGCGGTGTGCCGGACATTGAGGGAGACCCCGACCGAAAGCTGGCCCTCGGTCAGGAGCGGACGCATGAGTTTCGCGGCCGCCAGTTCCATGAGCGCGATCATCCGCGAGGTGGCGAAGACTTCGGGGAAGGAATCGTCGGCCGAGAGGGCGATGGCCGCGGCGGTGTCGCGTCGCTCGACGACGAGGCTCGCCTCCGCGGTGGCCCCAATGGCGAGGGCGTCGCTCATCGAGCCGAAGAAGCCGCGAGCACCTTCGCGCCGCGAAGATCCAGCCAACGCTTGATCGACGCCTGCGCGAGGCAATGGGAGGCATCGAGAATGGGGAAGCCGGTTCCCAGATGGGCGAGGATGGCGCTCATATCGAGGCAGGCGAGGACAAGCGTGTCGACGCGAGCCTTTGCGGCGCGGGCGGTGAGCCCCTTCCACAACTTGCGGAGAAGAATGGGATCGGTCGAGGTCCGCGTCACTCCAATGAGGTGATCGATGTCGGCCTGCCAGTCGATGTCCACCACATCCAGGCCCCGTTTTCGCAGGCCCTCCTGGTAGAGATTCGATTCGGCGGTGGGGCGCGCCGCGATCAGGGCCACCCTCTGGCCCGACGTGGGCGCCGCGATCACGGTCAGTTCGATCATGTTGAGCAGCGGAACCTTCACCGAAGCGGCGAGGCGAGGGTAATAGATGTGGGCGGTGTTGCACGCCATGGCCAGGAACGAAGCACCCGCGTTCTCCAGGGTGTGAAGGCCGTCGAGGATCGCCGCCTCGAGGGCCGCGTGATCCACCGGCCGGTCCTCGTAGAAGGGCGCCGGCTGCGAGCAGATGAGCATCTTCGGGAAGTCGATGTCGTCGCGCGCGCCATACTGGTTCTGGCACTCCGTCACCACGAGATCGATGAACGGCGCGGTGGATCGCGGCCCCATCCCCGCGAGGATGCCGATGGTCGGCGTGGACGGCGCGTTCATCAAGGTGAATCTACTCCTGTTGCCCGATGTGTGTGGCCGTCACTCGATCGTCCGCCGATGAGGCTCTACGTACACAAATTGCTTGCCAGCGCTCCCCGGATATGTATATCGTCCGCCCGCGCTTTTGTCGTGTTGTACGGACGGGCTTCGGCGGTCTGACCGAGGTAGGACCTGGGGCATAACCACGGGCAGTGTCGCGGACATCGCATGGCCGTCAGACTCAAGGGGCAAACTGCCCTCGTCAAGGGAAACGGGCATCAACATCGGTCAGGGGGTACGGGGTGAAAGAACGCGCTATTCAGGGAACGGCGGCGGACCCGGGCCCTCATGATTTGCCCGAGGCCGGTCGCGATTCATGTCCCGTACCCCACCTCGGTCGCCTGCTTGCCGTCGTGTTGTCGTTGTCGGCGAGCCTGCGCGCCCACGCCCAGGAGCAGCCGATCCGGTGGAGCGATCTCTCGGGCTTCGCGGCATCCGCAACAACCCTTACCAAGACAGCGCCCGACGGCTGGACGGCGCGTGGCGTGTCCGTAGACGTGCTCGGTGGGGGCGTCGATGGCTATGTGGAGTTTGGGATTGTCGAGACGAATACCCGCAAGGTTGCGGGGCTCTCCCAAAGGAGTATCGGAGGCTCGCCAGAGGAGATCAACTTCGGCGTTCAAACCCTGGCAACCGGCAGCTTTGAGATCGTGGAAAACGGCGTCATCAAGTTCACCGGTGGCGCGCTGGCTCAGTCGGACCGCTTCCGCGTCTCCCTGGTCGGCACGAGTGTTCAATACCGCCAGAACGGTGAGGTCGTCTACACGAGCGCGGCCGCGGTGACTTCCGCGAGTCGGTTTCAATTTGCGGTATCGGCCTTCACGCACGGGGCCGTGATCGACAACCCCGTCGCCGGTGGCGGTTTGGCCGAAGGTGTGGTCTGGACCGGGCATGTCAAAGCCTCGTCGTCGGGGAACACATTGTGGAAGACGACGACCCCCGGGGTGTGGGACGCCGAGGGGATTTCGACGAGAGCCATCGACTCTCCGGATGGGTACCTCGAAGTGTCGGCGTCGCTGTCGCCCACGGTGGCGATGGTGGGATTGTCGAACGGGAATTCGAACGCGAATCATCCGGACATCGACTACGCGCTGTACATGAGCGGGGGGACGCTTTTGGTCTACGAGGGCGGAGTGTCCCGGGGATCGTTCGGGACGTTGGCGTCGACGGACAGGCTGAGGGTGTCGGTCGAAGGGGGGGTGGTGAAGTACCGGAAGAACGGAGCCCTGCTCTACACCTCGACAATGGCTCCGATCTATCCGCTTCTGGTCGACACGTCGCTGCTTGCCGCCGGCTCGACGATTCAGGGGGCGGTCCTCTCCGGGACGCTGGTGAGTATCGGGGTGTCGCGGCCGGCGTTTTCGGTGGGATCGGGTTTATATGCGGAGTCACAGACGGTGACGATCACCGGCGAGGCTGGATCGACGATTCACTACACGACGAACGGGGCGGATCCAACGGAGTCGGATCCTGTCATTTCATCGGGATCGAGTCTGTTGATGGATATCGACGCGACGTTGAAGGCGAAAGCCTGGGCGCCCGGTCTCCTGCCAAGCGGCACGACGGCCGCGATCTACAAATTCGGCACGGCGGCGACCGAAGACGTGGTCTGGACTGCCCACGTGAAGACGGCATCGTCGGGGAACACGTTGTGGAAGACGACGACCCCCGGGGTGTGGGACGCCGAGGCGATTTCGACGAGAGCCATCGACTCTCCGGATGGGTACCTCGAAGTCTCGGCGTCGTTGTCGCCCACGGTGGCGATGGTGGGATTGTCGAACGGGAATTCGAACGCGAATCATCCGGACATCGACTACGCGCTGTACATGAGCGGGGGGACGCTTCTGGTCTACGAGGGCGGAGTGTCCATGGGCTCGTTCGGGCCTTTGGCGGTGACGGACAAGCTGAGGGTGTCGGTCGAAAGTGGAGTGGTGAAGTACCGGAAGAACGGAACGTTGCTCTACACGTCGACGGTGGCTCCGGTCTATCCGCTCCTGGTCGACACATCGTTGCTTGGGGCCGCTTCGACGATTCAGGGCGCCGTCCTCTCGGGGACGCTGGTGAATGTGGCGGTCTCGCGGCCGGTGTTTTCGGTTGGGTCGGGTCTCTACTCGGGGTCGCAGACGGTGACGATCACCGGTGAGGCCGACTCGACGATTCACTACACCACGAACGGCGCGGATCCCACGGAATCAGATCCTGTGATTACCTCGGGATCGAGTCTGTTGATCGAGGTCGACACGACGCTGAAAGCGAAAGCCTGGACCGCGGGTCTCCTGTCGAGCGGAACGACGGCCGCGATCTACAAGTTCGGTACAGCGGTGAGCGAGGACGTGGTCTGGACGGGGCATGTGAAAACGGCGTCGTCCGGAAACACGGTGTGGAAGACGACGACCTCGGCGGTATGGGATGCCGAGGGGCTTTCGACCAAGGGGATTAACTCTCCCGATGGCTATTTGGAGGTCTCGGCGTCCTTGTCGCCGACGGTGGCGATGGTGGGCTTGTCGAACGGGAATTCGAACGCGGGCCATCCGGACATCGACTACGCCCTCTACATGAGCGGGGGGACTCTTCTCGTCTACGAGGGGGGAGTGTCCCGGGGTTCTTTTGGGACAGTGACGGTGACGGACAAGCTGAGAGTGTCGGTCGAGGGTGGAGTGGTGACGTACCGAAAGAACGGAACCCTGCTCTACACCTCGACGATGGCTCCGATCTATCCGCTTCTGGTCGACACGTCGCTGCTTGCGGCCGCATCGACGATTCAGGGGGCGGTCCTCTCCGGGACCTTGGTGAGTATCGGGGTGTCGCGGCCGGCGTTTTCGGTGGGATCGGGTTTATACGCGGAGTCACAGACGGTGACGATCACCGGCGAGGCTGGATCGACGATTCACTACACGACGAACGGGGCGGATCCAACGGAGTCGGATCCTGTCATTTCATCGGGATCGAGTCTGTTGATGGATATCGACGCGACGTTGAAGGCGAAAGCCTGGGCGCCCGGTCTCCTGCCAAGCGGCACGACGGCCGCGATCTACAAATTCGGCACGGCGGCGACCGAAGACGTGGTCTGGACTGCCCACGTGAAGACGGCATCGTCCGGGAACGCGTTGTGGAAGACGACGACCCCGGCGGTGTGGGACGCGGAGGGGATTTCGACGAAAGCGATCAGCTCTCCCGATGGGTATCTCGAAGTCTCCGCGTCGTTGTCGCCGACGGTGGCGATGGTGGGTTTGTCGAACGGCAATTCGAACGCGAATCACCCGGATATCGACTACGCGCTCTACATGAGCAGCGGGACCCTTCTGATCTACGAGGGTGGCGTATCCCGAGGCTCGTTCGGAGCGCTCACCGGCACGGACAAGCTGAGAGTGTCGGTCGAAGGGGGAGTGGTGAAGTACCGGAAGAACGGAACGCTGCTCTACACATCGAGGGCTGCTCCGGTCTATCCCCTCCTGGTCGACACGTCGCTGCTCGCGGCACCGTCGACTATTCAGGGAGCCGTGCTCTCCGGCGTTCTCGTTGACAGCCGAACCCCCGCACCCTCATTCACTCCTCCGGCCGGAACCTACGACACGGCACTCAACGTCGCACTCCAGGCCGTCCCGGGTTCCGTCATCCGCTTCACCACGGACGGCTCCGACCCGACCTCTTCCTCGCCGATCTATTCGACGCCCATTCCCATCGCCTTGAATACGCCGACGACGGTCAAGGCGATCGCGACGGCGACTGGATACCTGCAAAGCGTCATTGGCGCCGCGAGCTATACGTTCGCAGCCGCGCCGCCCACCTTCACACCGGCGGCGGGGCCCTACCTCGGCCCGCTTCTCGTCACCGCCACCTCCAGCACGCCGAGCGCCACGATCCACTACACCTTCAACGGCGGCGACCCGTCGTCTTCGAGCCCCAGTGTGCCGAGTGGGGGAACCATTTCGATCCCGGTAAGCGGCACATTGAAGGGGATCGCACTGGCCCCAGGCCTCGCGACCTCCGCGATGACCACGGGCGTCTACGAACTGGTGGCGGCCGAGCCGTTGATTTCGCCGAACGGCGGCTCCTTCACCGCTCCGGTGGAGGTGACGCTCACCGCCGGGGCCGGCGCCAGCATCTTCTACACCATAGACGGAAGCACGCCCGATGAGACCAAGACCCAATACACGGGTCCCTTCACGCTGAGTGCGAGCGCCACCTTGAAGGCCCGGGCGTTCGTTACGGGTTGGACACCCAGCAACGTCTCGGAAGCGGCGTTCGAGATCGCGACGGACACGCCCTTCGATCGGCGTCTGTGGGTGAATGCCACCAACGTAGTCCTCCAAAACGCCGCGGGCGAAGCGTGGGCGTGGGGCGGAAATGGTTCAGGTCAGCTCGGGACGGGAGATTCCGAGTTCGTCCTGCCGGTGCGAACCCCGACGTTCGACGAGGCGGCCGACCTATCCTCCTGGAACCACACTGTCTGGCTCAACAGCGCAGGCGCAGCACAGGCCATCGGAGCCAATGACCTTGGCCAGGCCGATGGCGTGCCCAGCGGCCCGTTAAGTTCGCCCGTCTCCGTGGCGGGGCTACCCCCACTGAAGAAAGTACGCGCGGGTTGGGGGTTCACCATGGCTCTGGCCGGCGATGGCTCCATCTGGGTGTGGGGCGACAACTCGGCCGGTCAGCACGGCCTTGGCCACCTCGACAGCGCGCCCGCGCCCACGCAGGTGCCCGGGCTTTCCGGGATGATCGATATTCAGGTCTCCTTCGCGGGCCTCGTCGCTCTCCGTTCCGACGGGGTCGTCTTCACATGGGGCGGGGAAGTGGATCCCTTCGGTCCAGTGTCGAGCCCGGTGCAGGTCGGTTCGCTGCCCGCGATCCAAAGCCTCAACCAGGGCGTCGGGCCTTTCACCGGGATCGACGGTCAGGGGCGCGTGTGGGTCTGGGGACAAAACCAGTGGAGCGTGTCTCAGCCGCCTTCGTTGGTGCACCAGCCTCATGGAGTGTTCCGGGTTCTCCGGAGTCTCCGCCGGCGACCTTGCCGACGTGGCGGAGATCCGCGGTTACTTCATCAAGTTCCAGAACGGGTCGCGGCGCTATCTGATCGATGGCGCCTGCTATCTCGGGGAGGGTCTCCAGGAGACAACGCGCGCCGCACCATCCACCGCGGGTCCGATCCTGGCCGCGGCTTCCGCCTTCGGAACGACCTATGTTGTGATCGCTGATCCGGGAGAGGTCTGGACGTGGGGCTGGGCCAGCCTCGGTGACGCGTCTTTTGTCCGGCCGAGCGACCCGCGGGCGATTGCTGCCAGTGGCTACAACTTCACACTGGGTCCGCCCTACATGAGCCCCGAGGCGGCGTACGGGCCATTCGACTCACCGCTTCCCGTCGCGATCCTCTCGGCGCCAGGGGCGACAATCCACTACACCACCGACGGGACGCCGCCTACCGAGGCAAGTCCGAGCATGCCGAGCGGCGGTGAGGTCGTCCTCTCGGCCACCGCAGTCGTGAAAGCGATTGCCACGTTGCCGGGTTATCCGAACTCTCCTGTTTCCACCGGGTCCTACCAGATCCACGAACCGACGCCAGTCGCGGTGGGAGTAGCGGACGGAGGCACGTTCACTCTGCTGGCCAAACCAAACGGCACGCTGTGGACGTGGGGGGCGCCCCATCTCGAAGGCGTCTTTTACGAGCAGGCGCAGCTCCCGCTGCCCGTCGAGATCGAGGGCTTCAGTCACATCCGCGGTATTGCTGTCGGCAGAGATCAAGCCCTGGTTGTTCAGCCAGATGGTTCTGTCGTCGGATGGGGTGACGACACCGCGAACCAGATCGCCGGCACGGGGACGCTGCTGAATCAGATCACGCCAGTTCCAGGTCTGCCGCCGGTGAATGCCGTCGCGACCGGCACAACCCATTCTCTGGCTCTCGCCGAGGATGGGACAGTCTGGTCGTGGGGCGCCAACGAGTTTGGAAAGCGCGGCCTGAGTCCTGACCCCGCGCCTTCCGCCAGCCCCGCGCAGGTCGCAGGCCTGAGCGGGATCGAATCGATCGCCGCGGGCGCCGACCACAGCCTCGCCCGCAAGGAAGATGGAACGGTCTGGTTCTGGGGCGATCCGACGCTCTCCGCGGGGGCCGCGGGCGCGAACTCCTGGACCCCAGGCCAGATTCCAGGCCTTTCAAACGTCTCGCGCATCGCGGCCTTTGGACGCACAGCCATTGCGATCGATGCGAGTGGAGCGGCCTGGGTCTGGGGCGAGACGCCGTGGGGCGTCTTCGCTCCAATGCCGGTTCCTCTTGCGAGTAGTGTTACCTGCGAACCAGGCGAGCCGCTGTCCTGCAGCTTTGGGGGGGCCTTTACGGGCGTCGCTGACGTCGCAAACGGTGTTGTTATGTTCGCTGACGGTTCCACACGGCGTTACCTCGCGGGGGTGACTGGCGCGGCGGGGCAGACTTTGGATCTCACCGAAGCCGTCAACGGCCCCACCGGCGCCATAGCCATTTCGGGAGCCGGACCGGACTACGGTGTGGCTGTGACCAGCGCGGGCTCGGTCTGGACCTGGACGAACGGTCCGGTGAGTGGAGACGGCGGAAATCGGCCGCGCATGACGCCGGGGGATATCGCGATCGACGACTACACGTGGCGGGTGGGAATGCCCCGTGCATCATGGACAGACGTTCCCTTCACCCCGGAGACGAACGTCCAGTTGACTTCTTACTCCTCCGGAGCGCAGATCTACTACACGCTCGATGGGATGGCCGCCACCGAAGGCTCCACGCCCAGCCCCGGCTGGCTCAACGCGCCTTACGACGCGCCGCTGAACGCCGTTGCGGTGCTGTCGGGCCTCCCGAACAGCCTGCCTTTGGCGATGTTCTTCCCCAGCGTGACCCCTGTGGCCACGTTGACCCTGAGCCCCCCGCCGGGCGTGCATCAGGGCCCCCAGCGCGTGATCGTCACGACCACGACTCCCGCCGCGGTTGTCTTCTACACACTCGACGGCTCCACGCCGGATGAGTACTCCCCGTCGTTCCTCAGTGGCGGCAGACTCGAAGTGACAGCGACGAGCACCCTGCGCGCCTTCGCGACCGCTCCCAACCACGGGCCTTCGACGACGGTTGTAGCCCCGTACGAGATCGCTGGATCCACGCCTGTCATTTCTCCCGCAGGGGGGAGTTACGATGCAGCGGTTCAGGTCTCCCTGTCGGCAAACGGCGGTGGCGCGATCTACTACACGCTCGACGGCGCTGAGCCGACGACTTCATCCAACCTCTATCAAGGACCATTTCCGCTGGCCGTCGCCACCACGGTGAGGGCGCGAGTGATCGTCGCCGGCTGGACGAGTAGCGGCATCGCCGAAGCCAGCTACCTGATCTCAGAGACGCGAGTCGCCGATCCAGTCCTGAATCCGGCGACGGGTCGTTGGAAGACCCAGAGGATGATTCGCATCACTACGCCAACCCCGGGCGCGTCGCTTCACTACACGACCGATGGGTCCGAGCCGACTCTGAGTTCACTGTCCGTCGCGGCAAACGGCGAATTCCTGGTGAATCGGGGTCTGGCGTTGAAGGTAAAGGCGTTTCGATCGGGCCTTTCGGACTCCGGCGTCTCGAAGGGTAGCTACCTGGTCACGGGCCAGTTCTCGGGGGGCGTCTCTCACGCTCTTGCTCTGAAAGCAAACGGAGAGGTCTGGGCCACGGGAACAAACGCCGTGGGACAGATCGGAGATGGCGGGTCCACGGTCTCGAACCGGCTGACCCCCGCTTTCGTTCTCGATGGGGTTCAGGAGGTGGCCGCGAACCAGTTCTATTCCGCTGCGCTCAAGACCGACGGCACAGTCTGGACCTGGGGTCGGAACGAATCGGGACAGCTGGGCCGGGATACCGGGCCTGACTTCTTCTCCGTAACGCCGCAACAGGTGGATCTGGGTGGGGCCACGGTCGTCGCCATCGCCGCGGGCGAGACCCACATGCTGGCCGTTCTCTCCAGCGGCGAGGTGCGCAGCTGGGGCGGCAATACCTTTGAGCAACTGGGAAGAGGCAGCAGCGGTGTCCCCGGCTCGTGGGTCCCAGGCGTTGTGCGGGACGACAAGGGACAGCCCCTGGTAGACGTCGTTGCCGTAGGGGCAGGCAAGCGGCAAAGTCTGGCGCTCCGCGCCAACGGTACCGTGGTTGTCTGGGGTCTCGAATCCGACGCGGCCGCGGCTCGGCCCTCGGCCAGCGCCGTGCCAGGCCTCGACGACGTGAAGTCGATATCAGTGAGAGGATGGGCCCAATACGCCATACACGGTCCAGCCAATCAGCTGGTTGGCTGGGGAAAGAACTTCGCTGGACAACTCGGCGGCGGAACACTCGCTGATCGTCCGAGCCCTGGTCCCATCGCATCGGGGATCCTGGCCGTGGCTGCCGGCGAGGAAGAGGTGGCATTTATCGGCTGGAAAGGTCGCCTGTGGGGTTCGGGTGACAACACCTGGAGTCAGCTCGGAGACGCCACGACCACGGACCAGAAGGAGCCGGTGCGCTCGAGGGTCTCGGGCATGGCCGTAGCTCTTGGCGCCGGCGGCGGCGCCTACTTCTCGGCGACGCCGGACGGAAAAGTGTGGTCCACCGGGCGCAACAACTTCGGGCAGCTCGGGCTTGGGTACGCCTCTGCTTCTCCCGGAATCGGGCCTCCTCTTCCGACCGTGATCACGGCTTTTTCTCTCTTCGACGGCTCCGACCTTCAGCTGGACGTCGATGGCGACGGGCTCATCCTCTTCGCGGAGTTCCTGGCCGGGACGGATCCTTTCAACCCAGACACCAACGGCAACGGTCTTTCGGACGGTCTCGAATACCTCCTGGGGGACGACGGGATAGTCACCGACAGCGATGGCGACGGTCTTTCCGACGACGACGAGTTCCAGGCGGGCACCGACCCATTCATGTTCGACACGGACGGCGATGGCTACAGCGACAGCGCGGATCTGTTCCCCCTCGACCCCGATCGCCATGCCCTGCCTGCGACACCGGGGGACACCACGCCCCCGGTCATCACCCTCTTGAAGCCCTCCGGGGCCACCATCCTTCCGTAGGAAAGCGAAATGAACAGACTTCTGAAGAAGAGACTCGGCCCTCTCCTGCCCGCGGTTTGGCTCCTGCTCCTGGGCGGAGTGCGAGCAGAGGCACAACCGATCCAAGTCGATTGCACGGTTGCCCCCTCGTTCACTCCGCACCCGGACTCCTGTGCCGGCGTCCAGTTTGTTTTCCCGGCGGGCGCCTGCGGCTGCAACGAAAACCGGATGTTCAGCAACGAATGCGGAGGGTCAGGGTATACGGGCACTCCTCAGAATGGCGTCCCTGGCTGCTGGCTCACCCAGGCGTGCTACATACGAGAGACGACGCAAGCCTGCCAGGTCGAAAACGAGCAGCGCCCGATCGAGGTCCCCTGTCAGGACTGTCCACCGAAGCCGGAGTCGCCTCCGCCCCCGATGGTGGACTATCCCGTACTCCTCACAAGCGGAGAGATGTTCTTCACCCACGTCGATGGGAGCGCGGGCACACTCGGTTTCACTCGAACCTTCAACACGAACCGGCTGACTTCGGGAAGGTACGGGACCTTCGGACCCGGCTGGAATTCCACGTTCGACAAGCGGCTGGACATCTTCAGCCCGGGAATTGTCGAGCACCGCGACGAGACTGGATATCCCACCTACTTCCAGGACGACCTCGGCGGAAGCTCCCTCCGCCAAAAGCTCCCCTATGGGAGGGACGCCTGGCTCGAGCGGCTCGGGATTGGTTACCGCATCGTCCGGCGCTCAGGCGCGACCGAGGACTACTCGGAAACAGGTGAGCTGATCTCAGAGACCGATGCCGCGGGCGTGGTCACCACCTATACGCGCGACACGGACGGCAATGTGACCGGAATGACGAGGAGGGGACGCACCCTGACCCTCGAATACCCCGGCCCGGGGGGGCGACCGACGGCGCTGAGGGGGCCGGCCGGCGACCTCATGGCCACATATTCCTACACGGACGGCCGGCTCACCGCAGTCAACTACCCGGGGCAGGAGGGCTACCGCTACACCTACGACCCGCAGGGCCGGATCATTTTCATCGACCACGCAAACGGAGACCCGGCCGAGGCCCATCAATACGACGGCGCGGGCCGCGCCATCGTTTCGGAGGTTCGCGACGGCATCAACAGATCCACCATGGCGTACGAAACCAATGTCCCGGTGATGGGTGGCGCCCGCACGACCGTAACGGACGCCCTGGGTCGGGTAACGGTCTGGGAGTTTGTGCCGATCAAACACCAGCTGAGGACGAAAAAGATCACCCGCCCGTGTTCTTCCTGCACCAATGGGGGCGTGGAGGTTCAGGAGTGGACCTACGACGAGGAGACCGGGTCCGTCACTTCGATGACCGACCCGGCCGGCAACACCTGGACTTACACGCACGATCCCGTGACCCTGGACCTGATCGGCGTGGCGGGCCCGGCTGGCTATTCGGTGAGCTACACGTACGACGCCAACGGGCGCCTTCTTACCCAGACCGGGCCTGGTCCGCTTTCCACCAGCTACGCCCAGAGTGCGGCCGGCCCCACCAGCGCCACGGTGTCCGGGCGCACGACGAACATCGAGTACTTCACGACCAGCGATGCGCGAAAGGGAATGGTGAAGTCCATCACCGACCCTCGAAACCAGACGACCAGCCTGGAATACGACACGACGAAGGGCGACATCCTCACGGTGACCGATCCGCTCAATCACGTGGTGTCCTTCGCGCATGACGAACCCCCGAATCCTTCGGACCGCGGTCTGCCGACCACTCTCACGGATGCGCTGGGCCATCAGACGAAGACCCGATACGATGCCCGAGGCCGCCTTGGCGCAGTCATCGCCCACGACGGTTCCTTCACCTCCATCGGATACGACACGGTGGGCCGCAAGGTGTCGGTGACCGACCCGATGGGTCGAACGACCCGGTATGTCTACGACGACTATTCGCGCCTTCTGGCCGTGATCGACCCGATGAACAGACCGACGTCGTATGAGTACGACGCGATGGGGAACCTTCTCCGGCTGATCGACGCACGGTCCCAGGCCACCGTCTTCGAGTATGAGAACCACAACCGGGTGAAGAAGATGATTTACCCGGGGGGAGCTTTCGAGACCTTCGCCTATGACGAGCTGGGCCGCATGGTCACAATGGTTGACCGGAAGGGCAACACCACGACGCTCGTCTACGACGACCTCGGCAGGCTTACCGACAAGAGCTTCTCGATCGCCCCCGGCTCAACCGTGGCCACGCCCGCCTTTCACTACACCTACGATGGCGCAGGGCGAATGCTGACCGCGAGCAATGGGTCGGACACGTTGACGTGGACGTACAGCCCGCAGGGGGACCTCGCTTCCGAGGAGTCCGCCACAAACGCCTCCACGGTTGCCTACGAGTACGACATCGGGGGCAACCGCGCCAAACTGAAGCTCGACGGTACCTTGTTTGTGGAGTACGCCTATGACGACGCTTCGCGTCTCGAGTCCATCACCCGGGGAGCGAACGTCTACGGTTTCGGGTACGACAACGCGAACCGGCGGACATCGATGAGCTACCCAAACGGCATCACCACCGGCTATGAGTACGACAACCTCAACCGCCTCACCCTGATCGCGGCCCTCAACCCGATCGGGATTCCGGTGGCGGGCTTTGGGTATGGTCACGACCCCTCCGGAAACCGGACGCAGAAGAACACGCTCGAGCATTCGGAGATGTACCGATACGACCCCCTGGACCGCCTCAACCGTGCCGACCGCCAGAATCCTGACGAGAGCGAGGCGGGGACGTGGGTCTGGAGGTACGACACGGTGGGAAATCGCACGAACGCCCAGGCGAACTCTGAAACCAGCACGGCCCATTACAACGAGAAGAACCAGCTCTTCTCGATGACGGGCGGAGGCAGCACACTGTGGCGGGGGACGCTGGATGAGCCGGGGCTCGTGGACTTCACCTCAGCCACGGTGAACGGCCAGCCGGCGAGAATGCTGCCGGGGAACGTCTTCGAAGCGAACCTGAATCTGCCGCCGGGCCCGAACCAGGTGACGATCAAGGCCAGGGACGGGAGCGGGAACGAAGCGACGAAGAACTACTCGGTGAACGTCACCGGGGGGGCTGCGAGCTACACCTACGACGCGAACGGAAATCTGGAGACGAAGACGGAAGGTGTCGATGTTTGGGTGTATGAATGGAACGCGATGAACCAGCTCATCGAGGTGAAGAAGGGAACCACGGCCCTGAACGCGACGTGGGTCGCGAGGTTCAAGTACGACCCCATCGGCCGGAGGATCGAGAAAGCGACGCCGGTGCAGGTGACGACGTACACGTACGACGGCGCGGACATCCTGCGCGAGAACGTGACGATCTCGGGGAGCACGGTGACGTCGTACT
>CAYNHK010000119.1:0-14764 GCA_964396875.1 uncultured Acidobacteriota bacterium | reverse complement strand
CTCTGACCTTGCCGCGTATGTCGACAACTTCTGGTTCATGCGGGGACGCGGGCCGGCGGCCATGCCGGAGGGGCACCGCATCCTTCCCGACGGAAGTATGGAATTCGTGTTCCAGCTGGGCGACCCGTTCTTCGAGCGTCGTCCGGACGGGCGATGGCGCAGACAGCCCCACCTCCTTCTCGTGGGTCAGATGGAGCGCCGGACCGACATCAAGCCGAGCGGCGTCATCCATACCGCCGGCATCCACTTCCATCCCGCCGGTGTGAGCGCTTTTGTCGCGGGCGACCTCGGCCGCTTCGTCAACCGGATCGTTCCCCTGGCCTCGGCCCTCGGCGAAGACCCGGGCCCCGTGGCCGCTCGTCTTGGATCGGCGCGAACGCCGGAGCGGCGGGTCGCGATCTTCGAGGATTTCCTGCGAACCCGGCGTCGTCCCCATGACGAGGCGATGGCGGTCGGGGCGAGAAGGCTCCTGGAGGCGACCGATGCGGTGGACATCGAGGCCATGGCGCGGGAGTTCGGCCTCAGCGATCGTCAGTTTCGCCGTCGTTTCGAGGCCGCCGTGGGACTGGGGCCGAAGCGCTTCGCCCGCATCGTGCGCTTTCAGCGCGTGTTCGAGCAGCGCCTGGAGCACGACGCCCGTGCGTGGTCCGAGGTGGCGCTCGACTGCGGCTACTACGATCAGGCGCACTTCAACCGGGATTTCCGCGCCTTCGCCGGGGTGAGGCCGCGCGACATCATCAAGGACGCCGATCCGCTGACCGCTTTCTTCCTGTCCGTTTCGTCCAAGACTCGCGAAGGGCCAGCTCGTTAGTGTCCATCCCGCGGCGATTCGCGCCGAACTCAAGGAGATCCCAGGAATGCTCGCAACCCTCGCCCTCGCTTTTCTCGCCGCCGGCCCCGCCGACCTCGCCTTCATGAAGGGCGCCTGGGAAGGCGGCCCGCCCGGGATGAAGTTCGAGGAACGATGGACCGAGGAGGCCGGGGGGTTGATGCTCGGCCTCTCGCGCACGGTCAAGGGTGAGAAGGCGATCGGCTTCGAATTCCTGCGCATCGAGTTCCGCGCCGATGGGATCTTCTACGTCGCCCAGCCCGGCGGGAGGCCCAAGACGGAGTTCAAGCTCACGGCCTCGGACGGAAAATCGGCGACGTTCGAAAACCCGGCGCACGATCACCCGAAGATGATCCGGTACACGCGCACCGAGGACGGGTCCCTCAGGGCCGACCTCGACGGCGCCGAGGGAAAGCAGTCTTTCGTCTTCAAGCCCGTTCAGCGCTGATCGCGGCGACTACGCGACCCGCCAGACTCTCTCGGGTTGCTGTCCCCGGATCGCCGGGCTCGACTCCGCGGGCCAGGGCACAGGGAGGGTTGCCTCCATGCCGTGGGGCGTCACCTTCCTGATCGAACGGAGCGTCGTCGTCCAGTCGTCGACGAGGGCGGCGACCAAAGGACTCGCGGTCGCCTCCCAGTGCCTCCGACATGCTTCCTTCAACCAGGCTCTGTCTTCGGAAGAAAGGTCCGATGAGATTTCGACCATCTCGGAGTTGACCTGCCTCGCGGGGACATTTCCCGGATCGAAGGCGTAGGCAAGCCCTCCCGACATCCCCGCGCCGAGATTTCGGCCGACTGGTCCGAGGATCAGGACCGTGCCCGCGGTCATGTACTCGCAGGCGTGGTCTCCCGCGCCCTCGACGATGGCGAGGGCCCCGCTCAGTCGGACCGCGAAGCGCTCTCCGACCTGCCCCGCGGCAAAGAGACGGCCGCTCGTCGCGCCATAGAGAAGCGTGTTCCCGGCGATCACCTGACCCGGGCGGACGGCATTGGCCTGCAGTCTGGGGCGGACGATGATCTCGGCGCCGGAAAGGCCCTTGCCGACATAGTCGTTCGCTTCGCCCTCGAGGTCCAGAGTCATCCCGGTTACCGCGAAGGCTCCGAAACTCTGACCCGCCGATCCGCGGAAGTGGAGCCGGATCGTGCCCTCGGACAGGCGTCGCCCGCGAAGACGACGCGACAACTCGCCCGCGACCCGTGCGCCGACGGATCGGTCCGACACGGTGATCGGCCGCGAGAGGCGCAGTGGGACGATATGGCCGTGACTCGTCCGCAGACGCGCCAGCACAGCATCATCGGGCCCGGGGGACACGGGTGATTCATTTCGAACCGCCGTGGCCCGACTACGCCCGGTCTCGCTGAAAGCAGGCGACAACAAGAGGCCGGCGGCCGAGACACGCGCGGCGCGAGTCCCGCCGCTCAACGTCCGCGCCTCGAGGATCGACATGTCCCCCACGACGTCTTCGAGAGACCGGCGGCCGAGGGACGCCAGAATCTCCCGCGCCTCTTCCGCGATCGCGCCGAAGAAACGGATCGCATCCTCGGGCGTGCCGCGAAACTTCCGGCGCAGTTCCTCGCGCTGGGTGGCGATGCCCACGGGGCACGTGTTGAGATGGCACTGCCGCGCCATGACGCATCCCGAGGCCACGAGCGCCGCCGAACCGAACGCGAACTCATCGGCTCCCAGAGCGGCCGCGATCACGACATCCCGGCCGGTTTTGAGGCCGCCCTCGACGCGCAGGCGCACACGGTCGCGCAGGCCCTCACGGACCAGAGTCTCCTGCGTCTCGATCAGACCGAACTCCCAGGGTGTGCCCGCGTTCTTGATCGAAGACAGCGGCGAAGCGCCCGTGCCGCCGTCATGGCCACCGATGACGACGGTGTCGGCCCCAGCCTTCACCACACCGGCCGCGATTGTGCCGATGCCGTAAGACGAAACGAGTTTCACGCTCACCGTTGCGCTCGGATTGACGCGCTTGAGGTCATGGATGAGCTGAGCCAGATCCTCGATGCTGTAGATGTCGTGGTGCGGTGGCGGCGAGATCAAGGTGACGCCGGGCGGAGAATGGCGGACCCTGGCGATGTGAGCCACCACCTTCCGTCCCGGCAACTGCCCCCCTTCGCCCGGCTTGCTGCCCTGCGCGATCTTGATCTGAAGTTCCTCGGCCGAAACGAGGTAGTCGGTGGTGACGCCGAAACGACCCGAGGCCACCTGCTTGATCCGATGGTTGGCCCGGTCCCCGCCGGGGAGATCGCGCCAGTAGTTCTCCTCGGCTTCGCCGCCTTCGCCGCTGTTGCTCCAGGCTCCGATCCGGTTCATCGCGATGGCGAGGGCCGCGTGGGCCTCCGGGGAAAGGGAGCCAAGCGACATCGCGGCGGTGGAGAAGCGGTCAAAAAGAGCGGATGCCGATTCAACCTGGTCGAGAGCGATGTCCGTGCCCGGCCTGTCGCGAAACCGAAAGAGATCGCGGACCGCGAGGGGAGCGCGCTGCTCGATGAGTTCCGCGTACTTCTGCGAGTCGAGCCGCTCGCCGGTTCGGATCAAGGCGTGCAGCGCCTTCACGACCACGGGTTCGTAGGCGTGGGCCTCGTCCTTTCGCCGATAACGATGAGCGCCGCCCTCCTCGAGACCAGGCGTGGTCGCGTCGAAAGCGCGGCGGTGTCGGTCAAGGACGTCCGTGGCGATCTCGATCAGGCCATGACCCTCGAGTCTTGATGGCGTCCCGGTGAAGTGACGATCCACAAGTTCGCGGTCGAGACCGATCACCTCCATGAGTTGCGCGCCCTGATACGACCGCAGGGTCGAGATCCCCATCTTCGAGAGGATCTTGAGCAGACCCTTTTCGACGGTCGCGGTGACATTCCGGATCGCGCTCTCCGGCGACATCCGGCCATCGAGGTCGGAGGTCCAGAGGCGCGCGGCTTCGAACAGGCCGTAGGGGCAGACGGCGTTGGCGCCGAAGGTCAGGAGCGCCGCGATCTGGTGGTCGTCTCTGGCGTCGGCGGTTTCAACAATCAGGCTCGTGCGAAGACGGAGCCCCTCGCGGACGAGTTTCTGGTGGACCGCGGAAACCGCGAGGATCGAAGGAATCGCGGCATGACCTTCGTCGACACCCCGGTCGCTCAGAAGGATGCGGGTGGCGCCCGCGCGCACGTCGCGCTCCACCGCGCGCAGGACGCGATTCAACGCTCGCTCCATCTCCTGCGCCTCGGGACCCTCGACAGCCGGGAAGAGCAACGAGGCCGAGCCGACGCTCTCGTGATCCGTCGACGCGACGATCCCCAGATGCTCCTCGGTCAGGATGGGACTCTTGAGCCGCAGCCGGCCAGGGTCCTCAAGAAAGTCGCCAAAGGGGTCCGCGGTGGCGCCCATAAACGCGGCCAGCGACATCACGAGGTGTTCGCGCAGCGGATCGATGGCCGGGTTCGTGACCTGGGCGAAACGTTGCTTGAAGAAGGAGAAGAGGAGCCGGGGCTTCTCGGAAAGACACGCGAGCGGTGTGTCGTCGCCCATTGAACCGACGGGCTCCGCGCGGTCGCGAGCCATAGGCCCGATGACGAATTGGAGTTCTTCGCGGGTATAGCCGAAAGCGGAAAGAACACTCATCGAGGCTTCCCGGTGCGAGGGCTCCTGCGTGCGCCCGATCTCGCCGCCCGAGGCGGTGGGGAGATGGGCGATCCGCGACGCGCTCAGCATGCGGTCACGGGAGGTGCGATCGATCAATCGCCCCTGCTCTAGGTCAACGGCTAGAAAGCCCCCGGGTCCCACCCGCCCCCGCTCCGCGATCCGGTCCGGCTCGACATCGAGAACGCCGGCCTCGGATGAGACAAGGACCAGATTGTCCCGGGTCAGCACGGTGCGCGCGGGGCGAAGACCGTTGCGATCCAGCATCGCGCCCGCGAGCCGGCCATCCGAGAAGGTGATCAGGGCCGGACCGTCCCACGGCTCGATCATGGTCGAGGCGTTTTCGTGGAACCGACGGGTGTCCGCGGACAGACTCCCATCGTTCTCCCATGCGGGCGGGACCATCATCGAGAAAGCTTCGATCGACGAGTGCCCGGCCGCGGTGAGCAGGCTGAAGGCCTCGTCCAGGCTTTCCGAGTCGCTCGAGTTGGCCGGCAGCATCGGCCGGCTCGCGGCGTCGCTGAGACCCAGGCTTCGCCCGGCTCCCGCGCGTCCGCGCGCCTCCATCCAGCGGCGATTGCCGTCGATGGTGTTGATTTCCCCGTTGTGGGCGATCCGGCGGAAGGGCTGCGCGCGCGACCACGAGGGATGGGTGTTCGTGCTGAACCGGTTGTGAAAGACCGCGAAGGGGGTTCGATACTCGCGACTGCGGAGGTCGGCATAGAAAGCGCGGAGTTGCGAACCGCGGAGAAGGGCTTTGTAGACGATGGTGCGATGACTGAGCGAGGCGATGAAGAAGCCTTCGAGCTCCGCCGCCCGCGCGAGCGCCTCGGCCTCCCTGCGCGCGATGAAGAGACGGTGTTCGTAGGCGTCATCCTCGATCTCCGCCGGCCGCGAAACCACGATGTGCAGAAGGCGTGGCTTCGAAGCGAGCCCCAGGGGTCCAAGCACCGCGTCGTTGGCTGGAACCTCGCGCTGAGCCACGAGATCGAGGCCCGCTGAGCGGACGGCGGTTGCCATGATCTCGATTCCGCGATCCTGTGCCGCCGCGTCGCGGGGGAGGAACAGGCTGCCCACCCCAAAGCCCTCCTCGGCCATGGTCGCTTCGATGCCGTTCGCCGGCTCCGCGACCAGCAGCGCCCAGGGGATGGCGGTGAGGAGTCCAGCCCCGTCGCCGGTCTGTCCGTCGGCGCCCAGGCCCCCGCGATGATCCAGGCGGGCGAGGGCGGTAAGGGCCAGGGGAACAATATCGAAACGCGAGCGCCCGGACCGGTCGGCCAGAAACCCCGTCCCGCAGGCATCGCGCTCAGTGTCACTTTGACCTGCGGGACGGGGCGGAGAGATCCAACGCATGTTGGAAAGGTGTTTAGCAATTCCGATGTCATGTGTAAAATAGAACGTCACAATGAGGGTTATGCGCTTCTGAGATGACTACGGAGCGCATGGCCGGAATCGGTGACATCTGAAAAGGAGATGGGGATGGATCTGCGTCAGCTGGAGATGTTTCGCGCGGTGGCCGAGGAAGGCACCTTCACCAAGGCGGCCCGGCGGGTGCATGTCACCCAGTCGGCGATCAGCCGTCAGATCAAGCTTCTCGAAGAGGAACTCGGCAGCGTGGTTCTCCATCGCGGCCAGAAGCGGGTGGCCCTCACCGCATCGGGCGATCTGCTCCTGAAGACGGTTCACCGCGTGCAGCGCGAGCTTCAAGAGACGGTCTCCCAGATCTCCGAGACCCGGACCTTGAACCGCGGCTCCTTGAGCCTCGCCGGGGGCATGACGGTGTGCATGTACATCCTGCCTCCTGTCCTCAAGCGCTTTCGAGCCCTCTACCCCAAGGTGGACCTGACGGTTACGAATGCCCCGACTTCCACCGTCCTCGACCGGCTGCGCGGGCACGAACTGGACCTGGCGCTTCTCACCCTGCCCATCGTGGGCGACGACCTTCAGGTACGTCCCGCGTTGCGGGAAGAGATGGTGGTCGTCACCGCCCCCGGACACCCGCTCTCAAAGAAGCGCCCGGTGGCTCCCGAAGATCTCGCCAACCACCCCCTCATCCTTTATGAGGCGGGTTCGAACACGCGGCGCGTCCTCGACGACTTCTTCCTCGAAGAGGGTGTCGCGGTGCGCGTGGCCATGGAAACCGAGAACGTGGAGATCATCAAGGCCATGGTGAGTCACGGCCTCGGGGTCAGCATCATCCCATTCGCGGCCGCGGCCAAGGACGTGAAGGCCGGACGTCTGGCCTATTCGAAACTCCGGGGACGCAAGCTCTATCGCGAGACGGGTTGGGTCTACATGAAGTCGGACTACGTGCCCAAGACCGTCTCCGAGATCCTTCGCGTTTTCGATTCCGTGAAGGACAAGTACCTCCACGCCATCCCGGGCGCGTAGCTAGACGATCGCCTCGGGCGCCGGGTAGAGGGGGGTTACGGCACTCTGGTCCTCCTCGCCGGTGCGGATCCGGTAGACCTTTTCGACCGGAAGGACGAAGACCTTGCCGTCCCCGACCTCGCCGGTGCGAGCCGAAGTGAGGATCGCCTGGACCGTTGGTTCGACGAAGTGGTCACTCACCCCGATCTCGATGCGCACCTTCTCCGACAGCTCCATCCGGACCGTGGTGCCGCGATACGTTTCGACGTGCTCGGTCTCACCCCCGTGACCCTGCACGCGGGAGAGGGTGAGCCCGCGTACCTCGGCGCGGAAGAGAGCCTCGAGGACTTCACTCAACTTGTCGGAGCGGACGATCGCCACCACGAGTTTCATGACCGGCCTCCCGCGGCTTCAAGGCCGGCGGGGACCGAGACAGACTCCGTCGTTCTCGGCAACGCGTCGCGGAGGATCAGCAGCGCGCCTTCGCCCCGAACGTAGGCCTCCTCGCCGTGCTGGCTGACATCGAGACCAATGCCCTCGTCGCGTTTCGACACGCGCAGCGGAACGACCAGATCGACGAGCCTCAGCAAAGCCCACGAAGCAAGAGCGCTGTAGGCGGCGACCACGAGGACGGCCACGAGCTGGATTCCGAGCTGCCGCGCGTTACCGGCCAGGAGTCCATCCACCGGGGATCCCCAGGCCTTCTCCGCGAAGACGCCGGCGAGAAGCGCGCCTACCGCACCGCCGAGGCCGTGGGCCGCCACCACATCGAGCGAGTCGTCGAGACGCGTTCGCGCGCGCCACAGCAGTCCGAAGTAGCTGGGCACGGCGGCCATGGCCCCGATGACGATGGCCGAGATGGGGCTCACGAGTCCGGCCCCGGGTGTGATCGCGACAAGACCCACAACCATCGCGGTCGCAGCCCCGACCGCGGTGACCTTGCTCGTGCGGTGCAGGTCGAGCAGCGTCCACACCACCAGCGCGCCGGTGGGGGCGAGGAGCGTGTTCGTGAAAGCGATGGCGGCGGTGGTGTTGGCGCCAAGGGCGCTGCCCGCGTTGAAACCGAACCACCCGAACCAGAGCAGGCCCGCGCCCAGGAGCGTGAAGGGGACGTTGTGGGGAAGGATCGCCTGCCGCGCGTAGTCCTTGCGTGCGCCCATCATTACGGCGGCCACGAGTGCGGCCACCGCGGCGTTGATATGGACGACAGTTCCGCCCGCGAAGTCGAGCGCGCCGAACGTGCTCAGGAAACCGCCGCCCCAGACCCAGTGCGCGACGGGCGCATAGACGAGGACGCTCCACAGTGTAATGAAGGCCAGGTAGGCCGGAAATCGCATCCGCTCGGCGATGGCTCCGGAGATGAGCGCGGCGGTGATGATTGCGAACGTCCCCTGGAAGGCCATGAAGAGAATGTGGGGAATCGTTCCCTGCGCCTCGATGCCCACTCCCGAAAGGGCGGCCCAGGAGAAGCCGCCCGCGAACCCCGAGCCTTCCGAAAATGCGAGCGAGTAGCCGACCAGCGCCCACGCGAGTCCCACGAAGCCGAGAGCGGAAATGCTCATCATCATCGTGTTGAGCGCGTTCTTCCCGCGCACCAGGCCTCCGTAGAAGAAGGCCAGGGCCGGAGTCATCAGAAGGACCAGAGCGGTGGAGATGAGGATCCAGGCGGTATCAGCGGCATTCAGCGGGCTTTCCACTATTAATCTTCTTGACTTAAATCTAAATCACGTGATTTTAGAGATTAATGTCATCTGATTTAATTTACAAGTCGCGACGCGGAGACTGGCCGGCGAGAGTTGAAGTGTTCGTTTGCGGACGCCCGGCGTCCAAAGATGGAAGGCTGGACCACCATTTCCGGGTATTGCGCCGGTTCGGCGATGGCACAGGCCTTGAATGAGAGCGGTCATGCTGAACCACCTGCGTCTCGCGTTTCGAAGCCTTCGCCACCGTCCCGGTTCCACGGCCCTCGCGGTAGCCGCACTCGCGCTCGGGATCGGGGCGAATGCCGCGATCTTCAGCTTCGTTCAGGGGATTGTGCTCCAGCCCTTGCCCTATCCCGATTCAGACCGAATTGTGGATCTCGCCGAGACCGACCGCCGCTCGAGCGACCCGGGAGCGGTTTCGCCCCGGGACCTCGTGGACTTCAAGACCCTCGACACGATCTTCGCCGGCCTCGCGGGCTTTGATCGTGGCGGGAAGAATGTTTCCTTCGTCGGCTCTCCCGAACGCCTGAGCGGTTTGTCGGTTGAGCCCTCCTACTTCGACGTCCTTGGAGTCCATCCGGTGATCGGTCGCGCGATCGCGCCGGGAGAGGACACCGCAGGCCGTGACGATGTCGTCGTCATCAGCCACCGGATCTACGAGACTCGATTCGATCGAAGCCCAAAGGTCCTCGATCAGTCCATTCTCATGGACGGGCGGCCTTACCGGATCGTGGGCGTGATGCCTCGCGCTTTCCGGACTCCCGAAGAACTCTCCGCAACCTTCCAGGTCGACTACTTCGTGCCGGGGGTGGTGCCCGACGACATGCGGCACAATCGCAGCGAGCACATTCTGAACGTCATCGGGCGGCTGCGCCCTGGCGTGAGTGTCGAGCAGGCGAATGTGGCTCTCGCCGAAATCATGGCCCGCATCGAGCGCAACGAACCCGAAACGAAGCGCGAGGTCCGGGCTTTCGTGCGCAGCGGCCAGGAAGTTCTCTCCGGTTCGCTCAAGACGCCGATGATGCTCCTGCTTGGCGCGTCCGCCCTCATCTTTCTCATCGCCTCCGTCAACGTCGCCAGCCTGCTCGCCGCACGAGCGGTGGAAGAGAGCCGCGATGTTGCGGTCCGCATCGCCCTGGGGGCCTCGCGCGGCCGGGTGGTTCGCGAGTCGCTGGCTCGAAGCTTCGTTCTTGCCGCGGCTGGTTGCGTGGCCGGGCTGCTCCTCGCCTTCGCTCTCGAGGGCGTCCTCATTGCGGCAGCGCCTGCGCGCACGCCCCGCCTGTCCGATATCGGGATCGACCTCAGGGTGATCGGCCTCGCCTCGTTGCTCTCGCTCGTCGGTTCCGCCGTGTTCGGCCTCCTCCCGGCACTTCTCGTCTCGCGCTCGCGCGCCACCGAAGCGTTGCGCGCGGCGCCTCGCGGGTCGGCGGGTCGAAAGGGCCGGCTGGGGCGTGGAGCCCTCGTCGCCATTGAAGTCGGCCTGGCCGTCCTTCCACTGGTCGGTGCCACGCTCCTCCTGCGCAGTTTCGCGGAGTTGCGCGGAGTGGACCTTGGTTTTGAGACCGAGCGCGTTCTGGTCGCGAACCTGCCCCTGCCCGCGGAGCGATATTCGACGGGCGAAGCGCGGTTCACCTTCTTCGAGGCGCTCACCGAACGGGCTCGCGCCATCCCCGGGGTCGAGGCGGTTGGTTTCGCGAACCGTTTCCCCCTTCGCGGCGGATGGGAGAGCGGCCTCGACCTCGATGGTGATACCGGCGAGGAGAACCACTCCGCCGCGTTCCAGGCGATCGGCGGCGACTATTTCAGAGCCCTCGGCGTATCCCTCCTGCGAGGGCGGGCCTTCGGTCCGTCGGACGGGAAAGGGGCCCCCGGAGCGGCGGTCGTGAACGAAGCCTTCGTGCGCAGGTTCCTGGCGGGCCGCGCCGACCCGCTCGGTCAGCGATTTCGTCGGGGCCCCGATCGTCCGTGGATCACCGTGGTGGGGGTTGTCTCGGACCTGCGCCGCGAGGGCCTGGCCGGCGCACTCGACCCTCAGGTCTACCTCTCGGCCGCGCAGACCGACCTCTACCCGGTGCGGCTCGCGGATCTGGCGCTGCGCGTGGCCGGCGATCCGAGCGGGGTGATCAAGCCTCTTCAAACCGCGGTGTGGTCGATGGATCCCGAGCAGCCCCTCGCGAACGTGCGCACGCTCGCGGAGACCATCGACACCAGTCTGTCGGCGCGACGGTTCCAAACGATTCTTCTCACCCTCTTCGCGGGGCTCGCGGTGGCGCTCGCCCTGGTCGGCGTGTACGGAGTGGTGAGCGCGATGGTGGCTCAGCGCACCCAGGAGATCGGTCTGCGGATGGCTCTCGGCGCACGAGCCTCTCAGGTGGCCCGGATGATCGTGGCGGAGTCGCTCATACCGTCCGTTGTGGGGCTCGCCGCGGGATTGGCGGCGGCGGCTGCGATGGCGCGCGCCATGTCCGGCCTCGTTTTCGGGATCTCCGCCATCGATCCGACAACTTTCGCCATAGCACCCGTCGCACTGGTCGTCGCGGTGGCCCTCGCGAGCCTGAACCCGGCGCTGCGCGCCGCGCGCGTCGAGCCCACGACCGCCCTGCGCGACCTTTAGTCGAGTTGGGGGGCCGCAAGTGCTCAGCCCCCCAAACCCCCGCGCTCCGGCCGAAGTGAATTCGGCCTGCGCTAGCCGTCCGCCGCGCCGATAGACTCGGCGTGTTTTGTCGAACCGGTTTCTCTTCCTCTTCCTCCTCCTGTCCGCCTCCGGCTGTTCGCCGCGGCCGGCGGCCGAGCCCGCCGCGTCCGTTCTCCTGATCACCATCGACACGTTGCGCGCGGACCGCCTTGGGGCCTACGGCGATTCACGCGCGCGCACCCCGGCGATCGACCGCCTCGCGCAAGAGGGTGTGGTGTTCGAGCGGGCTTACACGCCGGCGCCGATCACGCTGCCTGCTCACGCCTCGCTGATGACGGGGCTCCTTCCTCCCGCACACGGGGTTCGCGGTAACGGTGCTTTTGCGTTGGGACCTTCTCAAAAGACACTCGCCGAGGTGTTCAAGGCTTCGGGCCGCAGGACCGCGGCCTTCATCGGCGGTTTCCCGCTCGTCGCGCGGTTCGGCCTGAACCGTGGCTTCGACGTCTACGACGACACGATGTCGAAGGCTCCAGGCGTCAACTACGACTTCGCGGAGCGGCGCGCCAGCGACGTGGTCGATTCCGCGAGGGCCTGGCTGACCGCCAACCCCGGCCCCGTCTTCGTGTGGGTTCACCTCTTCGATCCCCACGCGCCCTACGATCCTCCGGGCGATTTCCGGACGGATGATCCCTATCGTGACGAAATCGCGGCGGTCGATGCGACGACCGCAAGGCTGCTCTCGACGTGGGACGCGCGGCCCGGACCGAGTGTCGTGGCCTTGACCTCTGACCACGGCGAAGCGTTTGGCGAACATGGGGAGTGGAGTCACAGCCTCTTCATCTATGACACAACGCTTCGGATTCCCCTTATTGTCAGAGGGCGGGGCTTCGATCCCGGGAAGCGCAGTCGGGTTGCCGTGGGACTCACGGACATCGCGGCCACGCTCATCGAGTCGGCGGGTGTGAGTGGTGCGTCCCTTCCCGGAGTCAGTCTGACTCAGGCTCTCGGGTCCGGGGCGCGGGATCGAGTCCTCTACGCCGAGACCCTCGCTCCGCGGCTCGACTTCGGGTGGAGCGAACTGAGATCGTTGCGGGAGGCCGGTTTCAAGTGGATCAGAGCCCCTCGGCCCGAGTTGTACGTTCTCGCGGACGACGAAGGAGAAGCCAGAAACCGGGTGGATGAAGATGCGGCGCGCGCGCGGGCGCTCGATGCCGCTCTCTCGAAGCTCCTTGTCACCACCGGGGAGATGACAGCGACGCGATCGCCCGATGCCGAGACCGAGGAACGACTTCGTTCTCTCGGCTATGTGCAGGGCCCGGGCGGGCGGGGGAGCGGCGCCGATCCCAAGGACAAGGTGGAGGTGGCCCGCCGGATCGCCGAGGCGACGGGTCCCTTCGCCGATTGGCCGGCCGCCATCGCGGCTTACCGGACTCTTGTTTCCCTCGATCCGCAGAATCCGCTCCTGAACATGCGTCTGGCCGACGCCCTCCTCCGCTCCGGCAAGCCCTCGGAGTCGTTGCGCTTCTTCGCCAGCGTGGTCAAGTCACAACCGGCCACCGCTGATCCCTACGTCGGCTATGCGACCGCACTCGCTCAACTCGGCCGGCTGGGAGAGGCCCGGCGCATTCTGGAGGAGGCGGTGGCCGTCGACCCGCGCAACGGTCAGGTGCGTTACAACCTCGGTGAGATCGCTCGTGTGGAGGGTCGGGTCAGCGACGCGCGCCGCGAGTACGAGGCCGCGCTCGGAGATCCCGTGACGGCCGCGCGGGCCCAGGCGCGGCTTCAGGAGATGCGATGAGGATGCGCGGCCGGTTGGCCGTGGTGTCAGTGTTAGCGGCGTGCTGTGTGTCGGGCTGCGCGAAACGCGCTCCCGAGGTTCCGCCGAGCATCCTCCTGGTTACCATCGACACTCTGCGCGCGGATCGCGTGGGCGCCTACGGTTCTCGGGCGGGTCTGACACCTGCCCTCGACCGGCTCGCGTCCCAAGGCTGGCTCTTCGAGGACGTGGTTGCCGCCGTACCGCTGACCTTACCGTCTCACGCGACCATCCTTTCGGGCCTCGATCCCTACCATCACGGCGTTCGCAACAACGGCACTTACGTGTTTCCTGAGGTCACGCCGACCCTCGCGACGATACTCAAGGCTCGCGGATACGACACCGGGGCCTTTGTCTCCGCGGTGGTTCTCGATCGAAGGTACGGCCTCGCCCGGGGCTTTGATGCCTATGACGACCGGATCGCCCGCGTCGCCGAGGGCCGCAGCGTGCTCGAATCCGAGCGGCCATGCGATGCCGTGGTTGCCAACGCGAGTGAGTGGATCCGCGTGCAGGACGGGCCGTTCTTCGCGTGGGTCCATTTCTACGAACCCCATGCGCCGTATGTGGCGCCCGCGGATCTCGCGGTTCCTGGTCGGAGCCCGTACGACGCGGAGGTCGCAGCCGCGGATCGATGTCTGGGCCGCCTGATCGAGGTGGCCGAAGGGGCTCGCCAGAATCGGTTAGTGACTGCGGTGACGAGCGATCACGGCGAGGGCCTCGGCGAACACGGCGAGTCAACGCACGGGCTCTTCGTCTATCAATCCACGCTTCGCGTTCCCATGGTGATTTCGGGCCCGGGCGTAACGGGAGGGAAGAGGCACGCGGGAGTGACACGCAGCGCGGATCTGCTCCCGACGCTGCTGGGAGTTCTCGGGATCGAGGGTCCGCCCCGCCTCGATGGTCGCAATCTTGTTAAGGACTCTGCCGGGCGTGAGGCTTATGCGGAGAGCGACTACGCGACGGGTTTCGGGTGGGCGCCCGTGCGCACGTGGCGGATCGGAAACCTGAAGCTCGTCGACGCCCCGCGACCCGAGTTGTACGACCTAGGCGCCGATCCGGCCGAAACCGAGGATCTGGCGGGTTCGCGATCCGAGGATGTCGGACGGCTGCGCGGCGTCTTGAAGTCCGCGCTCGCCTCCGAAGTCAAGGGTGCGCAAACGAACGCGGGGACCGACAACGAGGAGAGGCTTCGCTCGCTTGGCTACGTGGCCGCGACTTCTCGTCGCGCCGAAGCGGCGGGGCCCGCTCTCGACCCCAAGGACGCCGTGGCCCTACTCCGCGGGTTCGAGCAGGCGATGGAGGCCGAAGCACGCGGCGATTTCCCCGCATCGGCCCGGCTGCTCTTCGAACTCATCCGGAAAGACGCAGCGAACGTCACGTTTCATCGCTCTCTGGCCGCGGCACTTCGTCGGGCGGGACGCGGGGATGAAGCCTTGCGGATACTCAGCATCGCGGAGAAACTCGATCCGAAATCGGCGCCTCTGGCTCACGACCGGGCCATCGTCCTCGACGAACTTGGGAAGAGCGTTCAAGCAATTGAATCAGAGCGGCGGGCGATCGAGCTGGACCCCGCGCTCGTGGAAGCTCATGACCATCTCGCGACACTGCACGCCGCATCCGGTCATTTCGACCTCGCGCGCGAGGCGGTCGAGACGGCGCTTCGACTCGACGCGAACCATGCTCGCGCGTGGGTGAACCGCGGGAACATCGTCCGCGCGACAGGGCAGCCAACCGAGGCCGAGCGAAGCTACGCCCGAGCGCTTGAACTGTCTCCGGAGCTCGCCGA
>CAYNHK010000118.1:0-14772 GCA_964396875.1 uncultured Acidobacteriota bacterium | reverse complement strand
CCTGCGGCGTGTAAAGCCGACGCTCCACCGCTGAGCTAACCGCCCCGCGAAGGGAAGGGAGTCTATCAGACCCGCCTTCGAATGCGCCGATCAGCCCTTTGCCGCAGTCGGTGCCGTGGGCCTGGCCTCGATCAGCTTCTCGCGGATCCGGTCGCACAGAACCGAGAGCACGCCGCGCACCACCTCCATGTTCCCCGACATCAGTTCGAGGAACGCTTCGCTGTCCAGCCGGAGGAGATGGGTGTCGGTGATCGCGGTGACCGACGCGGACCGCGGCTCCGGATCGAGCACCGCCAGTTCGCCGAACACGCTCTTGTCCTTGAGCCGTTTGAGGTCGAGGCCGCCGTCGTGCACTTTCACCTCTCCCTGCACGATGACGTAGAGGCTTTCTCCCGAATCGCCCTTCGAGAAGATGGTGTCGCCGGCCTTGAACCGGACCTCCTCGGCGAGAGCGGCGACGTCCGCGAGGACATCTTCGGGCGTGCGCGCGAACATCTCCACCGCTTTGAGTGTGATGACTTTCTCGATGAGCAGCATCGGTCCTATTCCCTTCGCGCGAATCAGGCCGCGCAGCGCGCCCAGACTCCATTCTCCGGTTTTTGAAAAGCCCGCGCCAATCGACGTCGCGAGAAAGGACTCGATGGCGTGATCGAGCCCTTCCACCTTCATCCGGGGTGCCGCCTCGAGTGCCGCCGCCCGGATCCACGACTCGAGGCTGGGCGAGGGGTCGAGGAAGAGCGCTTTCACCCGCTCGGCGGCGGTGACGCGCGTGAGACCGAGGTCCCTGACGAGATCGGAATCCAGGTGTCCAACGACGCCGGTGATCGCGGGCATGAAGAGGGCTCTTTCCTCGCGCGAGAGCACGACGTCGAGAATCTCCTCGGCGTAGGCCCGCCGATCCTTGTGTGGGGCATCGATATGAGTCCGCACCGCGAGAAGAGCCTTGGGATCGCGGGTCATGCCGAGGAGGAGAAGGATCCGTTCGCGGGTGTTGCGATGCGAACCCGAGAGAGCGCGCCTCAGCGTTTCGGTGCCTGCGGCGCCTTCCAGATCCCGTACCTGGAACAGTGTCCCGAGGGCTCTTCGCGCCTCGTTTCTGGCCAGTTCCTCGATGCGCTCCCGATCCTCGCTCGTCACCGCGGCGAAGCGGCCATGGGCGAGGGCTCTGACCACCTCCTGGCGCACCGCGATGTCCTCAATGTCGAGTTTCGATATCAGGAAGCGGATCGCCCCCTCGGACCGGCTCCGGCTCACCGCCGACACCAGGCCACGCCGGACATCGCTGCGCTCGGTGCTCTCGAAGGCTTCGATCATCTGAGGAAGCGCCGCGTCGCCGGCGAGGGCAAGAGCCGCGCGCGAAGCGCCGAGCACACCGCGCTTCGTGACCCGCTGAATCAGCAGCGGAACAAGGTCAGGGTCCTTGAGCTGGCCGGCCGCGAAGATCGCGAGGCGACTGACCGCCACCTCCGGGTCTTCGATCAGAGTCTTCAGAATCGGCGACTCCGCGGGACCACCGGCGAGCCGGATCAATCGAGCCGCGGCTGCGCGATGGGCCGCGTCCTTCGAGAGGGCCATTTCGTGCACCCCGGCCGTCCCGTCGGGGTGCGGCAGCCGGAGAAGGCCGAGAAGGGCCGCTTCCCGCAAAGCCAGAATCGGACTTGTGGAATAGAGAGCCAGTTCCGCATGGCTCGCCGCCCCCTCCACCGCGGCCAGCGCCCGGAGGGCCTGCGCCCGCAGGGCGTCTTCGGGGTCCCGCTCCAGCCGCTCGCGGAGTTTTCCCGCGATGTCCGCAGGCTTGTGCGCTTCGATTCTTTCGAGCGCGGCCCGGCGGACCGCCTTTGAAGGGTGGGCGGCAAGGTCGCTCAGCATCGGACTCAAGGCGGCCGGCGCGTGGTCCCCGAGAATCTGCAGGGCCACGAGGGCGTCCTCCTCCGAGCCCTCTTTGAGAGTGGTGCGGAGCGATTCGATCGCGGACTCGTCGTCGAAGGCGAATTCAACGTCCTCGATACGCCCCCGCAGTGCCACCACCAGCGCCCGCACATACTCGACCGCGGCCTGGCGCGCGCTCCACAGCCAGAAGAGGAAACAGGCGAGCAGGGCCCACCCGAAACGCACGGGGTCCGACTGGAACACGGTCGTGAAGAGAACCATGAGCGCGCTCGAGAGCGCTATTCCCACCGGGTTCAGGATCGCATCCACCGCGATGGCCAGGGAGAGCCGCCGGTCTTTTGGTATCGGCTGGTAGAGGGTCTTGAGCGAAGGATTGTCGATTGGATGTTTGAGGGTCTTGTAGATGCCCTGGTTCAAGACGACGAGCCAGAACACCGGATCGGGGCCGAGGGCAAGACCGCCCGCGATCAGCAGAAGCGTGGTGCAGACCACGTGGGCCCCCGGAAGGATCAGAAGACCGCGATGAACACCGAAAGCCGCGAGCACCCGTCCGGAAAGAAACACGCGGGTGAAAAGGGACGCGCATTGTGAAACCCCGGAGAAGAGGGCGAAGAAAGACGCCACTTCTTTCGCGTCTTCGAACCGGCTCTTCACCTGCTGCAGGAAGGCGAAGTCGACGAGGTATTTCCCGAGGATGCCGCAAAACGCCACGATGAGAACGAAACGCAGATAGGGATCCTGAACGAGCGAGCCGATCGAGGAGCGGGCCTCCCTCTGAGCGGTGGTCTGCTTCGGCCCCTCGTCCGTGGGAATCATCGGCAGGATGCGGCGCAGGACGATGACGCAGAGCATCAGGGCGAAAGCCGACAGGATGAGCAGGTTCGGGACGCCGCCCAGGGTCAGGAGGAAAGGCACGGAGAACGAGCCGATGATCCGCGCCACCACCTCGCCCGTGCCGACGAAGCCGAACAGGCGTTTCGCCTGGCGCAGGTCGTAGAGTCTCCCCGCCACGGCCCAGTATTCGAGATCGGTCAGGATCGACAGGACGCGATAGAAGACCATCGCGAAGAAGAAGAGGCCCGCGGCCTGGGTGAAGAAGAGGGCCCCGCGGAGCGCGGTCACCACGACCAGGAGGCTCACCAGAGTTCCCGTCATGAGTGCCGGGAACGAGAGGCGGTTCTGGAGCCGCGAGTAACCCCAGCCGGTGGCCGCGGAGAGAGCGGCGGCGGCGAGATAGACCGATGGGAGGGCCGAGGCTCCGAACTGGCCGAGGAACAGGGCGGCGGCCGCGGTCTCGAAGAAGACGGTGCCAAAACCCATGAACGCGGAATGGGCGAGCATGAGAGCCGCGCCGCGTTGCTCGGCGGGTTCGACGCCGAAGCGCGACCACGCAGTCTTCCCGGGCGTGGTGTTCATGGGACCGGCGGGCATTGGAATCGGGTCAGACTAATGGAACGTCAAGAAAAAAGGCGACCGACCCCGAGGACGAATGGATCGGTCGCCGGCTCGAGTGTCTCGAGCGGTTTACGGACTACTGCTTGGCGGGTTCGGCGGGAGCAGCAGCGGCGGCGGGAGCCATGCCGAGCTTGGCCATGAGCTCCTCAGCGGACGTCTTGACCTGGGTCGCCTTGGCGACCGCGGTGACGACATCGCCCGCGGCGAACGCGGCGCCGGCTTCCGTCCAGATCGCGGTGGCGCCATCGAGCGAGGTCTTCGCGGCTTCGACACCGGCCTTGTCCAGACCCGCGGGGAGCTTGCGGGCGGAGGAGAGCTCCATCACCTTCTTCGTGATGTCGGCGACCATCGTGGGGAGGGTGCCTTCCATCGCTTTCCAGGACTCCATGAGCTCCGTCTTCTTGGCGCCGGCGGCCTGCACGACCGCACTCGCCTGAGCCGGGATACCCTGAGCCGCCTCGAGGGCGCCCTTGTAATCGCCGCCGTCGAACTTGGTCTTGGCGCCCGCGGCCGCGTCGGCCAGGGCCTTGAACTGCTCGGGGACGTACTTCTCGCCTTCAGGGCGAGCACTGGCAACCGCGGTGTCCGCCGCGGTGAGAGCGGCCAGGGCCGGACCCTTGCCGCAGGCAACGGCTGCCATGGCCGCGAGGGTTACGAACGCAAAAGTCTTCATTAAACGCACTTCTTTACTCTCTTTCAGTTACGGGGATGAGACGGCCTTTTGGGGATACTCAATTCCTTCAAGCATGGCCGAAAAGCTGGTCGGGTGTGCGGCCACACGGCCGCCGGCGGGGATTTTAGCAGGCCGCATGCATGGCCGGGGGCTCCGGCCGATGGTACCCTCGTGACCCTGAATGCTGCGGAAAATCGCCATCCTCGGGGCCAACGGCTTTGTCGGGAAGCAGGTCCTGGCCGAGGCCTCTCGGCGGGGGATCGAGGCGGTCGGCGTGGTTCGCACCCAGAGCGCCGCCGATACCGTCGAGTCCCTCGGGGGCGTCCCCGTCAGGGTCGTGAACCTGCAACGAGCCGAGACCGAATCGCTCGTCCCTCGGCTCTCCGGCTGTGATGGGCTCATCTATACCGCCTCGGTAGCCACGGGCTCGCCGGGCGCCGATCGCACCGATCCCGCGGGACTCGTCAATGTTCTCGCCGCGTGTCGAGAGGCGGGCGTGCCGTCGGTTGTCTTCTTCAGTGGCCTCGGCATTGGCCACTATGGCCTGTCGCGCCATTGCACCAATCCGTACTTTCTGGCCAAGATGGCGGGCGAGGTGGAGCTTTTCCGCTCCGGGCTTGCGGCGATGGTTTTCCGACCCTCCTACATTTTCGGGCAGGGGGATGAATTCCTGACTCCCCTGATCGGCCGGATTCTCGCGGAGGCCGCGATCGAAATCCCGGGCGATGGAACGTACCGCCTCCAGCCGATTTCGGTTGCGGATGCGGCTCGCGCATCCCTCGCGGCCCTGGCCACGTCCGGACCTTCGCACCGTGTCGTCGACCTTGTTGGCCCCGAGGTCCTTTCGTATCGGGATCTGATACTTCGGATCGCATCGGCCATCGGAAGGGAGGTCGGCATCTCGGAGCGGTCGGTCGAAGAGGCCATTGCCCTGGCCCGAAACTCGGGCTACTTCGGACTGCGAGCCCACGATCTCGACTGTCTGCTTTGCGATGAGATCGCAAGTCCGCGCCCCGTGACGGACCTCCTCGAGGCGCCGCTTGAAGGGCTGGACGTGGTCATCACGCGGACGGTTGGGGCGGTGCGGGAGGCCGGCGTCAGGGTTCGTCCATGAGCGAAAAGCGGCGCGTCGCCGTTGCCTGCGGCGTGCTTTTCCTGCTCGCCCTCCTGGTGCGCGGCCTGTACCTGGCCGATGGTCTCGCCCTTCTTCACACTCCCGAGCAGGACGGGTCTCGGATGGCGCGTCGTTACGACGACACCGCGATGGCGATCCTTCGCGGCGATGGAATTCTGTTCCCGAAGGTCTGGGATCCGGCTCGCACCGGCCTGGCCTCGCGCCCCCCGGGTTATCCGCTCTTCCTCGCGTTTGTCTACACGACGGCCGGCCGCAGTTTTCCCGTGGTCGCACTCGCGCAGGACATTCTGACGGCCCTCGCCGCCCTGCTGGTCTTCGGCTTCGCGTATCGACTGTTCGGCCTCGCCGCGGGGGTGCTGGGCGGTTTTCTCGTCGCCATCTCTCCCCACATCGCCGCGACCTCGAACCTGATCCTCGCGGATGCCGTCGCCTCGATCCCGCTTCTCCTCGCGTTCTTCATCGCTCTTCCCGCGATCCAGGGCGGCATCTCCGAACGCCATACCACCCTGAGGCTCCTCGCCATGGGCGCACTCATCGGCGTGGGCGTCTGGATCCGGCCGAATGTCGTCCTGCTGGGGCCTTTCGCCGCAGTGTTCCTGTTCTTCCTGCTCGGTCGCAACAAACGCGCGCTGCTTCTTTCAATCATGGTCGCGGCCACATCCCTGCTCGTGGTTTCCCCGATCACCCTGCGCAACTGGCTGGTGTTCGGCGAGTTCGTGCCCGTGAGCATCAATGGAGGCATCACTCTCTGGCAGGGTGTCGCGGATGCGGGCGGCCGCGAGTTCGGCGCCCGGGTCTGGGACAAGCAGGTGATCGCCGAAGAGGCCGAGCGTTACGGGCGGCCCGATTACCTCCAGTGGTGGGCGGAGCCCGAGGGGATCGCCCGCGACCGCGATCGATATCGGCGCGCCACCGAGGTCATCAAGGCCCGACCCTTCTGGTACGCGCGCGCGATGCTGCGAAGGATGACGATGATGCTTCTCTTCACCGATGGGCCGCCCCCCCTTCTGCCGCGGGGGGCGCAGGTCGCGACTCCGGATCGCGAGATGCCCCCGCTTCCACGAGCACCCGAAATCGATGTGACGATCGACGAGGCTCGTTTCGCGGCTCGCGCCGGCATGGCCTCGTTCCTGCGCACTCCCCTGCGATGGATCCATTCGGTCTGGTTCCTCGTTCCCATCCTGGTTCTCCTGGGCGTGATCGTTTCGATGAAGACCGCCGCCAAAGCCACGCTCCTCTGGCTGATCGTCCCGCTCTACTACCTGGTCTTCGAATCGCCCTTCCTTTACGAGTGGCGGGTGGCGGTGCCGATGCAGTACTTCCTGCTGCCCTTCGCGGCCAAAGCACTTGCCGAGGCCGGCGGTCTTGTTTCCAGACGAGGAGGTTCCAGATGACGCGACATATGGCGCCGACCATGGTTGTGCTGCTTGCGCTGGCCGGCATCACCTCCGCGCAGGTGCTGCGACCCGACGGTTCGGCCGACTTCACGAAATACCATGATGCCGCCGAGGCCGCGGCCTTTCTCAAGCAGATCGAAGCGAAGTATCCAGACCTCGCCCGGGTCAGCTCGATCGGCCGGAGTTTCAAGGGGCAGGACCTCTGGGTCGTCGAGCTGACGAACCGGAAGATCAAGACGCCCGGCGAGAAGCCGGGCTACTACATCGACGGTGGCGTTCACGCCGGCGAACTCGCGGGCTCCGAAATGGTGCTCTACCTCATCTGGCACTACGCCTCGAACTACGGCAAGGATCCCGCGGTCACGGAGTTGCTCGACACGCGCACCCTGTATCTGCGGCCCAAGTTCAATCCCGACGGCTCCGACCACGCCCTCAAGAATCCCGACAACCTGCGCTCGACAGTGAAGCCCTGGGACGAGGACAACGACGGCCTTCTCGATGAAGACAAAGCCGATGATCTCGACGGCGACGGCGCGATCACGCAGATGCGGGTGAAGAGTGCCAACGGGATCTTCAAGATCTCACGGGAGGATCCCCGCATCATGGTCCCGCGGGGCCCTGGCGAAACCGGGGGTGAGTACTACCTCGTGCTCTCCGAGGGAATCGACAACGACGGCGATGACTCGTTCAACGAGGACGGTGTCGGCGGCATCGACATGAACCGCAATTTCCCGCGCACCTGGGCTCTGCCCTATATGCAGAACGGGGCCGGCGCTTTCCCGCTTTCCGAAAACGAGACGCGGGCCACACTCGACTTCATCGTGGCGCATCCCAACATCACCGGGATCGTGCACAACCACACCTCGGGCGGGTTTCTCTACAAACTCCCCTCGACCGAACCCCACGCCAACCACGAGACCGAGGATCTGCGTCTCGTCACTCAATTCGCCGATCGTTTCACCTCGATCACCGGGCAGCCCTCCGAAGAATCCTGGGCCGGCGACGGCGCCTCGAGGCACGGGACGCTCATCAGCTGGGGTTACTTCGACTTCGGCGTGATCGGCTGGGTGCCCGAACACTGGGGAGGTTTCGGCCGCGACTACAACAACGACAAACGCGTGACCGAAGCCGAGCGGCTCAAGTGGAATGACGACGATCTCAAGGGAACGGGCTTCGCGCCCTGGAAGCCCTTCAAGCATCCTCAACTCGGAGAGGTGGAGATCGGCGGCTGGCGTCGCAAATTCACCCAACAGAATCCGCCGCCCGGCATGCTCGAAGCCGAGATCGCGATGAAGGTCCCCTGGTTCACCGAAATGGCGATGGTGTCGCCGCTCGTCGCCATCAAGGATGCGAAGGCCGCCTCCCTGGGCGGAGGGCTCTTCCGCATCGATGCCGTGGTCGAGAACACGGGCTACATGCCGACGAACATCACGCGACGCGCCATCGTGGCTGAACTCGCGAAGCCGGTCCGTGCGTCTTTGAAGTTTGGCAACGCGACCCTCGTCGATGGGCCCCTGGCGGCCTCCCTGGGCCACATCCCTGGTCGCCGGAACCTCACAGCGTCCGAGCCGGCTGCCAACACCGCCACCGTTTCCTGGGTGGTCAAGGCGGGTGCGGGCGGCGCGGGGGAGGTCGAGGTCGTGGTGATTTCCGAGAAGGGCGGGACGGATCGGCGCAAGGTCGTGCTTCGCTGACGCGTTCGACGACGGGCTAAAGAACCACCAGGCCCCTGGGGGTGTCGAGCTCCACCTGCATCGTCGACGTCGTGCTTTCACGAACCGCGCCCTCGATTCCAAGAGAGCGAAGGGCTTCGTTCAACGTCGCGCGAGCCGGGTGGCCGATCGAGACCGAGGCCAACCCCAGGCCAGAAGGGGCGGAGAGGCCCGGATGCGGAGAACCGGGTTCCCATTCGATGAAGAACGGAAGCGCGCCCTCGAAGTTTCCTCGAGCCGCGTGCCTTGGAAACGCGAGGGACCAGGCAAGGCGCGCCCCGTCGGGCCGAACGCGCGAACCCGGTCGCGGTGGTCCGCAAATGAATCCGCGCGGCAGAGCTTTTGTGAAGCGCGAGATCAGTCCGTCCGTGCGCGCCGCCCACGTCGCGATTCGAGGCTCCTTGAAACCGCGGAGACCGGGCACGTAGAAGGTCTCCACGCCGGGCTGGTCCGGGTCCGGGGCGATGATTTCGATGTACTGCGCGGGGCCAAGCGAGGCGAGGGCATTCCATGTCCCCAGCCCCGCATGAGCGCCCCCCTTGGCGGCGCGAACGCCGGTCCGGTGCTCGAGCCAGGCGATGCCGTCTTCGACGGTGGGCGCGCCGATCAGGAGATGATCGAGCGCGCTCGCGAATGAGCGCATCAGCGCGTGCTCGCGGGCTTCTTGAGGGGAGGCCGGCTCCGCAGATCGATGTCCTCCAGAGTCTTGAGCGCGTAGGGCAGCGTGAAGGCGTGAGTCCAGCCAAAGACGCGAAGGCCGTTGGTGGCCGCCCACAAGGCGCGCTCCTTGGGCCGAGCGGGGTCGTGCGGGAGATGCGAGGCCTTCTCGATCGCGGCTGCGATATCGGTCTGTTTCGCGTTCACGTTTATGGGAAGGCCCAGGGGATCGAGCTTCAGTATTTCCAGACGCTTCCGCATTTCCTTCAGCATGCCGTCGTCCTGAGTGAGGTTGTAGCCGGCGACGAGCGCGCCGAGGCTCGAGAGATACGACTCCATCTGGTGATTGAGCGGAGGCACGTCGCGGACCCGTCGAGCGTGCCGGACGATCGCGGCTTCGAGATCGCGCTTGGTGGTCTTGTTGTCATCGATTGCGAGGAAACGATCGATGCCCCTGATCACGTAGTTGTGCGAGTAGCCGTAGCGCTCGACGACGAGGCTGTCTCCCTGCTGTCGCTGAAGGGCCAGAAGCTTCTCCAGACGAACGTCGAGCTCCCGCTTGTAGCGCGGGTCCTTCGTAGCGTTCCACACCTCGCTCAGGTTCCAGATGGACAGGTAGAGCCGCCGTCCGGTGAGATCGTGTTCGCCGAAGATCGTCCGCAGGTGCATGTCGCCGGTTTGTATCGCCATCTCGAGGCCTCGGTGATCCCCGGTCAGGTGATAGTCGGCGAGCCAGCCTGCGACCCAGACGTGGGCCGAGAGTGTCTTCAGCCAGTGCTGGGCGCCATGCCGTCGCCCCAGGCCAATGTAGGGTGAGCCTTCTTTCGCGTTGAGCGTCTTCCAGTAGTCGGTGGAGGTGTTGGTGTCGCCGCGATAGAGCGGAGACGCCGGCCAGTGGATGTTGTCGACGTCCATGCTGTGGCGGGAGAGGGCCTGGGCCGCGCGCGCGAATCGGCTCTCGCCCGTTCGCGCGAACTGCATCCAGAGCTGGAGATCCTGGGCCGGTTCGTTGTTGCCCCAGATGTCCCAGGCGGAGGTGTCGGCATCGAAGCTCAGTTTGCCGTCGCCGTAGTCCCACATGCCGTACCACGGCACGAAACTCTGGTTGTAGAGCCACCAGTCGAATTTCGTGTCGAGCGCCCGTTCGAGATCCGGATGGGCCTGGGAGCGCGGCGCCATTGGACCAAAGACACCGGAGGATGCGTACCATCGTGGCGTCGCCGATATGACCGGAGGATCCACCAGCGCACGGGCCTGTCGGATCGCCGACGTTCCTTCGCCGCTGCGATGCAGACTGAAGGAGATCTCGGTGGTCTTCGCGACTCCCGTGGCTCCGTTTTCCATCGTCTCGATGCCCTCTTCGATCTCGGGCTTGAGGGAGTAGCGCGCGAAGGACATGGGCTCGACGCTGTCCGGCCAGATCGACGCGACAATGGCGCCCGAAGGACTCGCGGTGAACCCTTTCGGATACTCCTGAAGAATGTCCTTGAACGCCGCGGCGACGCCAACCCGTTCGCCTTCGACCGCGAACCATCCGGCCGCGCGCTCCTTCGATTGGACCCCTTTCTCGCCCTCACTCAGGGTTGCGAGAAAGCCGCCGACCCGTGTGCTCCCCGTGGATTCGGGGACGGGCGGCATCCGGTTCGGCTTGGGCCCCGACTGGAGAAGCGAAACGGGCAGGCCGCGGATCGAGACTTCGGTGCGTGTTTCTTCCCCCGGGCGCCACCACGGGCCCTCGAGGGTGGACGTGCGGACGACCCGCGGCGTTTCGGCGAGGGTGAGTGTGATTCCGGCGGCGGCGATGCGATCGTCAGCCTGAACGAAGCCTTCGTCCTTTGGATCCTCGACGAGGAGGGGCGCCCCTTTGGTTGCGATGTGCGCGTGCTGGCCGTCCTGCTTTCGCCTCTTGTCCGGAGATCCTGTGTACACGAACGTGTGCAGCACCTTGACCCAGGGTTTGCCGGCCCAGACGTGAATGCGCGTCACGAATAGGGCGGGTCGATTATCGGCGCGAGCGTATCGGTACTCGCCTTCCACGCGGATGATGGCGTGGAGCGGGCCACTGCCCTTCTCGATGCCGGTGAACGTCACCACCGCACGGGAGCCGTCGCGTCCCTGGTCGTCGAGGAGGTCGAGGAACGAACCGCGTCCTCCCGGCGACTTGAGCGCTTTGATGGGGCCGGCCGTGCCCTGAACTTCGGCGTCTTCGATGAAGCCTCCTTCGCCTCGCGCCACCCGAAACCGGATCGCGCCGGTGTCCACTTCGACACCACCGTTTGGCCGCTGTGAGTTCACGATGCGAAGCGAATCGGGCAACGCGGCGCTTCGCCGGACCTTCGGGCCGTACTCGAGCTGGTACCGGGCGGAGCCTTCGGAGATGAAGTCCACCCAGATCCACTGAAGACTCGGGCTTGCCGGCGCCCAGGAGGTGACTTCCGTGATCTGAGACGGGACCTCGCTTCCCCGCTCGTTGAGGATCCGCACATGGTCGGGCGAAACCAGGGCGCCCTTGGGGAAGGGAACGCCGAATGTGACGGGGACGTCGTGGGTGACACGGTCGACCTGGAGAGGAATCGTCGCGGCCGCGGCCCACGTTGGCAGCAGCAGAAGGAACGCGCTCAACAGGGACTTCACGAGGGGAGGGATCATAGTCGGCGGTCCGCACGGGAACTCAAGGCAACGGGAATCCAAGGCAAAAAGAAGAGGGCCTCCGAAGAGGCCCTCTTTGCGTCTCAGGCGCAGTGCGTGGCGCCTGACGGTGTGGCTAGCCGACTACCAGCTGATGCGCGCCGAGAAACGCGCGATCCGCGGCGGCAGGATCGTGATCGGGGTCTGGAACGCGGCGATGCTCTGGCCGGTCTCGCTGATGGTCAGACGGCCGGTGGTGTGGCGGATGTTCAGCTCGGTGTTGGCGTTGAGCGCGTTGAACACGTCGACCATGGCCGAAAGGGTGATGCGATCGGTCAGCTTGAAGCGCTTATCGAGCCGGAAATCGAGCTGCATGATGTTCTCCATCCGGAACGTGCCGAGCGGTTCGGCCTGAACCGCCTGGGCGCCGTAGTTAAGCGTACCGGTGACGCCGCGGGCGTAGGGGTGTCCCTGCTGATAGCGGAAGACGGGGGTCACGCGCAGACCCCAGCCCGGTTCGACCGTGCCCGACATCTTGAAGTTGTAGGTCCAGAAGTCCGTCAGCTCTTTTTGATCGTTCGGCGTGGTCGGGAAACCAATGCCCGCAGGGTTGGCCATGCCGGAGAAGAGACTGGCGCTTCCCGCGACATAGCCGACATTGCTTCCCCACGCACCGCCACCGAAATAGGACGCTGCCCACTCCTGAGTGTTTGTGAAGATTACCGACGAGTTCAAGCTGAACTTCCCGCTGAAACGCTTGTTGGCGGCGATCTCGACCGAGTTGTAGTTCGCCTCGAAGCCCTCGGGGTTGACGATCAGGTTTCGAACCGCCGGCAGCGCGCCCGTGTAGGCGAGGACCGGGATCAGAACGTTGTCGCTCCCCGTTAGCCCGTCACGGCCGATATCAGTGATCGTGGCCGGGGTGGTGTAGTTCGAGCGGAGGCGGTTCACGTTCTCGCGCTGGTAACCGTTGCGGTCCATCTTGCGCACGAAACCGACGCGCGCGCCTATGTTCCCGGGCAGTTCCCTCTCGAACCAGAACGAGATCTCGTCGGAGAACGAGTTCTGGAGGTTCGGGTCGAAGTAGTTGTTGGGGTTGAACGCGCTGTCGCCGGCGGTGATCGAGTTCGCCTGCAGTGTCCCCTCCTCACCGGGCTGCCAGAGGCGGTCGCCGTTCCGGTCGGTCCAGGCATAGGTCCGGGTCTGACCGGCGGTATTCGGGTTCGCGGCGTCGGCGAAAGCCACGCCGGTGTTGAAGTAGTAGCGACCGTAGTTCGCCTTCAGCACTGTCTTGCCGTTGCCGTTGACGTCGAAGACAACGCCGAGGCGCGGGGTGATGTGGTTGAACGACTTGATCTCGTCCACGGCCGCGAAGGTGGCGGCGACTGCGAAGTTGGAGGCGGGCCGCTCCTGAGCGGGAATGAAGGTGCGATAGCGGTCGTAGCGAACACCGAGGTTCAGGGTCAGCTTGTCGCGGGAGAAGGTGTCATTCACGAAGAACCCATAGTTGCGGACACCGCTGGTGGAGGCGACCTCAGCGCCCTGGACAACGGTGTTCGCGACCCCGTTGTTGAAGGTTACGTAGCGGTTATCCGTGTAGAACTTGTTCCAGAACGTGGTGCCGGTCTCGTGCTGGATTTCGCCACCGGTCTTGAACTGGTGGTTTCCGCCGAGCACATCGTCGAGATAGAACGTGTAAGCGCCGTGGAGCTGCTTACGCCGACGGTCGAGACGCCAATCGCGGCCGCCACCGGTGACTTCACCCGTGACCAGGTCTTCCCGACGGGGACCATCGCTGTTGCCGACAAGAGCGAAGTTGTAGCCGAACTCACCCGCGCGGACCTCGAAGAAGCCGCGGGAACCAACCGTGCGGTTGTATTCGAGCTTGGCCACCCACGACGGCGAGTCCTGGTTGAGCGTCGAGTCGGACGTGAGGTGCTGACCGGCGATGCCCGTTGCGGTGTCGGTACGGAACGGCTGCTTCTTAATCCCATACTGCGTGTACGCGATGAACTTGTCGCGCTGGGTCATCTGATAGGTCAGTTTGCCGGTGTAGTTGATCAGCTTGGTGTTGAATTCGGTTCCGTCGAGGATCGCCCCGGAGGCCGGCTGATAAACGATGTTCTCCTGGTTCAGATATCCCGCCCACGCCCACAGCTTGTCCTTCATGAGTGGACCGCCGATGCTGGCGTTGAGGTTCTTGTAGTCAAGAAGGGTATTGCCATCCGTGCGGTTGAGACCGAGCTCCCGGATCGCCCGTGCTCCAAGGTTGGCCGCGCCGCGGTTCAACTGGTCCTGAGTCAGGTTGCGGCTCTGGAGGCCCTCGAATTCCTTCTCGTAGTACAACTCCCCGGAGAGCTTGTTACCGCCGGACTTGCCGATGAACTGGGTCAGAACGCCGCCGCTCGGCATTTCCGCCGAGTTGCCGGCCGCGCCGATGAAGACCTCCTCGAAGGAGCCGTAGTCGAAGTAGAAGCCGGCCGCCGATGTGCCCTCCGTGGTGTTGATGCCTTCGATCAGGGGACGGTTCTGGCCGCCCGCGCCGTAGGCCACGTAGGTGGTCTGGGTGCCCGCGGTGGAACCGCCGACGTCGAAGCGGTTCATGGTGACGGCAGGAGTGGTCTGAAGGAGGGACCACATGTCACGCGCGTTCGGAAGCGCGTCGAGGGTTTCCTTGTCGTAGTTGGTCTGCACGCGGGTCGCCGTGGTGTCGATGGCGGCGGCGCTCGAGACCACCTCAACGGCTTCCGACAGGCTCTTGACGCTGAGCTTGGCGTTCTCCGTCGCGGTAAACCCGATGCCGATGCGGACGCCGCTGCGCTCCACCTTTCCGAAACCCGGCATGTCGAAGGAGACCTTGTACGTGCCGGCGGGGAGACCCAGGAAGCGATAAACGCCCTGAGCGTTGGTGGTGTCGGTGCGGACGCCCATCAAGGACTCGCCCGAAGCAGTGACGGTGACGCCCGGAAGCACCCCGCCGCTTTCATCCGTCACCGTGCCCTGAATACTGCCGGTCGATCCGGCGCCGCCCTGTGCGAACACGGGCGAAGCGCTCGCGCCCACGATCAAAACCAATAACGCTGCAAGCCAACGATTCTTCAACTTAAAACCCTCCTAGAGGTCTTTGTTTTCAGATTGGTGCACGCAGATACGCCCGTCTGAATGCGATATTTGCCCAGCGAGAGGGGACCCTCCGTCCCCACCCGCCGGGGCTTCTTAGCCACG
>CAYNHK010000117.1:0-14855 GCA_964396875.1 uncultured Acidobacteriota bacterium | reverse complement strand
GCGAGCTCTGTCTCGAGCTCAAAGCGAGGGCTGCGGACGTCCGCGGCTATCTTTGACGAAACGAAGCTGGGGGCCGATCTCGCGATAGTCGATCGCGAGATCACCGAGCCCGGGTTCTGGAACGACCAGCGCAACGCGCAGAAGGTCCAGCGAAAGCGGAAGAAGCTCGAGAGTAGTCTCGAACTCGTTCGCCGCGTCAATTCCCAGGAGGGCGACGTCGCGGTTCTCCAGGAGTGGCTCGCGGGCGGTGAGCCGGTCGGCGCCGACCTCAAGACCGCCGCTCTCGCATGGCAGAAGAGCATTGAGGAGGCCGAACTCGCCCACACCCTGGGCGGCGAGCACGATGCCTCGAACCTGATTCTCTCGATCAACGCCGGAGCGGGCGGAACGGAGAGTCAGGACTGGGCGGAGATGCTCTTCCGCATGTACATGCGCTTCTGTGAGCGCAAAGGCTACAAGGTCGATGTCACCGACTTCCAGAAGGGCGAGGAAGCGGGCATCAAGAGCGTCACGATGTTCGTCTCCGGCGAGTACGCCTTCGGAACCTTATGGGTTGAAAGCGGCGTGCATCGTCTGGTTCGCATCTCTCCTTTCGATTCGGCGGCGCGCCGGCACACTTCCTTCGCGGCGGTCTTCGCCTGGCCTGAACTCGACGACACCATCGAGATCGAGATCCTCGACAAGGATCTCCGCATCGACACCTATCGCTCGAGCGGAGCGGGCGGACAGCACATCAATGTCACCGACTCCGCGGTCCGCATCACCCACATCCCCACCAACATCGTGGTCGCCTGTCAGAACGAACGCTCTCAGATCCGCAACCGCGAAGTGGCCATGAAGGTCCTGAAGTCGCGTCTCTTCGATCTCGAGATGAAGAAACAGCGCGAGAAACTCGACGTGGTGGAGGCGGCGAAGATGCAGATCGCTTTCGGGTCCCAGATTCGCTCCTACGTCCTTCATCCCTACCGCATGGTGAAGGACCATCGGACGAAGTGTGAGACCGGCGACGTCGATCGCGTGCTCGACGGAGATCTCGACATCTTCATCAAGGCGGCGCTGGTGGCGAAAGCCCGGGGCGAGCTCGGGAAGGGCGTCGCGGCGAGCGAGGAGTGAACCTCAAGTCGCACAGCGTGGCGGCTCTGCTCTACGCCGCCCTGACCGTTCTCATGACGTGGCCGCTCGCATCGCGGCTGAATCTCATGGAAGCGGGGGATTCCTCGTACTTCGCCTGGGTCATGGCCTGGACCACGCGGGCGCTCCTTACCGACCCGCTGAGTCTCCCCCACGCGAACACGCTGCATCCGCTCCGATACGCGCTCTTTCTCGATGAGCCGATCGTGGCGACATCGGTCCTCTCGCTCCCGCTGCGGCTCGTTACCAGTGATCCGATCGTGATCCTCAACCTGATGAGGCTCGTCACCTTCTTTCTCACCGCACTCGGAGTCAGAGCCCTTGCCCTGAGCCTCGGTCTGACGCCGCTCTCCGCCTTCGCGGTCGGCGCATTGTTCTCTTTCTCTTCGAACCGCATCTCCACTCCCGCGCACCTCTCCGTTCTGGGGACGCAGTTCCTTCCCCTCTACTTCCTCTTCCTGCATCGCTGGGGACGCACAGGGTCGGCTCGTGCCGCCGCCCTTGCCGGGACCTTCTTCGGTCTCTCGGCCTGGGCCTGCGGTTATCAAGCGCTCCTGGCCGCGGCGATCCTGCCCATTCCCATCCTCCTCCTCATCGAGAAGCGCGAGTTCCTGAAAACCGCGCCGCTCGGAGTGGCCGCGGCCCTCGCCCTGCTTCTTCCCCTTCAGTGGCTGCATCAGCAGGCACTCCGGCCCCTCCAATACGAGCGTACCGCGGACGAGACCGTGTTCTTCTCGGCGCCGCTCGAGGGCCTCTTCTCCACCTCGGCCTCAAACCGGATCTGGGGCGCGCTCACCGAGAACCTGAGGTCGATCGTTGAAGCGGATCTCTTTCAGGGCCTGACGGTTCTGATCCTTGCTGGTATCGCGCTTTGGTCCGTGCGCGCAGCCTCTTCGTCGCGGCGGATGGTTGCCGTTTACGCGACGCTCGCCGCGTGCGCCGTGCTTGTCGCCCTCGGCCCGGAAATCCGACTCTTCGGCGTCACACTCTTCAACGGCCCGTTCGCCTGGCTGCGTGAGATCGAGGTGTTCAGGATGATCCGGGTGCCCGCGCGCGCTTCGGTGTTCGTTTGCCTGGGTCTCTCCATGCTCGCGGGCTTCGGCCTGGATCGGATCCGGCGCACCGGGGTCAGGGTGGCTCTCCTGTGCCTCGCCCTGCTCGAGGCCACGGTCGCCCCGCTCAACGTGGTCGCGGCGGACCGCTGCATCGACAGCGCGGAGCCCAACCCGCCCGTCTACGCCTGGCTGAAGTCTCAGCCACTCGACGCGCCGGTGATCGAACTCCCGATCCTCCCAAACGATGGCCTGTTCCAGCGCCCCCGGTTCGATGACAGCGTCTACCTGCTCCGGTCGACCACGCACTGGAAGCGGCTGGTGAACGGGTATGCCGGGACCGAGCCCGCGCAGTACGCGCGCGTTCGAGACGTGATGAGGGACTTTCCCTCCGACGAATCCGTCGCGTTGCTTCGTTCGCTCGGCGTCCGCTACGTGGTGGTCCACCTGCGGGGCTTCGGGCCGAACCGTCGGCAGGCCATCGAGGAACGCCTTCCCGGCTACGCCCTTCACCTGCGGGAGTCCGCGCGTTTTGGCGACGATCTTGCGCTCGAACTGATCGACGCTACCGCGCGTTGATCGTCAAGGCGTCATCGGGCGGGTCTCGCCGAGTTCCGAGCTACGCTGGGGCAGGGGCGGAGGAAAAACCTGTTCCTTGGGGAGCTTTTTGATCGCTTCCTTCCAGAAATCCACGAAGATAGGCAAAGAGGTGCGCGCGCCGTCCTGACCGCGGCCAAGCGACTTGCGCTTGTCGTCGAAGCCGCTCCAGACCCCGGCCACCATCTCGCGTTCGAAGCCCACGAACCAGGTGTCGCTCCAGTTGTCGGTGGTGCCGGTCTTTCCACAAAGAGGGCGGTTGAGCGATCGCGCCCGGGTCGCGGTGCCCCGCTCGACCACGCCGCGAAGGATGTTCGCCATCACCGCCGCGGTTTCGGGACGAAGCGCGTCATGCGCCTCGGGCAGTTTCTCCTCGAGCACGTTGCCCTCGCTGTCCGTGATCTTCGTGATCAGCATCGGAGTCATCCGCAGTCCTTCATTCGCGATCGTTCCAAACACCGCCACCATCTCGTCGAGCGTCGCCTCGCCCGCGCCGATGGCGATGGGAAGGTAGGGCGGCAGCTCGTCCTTGAGCCCGAGTTTCTTCGCGTATTCGATGCCCCGTTCGATGCCGATCGCCTGAAGCGTCTTGATCGCGGGTATGTTCCTTGAGCCCTCCACCGCCTGCTGCACCGTGATCGTGCCCGCGAACCTCATGTCGTAGTTGTTGGGCGTCCAGGTGGGAGATCCCGCGGTGGTGAAAGACACGGGCGCGTCGACGATCAGCGTGTCGGGCCCCCAGCCGAGACTCTCCACCGCAGCCGAGTAGACGATGGCTTTGAAGATCGATCCGGTCTGACGGTGGGCCTGCACCGCGCGATTGAACTTGCTGCGCTCGAAGTCGAAACCCCCGACCATCGCCCGCACCGCCCCCGAACGTGTGTCCATGGCGAGGAACGCGGACTCGGCCTCGGGTTCCTGTTCGAGCGAGACCTCGGCGATCTTCCGCCCATCCGCCACCTCGAGTTTCAGGATCCGGACCGGGACGACGTCACCCACCTTCACGGTTTCGCTGACCCGCGTCCGTCCCGTCCATGCGATGCCCTTCGTGTGCAGTCGTCCCAGGGTTTCGCCCATATCGAGGACCGCAAGCTCGCGATCGACGGTGGTGACGACCGCTCGCACGACATCCCCTTGGCCAAAGGGCTGACGCCAGTCGCTCAAGGTGAAGTCCTTTGGCACCACGCCCCCCTTGAGCGCGGAGACGCGGGTGGGCTTGAAACCGCGGGCCGCCCGGTCGTTCCGCAAGATGCCGTCGCGCACCGCGCGATTCGCCGCGGCCTGGAGATCGGGATCGAGGGTGGTGTAGACCTTGAGGCCCTCGCGATAGATGCCGGCGAAGCCGTAGTCCCGCTCCAGGGTCTTGCGCACCTCTTCGAGGAAATAGGGGGCGATGGAGGACGCGGAGCGACGCGCGTTTACGCCCAGAGGCTGGGCCTGGGCCTGCTGGGCCTGGGCCGGGGTGAGGTACTTCTCGGCCACCATGCGGCTCAGCACGAGGCTGCGTCGCCTCGTCGCCGACTCCGGATGGTCAAGGGGCGAGTGTCGGGTGGGACTCTGGGGAATGCCCGCGAGCAACGCCGCCTCCTCGAGGGTCAGGTCCTTCGCCGACTTCCCGAAGTAGAACCGGCTCGCCGCCTCGACGCCGTAGTTGCCGTGACCGAAGTTCACGAGATTGCAGTAGAGAGTGAAGATCTCCTTCTTCGTGAAGCGTCGCTCGATCTCGAGGGCCAGCAGGATCTCCCGCAGTTTTCGCTCGTAGGTCTTTTCGGGGGAGAGAAACAACAACTTCGAAAGCTGCATGGTCAGGGTCGAGAAGCCCTGCCCCTTGCGACCCGAACGGAGATTCGCCCAGAGCGCGCCGGGAATGCGCCAGACGTTGATGCCGATGTGGTTGAAGAAGTTCTCATCCTCGGTGGCGATGATCGCGTTGCGCAGGACCACGGGGATGTCCTCGTACTTCACGAGGATCCGCTTCTCGATCGCGAACTCGCCCAGAACCGAACCGTCATTGGCGAAGACCTGGGTGACGATGTTGAGTTTCAGGCTCTCGAGTTGTTCGAGCTGCGGCAGGTCGCTGCCGATCGCCATGAGCGCTCCCACGAGCGACCCCACCACGATGGCGGCGGCCACGACCAGGGGGGGGCGGTTCTCCTTGAGAACGGTTCTGAAAGTTCGTCCGCCGGAGCTCATGCTCCCGCTACTTTATGGCGGCGGGGCGGTACGCCCCTCTTTCGGGCGTCTTACTGGCCGGGCCGCGGTCGTCGTGTCGACGCGCGGTCGTCCGACGATCCTCCGCCCTGGGGCCGAGGTGCGGGGGCGGTGCGCGGCTGCGAGCGCTCGCCGCCCGCGGGCCGGGAACGCTGCCGGTCCTGATCCATCGAACGGGGAGGCGGAGAACGGCGCTCCGGAGCTGCCTGATCGGCGGGACGCGAACGTTCCCGCGAGCCGCCGTCCCGGGCCAAGTCGTCACGCGGAGCCGACTCCCGTCGGCGCGTCGTCTGGTTGTCGTCGCGCGCGGATCCGGAATCGCGGCTCGAAGACGAAGAGTCGGGCCGCGTGATCGAGCGGAAGAAGCTCTTCAACAGCGGATCGCGCTGAGGCTGCTCACGAGTGCTTTCGGCGCGCGCCGGAACGTCGGTCGATCCCGAAGCCGCCGAAGCCCCTCCCTGGTCGAGCAGAATCCCCGAGTCCTCATTGAGCCGCCGGTTCCGCTTGTTGTCCTGCTCATCCTTGAAGCCATCCTGTCCAAAACCACGCCCGCGCCTCGACTCCGGGGTTGGAATCGTGGTGGTGGGATCGGATCGCAGTTCCGGTGTGCTGTCGCCGGGGGAGGGACGGATGTTGATGCGAGGCGCCGTATCGATGCCGCGGCCTGACCGGCCGTCTCCGCGGCTCACCGCACCTACGGCCTCGGCGACGCCCGCGGCAACACCACTGCGCCCGCCCGAGCCTCGTCGTGTCTCCCGGAAGTTGCGATCGGGGGCCACGCCTGGATTCCACGCCACCGCGCGCTCCGCTTCTTCAGCCGGCAGGGAGACGCGCCGCTTGTGGATGCTGGCCCGGCCCATATCGGATCGATCGGCGAACGACCAACCGCGGCCCGAAGAGACGCTGCTGCCGCGCGGCACCGCGCGCCCGCCGCTTCCATAGGCGTACGAGCCCACGGGGCGATCGTTGAAGCCGAGTGCGCACCAGCCGATGGTGTTGCTCCACCGGCCCGCCGGAGACGACCAGCCAACCCACGCGCCCGAGAAGCCCGCTTTCGGCATCCAGTGCCAGCCGACACGCGAGGAATATCCCCAGCGGCCGTAGTGCGAGGTCACGAAGCCCCAGGGTTCGTCGGCCACCCAGGTCCAGCCGTAGAGCGTGTAGACCCATCGGCCGTACGTGTAGGGCGCCCAGTTGTGGGCAACCCGCGGAACGTAGACATAGCCCGTGGGTTCGTCGTAGACCCAGTCGCCGTATTCGTCCAGTTCCTCGCCGTAGGGGTCGAGTTCGTCGGGCAGGCGTTCGTGATCCTGGCGGCGCGCCATTCTTTCAAGCGTCGCGTAGCGCTCTTCACACCAGCGGTCGAAGTCGTCGAGGCGGGAGCGCTGGAATCCGAAGGGACCGTCGACCCTGCCATCGGCATAGATGACGCGATCGCCCTCGCGCACGCTGAGGCGCTGCCCGCCGAGGTCGGCGAGGAGACTGCCCTCCGTCACTGTCACCACGGTTTCCCCGGCTCGAACGTCCACGCGAAAGGCCGCGGCGCCCGTGGTTGTGATGCTTCCGCCCGGCGCTCTGAATTCGAAGCCCGGCCCGCCGGAGCGGACGCGCGCGCCGAATGAACCGGCGAAGACGCGGAGGCCCAGCCGCTCGTCCTGATCGCGGCCGCCCCTCCCGAGGGAATCCACCTTGCTGCGTTCGGCGATCCAGAGGATTTCGCCCTCAGCGAAGACGATCTCCGCCCGGCCCGACTGGTCGGTCCACACCCGGTCGCCGGGCAGGAAGGGCATGTTGCGGACCGCTTCATCCGAACTGGCTTCGTCGGCCCTCTGGATGGTCACGGCGCCAACCGTCTCCAGGAAACGCCCGTCGCGGTAGCGGATTTCGTCCTGTGCCGAAGCCGCCGCTGCGACCACGGAGAGGACCAGGGCAGCCAGGGCGGCGGTGCGAAGCGGTGCGGCGAGTGGTGATCTCATGGCGTCCTCCTGGTCTCTTACGGCATGAATCGAAGCAACGATCATGCCCATCAGGCACAAAAGGTTAAGTCGCTGTTGAAAAGGAACTTAGCCATGTAGTTTCGGAGACGTACGACCTCGATTTCGAAGCCTGCGGAGGACGGAACCGTCCCAAGGTGGGGAAGCGCCCTGGGTCAGCGCCGTTCGCCGAACCGGACCATCATCGACGCGAAGACGCGGTTGTACTTCACGCTCACGTTCGCGTCATAGATGCCGCTCCCGTCGCGGGAGATCGGAACCCGTCCATATTCACGGATGTACGCAACATCGAAGAGGACGCCGCTGACCGTCACGCCGATACCGGCGGTGAGACCGGTGAACGCCGGTTTGTACGCGAAGGCCTCGGCGCCAACCCCCGCCCTTAGCCTTTTCACCACCGGCTGACCGTCCCGGAAGATCCCCGCACGCAAAGGCAGAAGGGTACCTCCAGATTCGCCGAGCCGAAGCACCCATTCGGCTCCAAGGCGGATCTGGTTGGTGTCGGACTGGCCGTTCGCTCCCTCCTCGACGGCGGGGAAGGGGAGCGGAAATGGGTATTCGTCGATGCCCAGCGCAGGGGTTGTGACATCGTTTTGCGCGAGCGAGAAGAAGTTCAAGATTGCCGCATCGGACCAGGCCGTTCGCGTGAAGTCGGCGGAAACGGTGAGAGTGTTCGTCGGGCGGACCGAGACACCGAAGCCGTACACTCGAGGGAAGCGAATCTCGACGTTTGTCCGGCTCGTGGGGTCCACTCGGCCACTCGAGGGCACTTCGTCAACGTTGTCCGTCCGAGATTTGCTCAGGTCGATCTCGGCAGTGAAGGGTGTCTTGAGCACGGCCCCGACGTTCACTTTGGGTGTCGGGGAGTAGAGGGCGCCGAAATTGAAGTTGTGGCCTGCGATCTTCCAGACGCTGTCGATACGCGTTCGGGTCGGCCGGGTAACGGTCTGTTCGAAGCCGTGGATCCACTTGTTCGCGCTCACGCCGACGCGGAGGCCCGAGACTATCTCGAATCCCGACGACAGGGAGAAGGTGTCGAACCCGCCGTCTCCATCGACGGTGAATTCAGTGTCGAGCAGAAGGCTTCCGTCCGGCTGTGACTTCCCGACCGTGGCCTGGGCCGATCGCTGGCCTTCGAAGGAGAAGCTCCGTTGATATGAGACTTGGACCGCTCCTGGCCGCTCTTTGATCCGAAACGGGAAGGCGAAGCCCGCAAAGTCGACAACAGACCCCTTGAGTTCGTCTCGAGTGGTCACGAATCTCGTGGGGACTACGGCATCGTTGATTCGTGGAATTCGCTGTGAGAAGTCGTTGCGCACTCCGACAAGCGAAAACTCCTTGCGTCGGAGATAACTGAGGCCCGCAGGATTCCACGAGGCCGCAGTGGCGTCATCGGCCTGAGCGAGAAAAGCCCCGCCCATCCCGAAGGCGCGTGCGCCCGACCCGACCACCACATTCATTCGGCCATAGAACGAGGCCAGCTCATCCTGGTTCGCACGGACAAGGTCCGGGGGAGCGGGCTCCTGACCCCTCGCCTCGGCGGCCGTCAGACCCATGAGGGCGACTGCCGCGGAGATCGCGGCGAGTCTCTTCAGGGAGGTCGCGTTCACCATTCTCAATGTTGCTCAGGCGGGGGCCAAGTCAGGATACACCGTCCCTTCATGCGTGAAGGCCGTCGCGAGGCCTCGATGGACGTCTCCCAAGGTCGGTTTCGGTGGAGGAGTTGCCGCCGGGGCGCTCCTCCCGGACTGCGGAGCAGCGAGGCCGAAGACGCTGGTAAAGTCCTCAAAAGAGCCAAATCCTCTTGAGCGACGAACGCATCGAAACTGTTTCCTCCGTGGGGGAGCGCGCCCTCGTCGCGCGTTTGCGGACGCGTATCGCCGAAACTCCCGGAGTGAAGGTGGGGATCGGGGACGACTGCGCCCTCGTCGACACTCCGCCGGCGTCGCTTCTCACTACCGACACGCTGGTCGAAGGCATTCACTTCGACCGAGGCTTGACCCCGGCGCGGCTGCTCGGCCGCAAGGCGCTTTCCGTCAACCTCTCCGACATCGGCGCGATGTCCGGCGTTCCCCGTTACGCGCTCATCAATCTCTGCCTGCCGCCCTCCTGCCCGATCGACTTTGTCGACGGTCTTTACGAGGGCCTCATCGAACGCGCGGCGGAAGTGGGCGTCGGCATCGTGGGCGGGAATCTCTCGGCCACCAGCGGCCCTATCGTTATCGCGGTGACTTTGCTCGGCGTGGGTGATCGGCCCATTCTTCGGCAGGGCGTCAAAGTGGGCGATCTTGTCGTGATCACGGGCGGCCTTGGCGCTTCCGCGGAAGGTCTGCGGCTCTTGCGAGACGGCGTACGCCTCGCCGACGACGGCATGGTGATCGACACCGGGATCTGGACGCCCTCGTCCGAAGCGCCGCTTGCGCGTTGCGTCCGCGCCCATCTCGATCCGACGCCGCCTCTAGCGTTCGCCCGCGCCATGTCGGAAACCGCGGGCACGATCCGGGCCATGATGGATCTCTCCGACGGCCTCTCCATCGACCTGGTCCGGCTCTGCGCGGAGAACTCCATCGGCGCGGTCATCGATCCTCTCGCGGTCCCCGTGGATCCCGCGGTGGCCATGATCGAGCGAGCCCGCGGCGGAGATCCGCTGCCTCTCGCCCTTCACGGCGGCGAGGACTACCAGCTCCTGATGGCGGTTTCACCCGAGAGCATCGATGCGGTGAGAGACATGGCCTTCGTCTGGGATCTGCCCATCACCGTCATCGGCCAGTTCGTCGTGGGCGCGCCGGTGGTTTCCGTCCAGGTGGGCGAGTGGATCGAGCCGCTCAAGGCCCAGGGCTACGATCACTTCGGCTACCACGAAGGGCCTCGCCCCTCTTACTCCGTCAGCTAGGGTCCCCGCCCGGTCGGTCGTCACCGACTGAACCGCTCTCTCGCGATCTTCCCTTCGCGCGCGCTTCGAGGAACTTTCGGGACAAGGTGTAGGCGGGCACCGAGGCGATCGCTCCGAGCACCGTGTTCCCGAGAATGATGGGCCAGAAGAGCGTGCCGAGCGTCGAGGTCAAAGCGCCGAGGCCCTGATTCCAATCGATGGCCCGAAGGTCCCCGGTGTCGACACCCAGCATCAACGCGCCGATGAGCGTGCCGAAGGCGTAGCACGGAGCGAGGGCCCAGAAATTCACCCAGGCTCCGGCCAGAACGGCCACCCGGTTGAGGCCGAAAGCGAAAGCGACGGCGATGGCCATGAGGGTGTGAAGGCCGAGGAGAGGAGAGAACGCGATGAAGACCCCGACGCCGAACGCGAGGGCGGTGCGATGCGGCGGGTCCTGCAGATGGAGCAGGCGTTTCAGGACATCGTTCATCGGACGGCTTGGTGCTGGCTCCAGGGTCTTTAGAGCGGCGGCCGGGCGGTGCCTGCACCCATCAGACGTTCCACCGCGTGACCGGCGCGAAGCAGGACCGATTCGGCAAACGCGGGACCCAGGAACTGCAGGCCCACGGGCAGGCCGTTCGAGAAGCCGCAGGGAATCGAGATTCCAGGGATCCCGGCGAGGTTCGCGGGCACGGTGAAGACGTCGGCGAGATACATCTCGAGCGGGTTCGCGGTCTTCTCTCCAAGCTTGAACGCGGTCGAGGGAGTGGTCGGGGTGGCGATGACGTCGCAGGCGGCAAACGCGGTTTCGAAGTCGCGGCGAATGAGTGTCCGCACTTTCTGGGCGCGGAGGTAGTAAGCGTCGTAGTAGCCGGACGAGAGGACGAACGTGCCGAGGACGATCCGGCGTTTGACCTCGGCGCCGAAACCGGCGTCCCGGGTCTCGCCGTACATTTCCTTGAGGGTTCCGCGTGCCGCGGCGGAGTCCGCGCGGAGTCCGTAGCGAACACCATCGAAACGCGCGAGGTTCGATGACGCCTCGGCGGTGGCCACGAGGTAATACGTCGCGATCGCATGGGGCGCGTTCGGGAGAGCGACGTCGACAATTTGCGCGCCGTCCTTCTCGAGTGCCTCGATCGTCTTGTCGAACTCGGCCATGACGCCCGCCTCGACGCCCGATTTCAGGAAATCGCGCGGAACGCCCACGCGCAGGCCGCGGACCGGCTGATCGAGGCTCCCGGCATAGTCATCCACGGGACGGGGCGAACTCGTCGCATCATGGACATCCTGTCCCGCGATCACGCCCAGGACGTGCGCCGCATCTTTGCACGAGCGGGTCAGGGGGCCGATCTGATCGAGAGACGATGCGAAGGCGACGAGGCCGTAGCGGCTGACCCGGCCGTAGGTCGGCTTCATCCCCACCACGCCGCACAACGCGGCAGGCTGGCGGATCGAGCCGCCCGTATCGGAACCAAGAGCCATGGCCGAAAACCCCGCGGAAACCGCGGCCGCGGATCCGCCCGATGAACCGCCGGGAACGCGCGAGGCATCCCAGGGATTGCGGACGGGACCGAACGCACTGTTCTCGTTCGACGAGCCCATAGCGAACTCGTCCATGTTGGCCTTGCCGATAACGATGGCTCCGGCGCTCCTGAGCCTCCGGATCACCGTGGCTTCGTAGGGCGGGTCGAATTGTTTCAGGATCTTCGAGCCGCAGGTGGTCGGCAGGCCCATCACGTGAATCGCATCCTTGATCGCGATGGGAACACCGGCGAGCACGCCGGGCGACTCGCCCTTTTCGATTCGCGCGTCGAGTGACCGCGCCTCCGCACGGGCCTTCTCATCGTCGCGGCCGAGGAACGCGTGGATCTTCTCGTTCTTCGCGGCGATCCGCGAGAGGTGAGCTTCCATCACATCGACCGCGGAGGTCTTGCGCTTCGTCACGGCGTCCGCGATTTCCGCGACGCCCATCGTGGTCAACTCGCTCATCCCCCGATCACCTGGGGCACGCGGAAGAGCCCCGCTTCCTGATCGGGCGCGTTGCGCAGGGCATCTTCGCGGGTGAGGTCGTGTTTCGGCTCGTCGGGCCGGAAACGTTCGCCTTCGGTCGCGTGGCTCATGGGGGGAACACCAGCAAGATCGATGTTTTCGAGCGACTCGGCGTACTTCAGGATCTCGCTCAGATCGTGCGCCAGCGACTTCGTCTCCTGCGGGGACAACGAGAGGCGGGCAAGGGTCGCGATGTGGGTGAGGAGTTTGTCTTCGATCTCGGCCATAGAGCCCGCGTACTATAGCGGCCCATGCTGGCAGGCTCACTCCGTCTCTGGATAGCCGAGCGCGACCCGTCCCGGCTCGTGACCGGACCGATGATGTTCGCCGGTCTCGCTCTCGCCGCCGGCGTTGTGGCCCGGGTTTCCGGGCTCGATCACGCGGGCGTCGCGTTCTGTTACTTCAAGGCCCTCACTGGCTACGCGTGCTTCACGTGCGGCACCACGCGCGCCCTCGCGCACCTCGCGCGCTTCGATGTGCCGAGCGCCTTTGCTGTTCAGCCTCTGGTCACCGCAGGGACGCTGGGACTCATCGCCTGGGGCCTGTTTGATGCCCTGCTTCTGCTCGTTTCGAAACGCACCGACCTCAAGATGAGCGGCCGGGTTCCCGCGGTGGCCTTCGCGGTGGGTGTCGTTCTGACCCTCCTCAACTGGCTCTACCTGCTCGCGACAGGGGTTTAGCTAGTACCCGAAAACCTCGATGAAACGCGCAGCCAGTTTCTCCTGCACCTCGGCCGGGTCGACTTCGGCCCCAAGGAGTTTCGACAAAGACGTCACTCCCTGGTCGCGCAGCCCGCAGGGAACGATCACGTCGAAACCGGTGAGGTTGGTGTTCACGTTGAAAGCGAAGCCGTGCGACGTGACCCAGCGAGAGATGCGAACGCCGATCGCGCCGATCTTGTTCTCGCCCACGAACGCGCCGCTCTTCCCGGAGATCCGCCGACCCGCAAAGCCGTACTCGCCACAGACACGGATCATCACTTCCTCGAGATCGCGAACGTAGCGATGGACATCGCGCCGGCCTTCCGGAATCTCGATGATCGGATAGCCCACCACCTGCCCGGGGCCGTGATAGGTCACGTCGCCGCCCCGGCCGACATCGAAGAGCGCGATCCCGCGGGCCTTCAGAAGGTCCTCGGAGATCAAGAGATTCTCGGCGCGGGCGTTGCGACCGAGCGTCACCACGGGATCGTGCTCCAGCAGGAGCAGAGTGTCGCCCGTGACTAAGCGTTTCCGCTCGTCGACGAGGCGCTCCTGGAGCGCCAGTCCCTCCGCGTAGGAGATCCGCCCGAGTCTGCGGATATCGAGCGACGGCTTCGCGCCACTCGACTCCGTTTCCACGATGTCGTGCGAGGTCGTGACTAAAGCGCCGACTCGTCGAAGTTCTGCATGGCGTTCTTGAAGTGGGCCATGAACTTGTCGGCTTCCGATCCGTCGATGATCCGGTGATCGAAGGTCAGGCAGAAGTACGCCATGGTGCGGATGGCGATCGCGTCTTCACGCACCACCGGCCGCTTCTCGATGGTACCCACGCCGAGGATCGCGACCTGCGGCTGATTGATGATCGGCGTCCCGAAGAGCGAGCCGAACGAGCCCGGGTTGGTGATCGTGAACGTTCCACCCTGAACTTCGTCGACCTTGAGCTTCTTGATACGCGCTCGCTCGCCGAGGTCATTCACGATGCGGGCGAGACCGAGGACGTTCTTCTCGTCGGCGGCGTGGATGACCGGGACGATGAGGCCCCAGTCGAGGGCCACGGCCATGCCGATGTTGATGTCGCGGAGATACACGATCGTGTCACCCTCGACCCTTGAATTGAGGATGGGGAACGCCTTCAAGGCGTCAATCGTGGCCTTCACGATGAACGGGGTGTACGTCAGCTTGACGTTGCTCCGCTCCTCGTAGGATTGCTTGTACTTCGCTCGGAGCATCGCCACGCGGGTCATGTCGACTTCCCAGACCGTGGACACATGCGCGGACGTGCGCTTCGACATCACCATGTGCTCCGCGGTTTTCTTGCGGATGGGCGACATGGGGACCACCTCGACGCGGCCCGTGCCGCGGGCGGCGGCGATGGGGCCGGTGTGGGTGGACGGGGCCGGTGGGACCGGCGGCGCGGGCGGCGTCACAGGGGCGGGCACGAGTGTCGGGGAGCCGCCGGGGAGGGTGGTGAAACGCAGCGTGGCCGGGCCGGATTCGGAGACGGCCGCCGCGGCGGCGGCCGGGATCCGCGGCACGGGCGGCGGCGTTACCTGGGGCACGGGAGGAGGTGTCACGGGTGGGCGAATCGGAGCAGGCGCCGGGGCAGCAGGAGGCGTGATCGATGCAGGCCCTGCCTGAACCGCGGGCGCATCACGCTTGATCGCAGCACTCTTGCGCGACTCGACGTAGGAGAGGATGTCCTCGCGAGTCACCCGACCGCCAAGGCCGGTGCCGGGCACTTCATTGATGTCGACGCCGTACTCCTGCGCGATCTTGCGGACCACGGGTGAACTCCGGGCCATCCGGAGTTCTCCGGTGGTCATGCCCTCGCGTGGACGTTCGGGCACGAAGTTGCCGCCCGAATACGCGTCGACGGCGGGCGCTGCGGCTGCGGGAGGCGGAACGGGGACGGGAGCGGGCGCTGGCGCCGGTGCCGGCGTTGGGGCGGCCGGCGCTGGAGTCGGGGCGGGAGGAGCGGGTGTGGCGACGGGGGCAGCAGGGGCGGGCGTCGCGATCGCGGCTCCGGCCACGCCAATGCGGCCGACGACGGTGCCGACCTCCACGGTGGTGCCGGGCTGAATGAGGATCTCGGTGAGGACGCCCGCGATGGGTGCGGGAATCTCGGCGTCGACCTTGTCGGTGGAGATCTCGAAGAGCGGTTCGTCCCGTTTGACGGAGTCCCCGATCTTCTTGAGCCACTTGGTGACGGTGCCTTCCGCGATGGATTCGCCCATCTGCGGCATGATCA
>CAYNHK010000116.1:0-15068 GCA_964396875.1 uncultured Acidobacteriota bacterium | reverse complement strand
CGCGTGGTGCGCCCCGGAAGATTCGAACTTCCAACCTACAGATTCGTAGTCTGTTGCTCTATCCAATTGAGCTAGGGGCGCGCTGCGGTCGTGCGGAAAGCGAAAGCGTATTCTATTGGAGCAAACGCACTTCCGACAAGACTCGCCTCGAGAAACGCTTTGGTGCTCTCAAGGGGGGTCGCTAAGATGCCTCACCCCGCCTTGGACGCCCGTCTTCCCCTGCGACTGCTTCCCCCGCCCTTGAAGCGGGCTGCTCGCTGGTTTTGGCGCCGGCGGTTCGTTCTGGCCGGCGAGCCCTGGCTCCTCCACCCCAAGGGTCGCTATTTTCTCTCCCGGGGTGGCTCCGAGATCCCGCCCCCGGTCTCCGCCAATCTCGCCCTCACCAACAAATGCAATCTGCGCTGCGAGATCTGCGGCAGCCAGAAGTTCCTCGACCAGGTCGGCATCCTGCGGAGCCACATGCCTCTCGAGCGTTTCGAGGCGGTCGCGGCCACACTTTTCCCATTGCTTTCCGAGGTGGAGCTCAACAGCCAGGGGGATCCCCTTCTCTATCCGCATATCGAAACCGTTCTCGACCGCGTCAACGAGTACCGCTGCGAGTTGAAGGTCCAGACCAACGGGACCCTTTTCACCGACCGCATCATCGCGATACTGCAGAAGGCCTCGGGCCTCGTGATGCTCTCGCTCGACGCGGTCGGTCCGCGTTTCGACGAAGTCCGAAAAGGCGGGGTCTGGGCGAAAGCGGAGCCGCAGCTCCTGAAGTTCCTTCGCTTGCGTGACCCGCAGCGCCTCAAGGTTGGCATCTATCCCACCGTGACCCGCCGGACTCTGCAAGACGTCATCGGCGTGGCCCAATTCGCCGCGGACCATGGCGTCGAGACTGTCCGCTTCCACCGCTACGCGCCGATCGAGAACTCTTTCGAAGAAACCCCCACTGCCGAGGAATTGGCTCGGGTGCGGGACGAACTAAGAGCCTGGATCACCCGCAACGGCGACCTTGTGGACATCGGCTTCGACGGCGAGCGACTGAACGCGCCCACCACGGCTCCCCGCCGAAAACGAGGGGCCTCCCTCAAGAAACACCTGGTCCGTGACCTCGCCGAGTTGTCCGGCGGGAACATCTACCCGATGGACGAGGACGTCTTCGATGCCCACAAGACCAAGATCTGCTCCTCACCCGATCGGTACGTCGAGATCGGTATCCACGGCCAGATCAGCACTTGCTGCCGCGCCCAGGACGTGGTCCTCGGATACGCGACTTCGGCGGAGGAGTTCGCGGACGTCTGGTTCGGGGCCAACTACCAGAAGATCCGCCGTTCGCTCGACCGAAGTTTTTCCGGTCCCCTGCCTCTGCCCAACTGCGAATCGTGCATCAAGGCCTTCGCGCCGAAGGCGGGCGTCGGGAAGGTCGCCTTGAAATATGGCGGGCCCCTTCATCCGGATGCCCTCGATCCCAACCTCATCCCGGCGTGGCACGTGGACGCGATTCAGAAGAACAATCCTCAGGATCGTGCCTTCGTGTTTCGACTGCCCCCGGGAATCGATCCGCGGCGCTATGAACTTTGGGAGGATGGACGGAAACTCGGCCCCCCGGTCAGTGAATCGGCCGAGGTCTCGACCGCGGGCGGCGGGCGATACCGGATCGTGGATCACTGGCTCTTCTTCTCCAGTTCCGACAACTCCGACGCGCGGAAGAACAACCGGAGTTACGCCCTCAAGAGAGTGACGGACTGACGCCGCCCGAGGGTCCCTAACCGCCGCAGCCGCCCCAGGCACCGAAACGTTCCACCCGGCGATGACTGTCCGGGGGGCCGAGCGGGGCCGTCTCAACCCAGACGAAATCACCGCGCGTTTCCAGGAGGCCGGGAGGAGCCACCAGTGTGACCAGTCGGTGGCTCGCGTAGTCATAAGCCCAGTGAAGGAGCGCGGGTGGCTCACCGATCGCGAGAGGGTTGTTCGCAAAGTTCCGCCGCGCCGCCATCTGTTTCGGCGTGATGAGTGGAACCTCGGTCGGGCCGGTCTCCCCGCCGTTCGCGTAGAGAACAGAGGGTTCACCGGACGGGTGCCTCAGCACCAGATGGCCCGGAGTGAGGCACGAGACATCGGGAGACTGCGACAGACGCGACGCCACGCCCGGCGCGACCATTAGAGCCAGGATCATCGCCAAAGGCGAGATGGCGGCGATTCGATCAAGCGGGCGGGTCTCGATCGAGGGGACAACCGGGGTTGCAACCGACACCGAAAGCAAGGTGAAGATCGTGGGGGCGGAGGCCGCCATCACTCGAAACCACCCTCCATCGAGCAGGATGACGGGAACGCATACGAGGAAGGCGCCGCCAAAGAGCAAGGCGAGGGGCGCGGGCCAATCCGGTCGGTCGCCCCGTCGCCCAATCTCGAACAGCAAGAGCAGCGTGAGCCCTACGGCCGCCGCCACCGGGCCGGAGCCCGCAAGTTGCCGGTCGATCCCCACGAGCTTTCCCAGAGACACCGGCAGTTGCGCCCCGAAGGTAATGAGTGAATACCCCACAGTGGAAACAAATCGCCACGGCTCCCGGGCGACATTCGAGGCCGCGGCTTCATACAAGAATCGCGCGACCTCCGTCTCACTGGATCGCTGAGCGATCTCGTCAGCGTACGTAGTGGCGGCGAGGTCCCAGCCTCCGCCAAGTGAGAGTCCGGCGAGGACGTACGAGAGATTGGCCCCCGTCTGCCCTCTTCCCGGCCCGTAAACCGCGTTGAGGGCCGGGCTCACGCTTAGTGAGGCGACGTAACAGAAAGCGAGAAGGCCGAAGAGCTTCGTTCGCTGCTCGCGCCCAAAGTGGAGCGCCGCCCCGGCGGCCAGACCCAGGGGAGCCAGGACCGCGCCGGCCCGGAAGGATTCGCCAAGACCAAGCGCGGCCATCCCGGCGCACAACAGCGCGCGGTTCCGCGTCCTCACTCCAAGGAGCACAAGTCCCACGCCGAGCGCGCCAAAGGCGATTCCGGAGGGCTCGCTCAGGGTCGTGGTGATGAAGAGGCGGGAATACGAATAGAGGAGCGCCACCACCATCAGACTGCTCCATGGTCCGAAGAGCCGAAGGGTGACAAAGCCCAGATACGCGACCGCTACGCCAACGAGGAGAACCTGAAGCAGGGTTGCTCCGGCCAGATCACCGGTAGCGGCGAGTCGCGCGGCCAGCCACGCAGCATTGACGGGTCGTCGCTCGCTGAAGCTCGTCAGTTCGCCGGTATCGAGAAGGCGCCTCGCCCCTTCGTAATAGTCGGCCGCGTCGGAATAGGGAAGGTGGCCGAGGAAGTTTGAGTACGGATCCGCGTCCGCGCTCCAAAGGGGCTCGTTCCGGAGGAGAGAACAGGCATACGCGAAACAAAAGAGCAGAGGCACGAATGCGAATACACCTGGCCTCATCCCTTTCCCGACGGACCGCGACGTGAACAGGAACCCCCCGGCGGCGATCAGAACGAGGACAAGTGGGGTCAGCCGTTCGAGGAAGAGTACCGCGGGGCCGAGAGACATCACGCGGAATATGTGGACGGCGAGGGCGGGGCGCTTGAAACCTGTTACCGCGCGTCCGCCACCGCCTGCCTTCGGTACTTCTGAAGCCCCGGCTCCGCCGAGATTGCGGGCAGGAGCATGGAAGCCCAGATGGCGTGTGCCAGCTCATCCCCGTGCCCCTCCCAGAGGCTGACCGGGAATCCGTATCCGTCGTAGCGCCGGAGATACTCTTCGATGCTCACCAGATTCATTCCCGCCGCCTTCATGTGTCGTTCGGCATCGCGCGCGATCCTCGCGCCCCTTCCGGCCGAGACCGGATACTGATCCAGAACCATGGCGATGATCGGAGGCAGGCCCGCGCTGGTCACCAGCCGGTTCATCGCCTCGACGTCCCTTCCGAAGCGACTCTGATAGCCGTCAAAGTCCTTGAGAATGTCGTCGTAGAAGTCGTTGCGCAAGCCCAGGCTGCGCAGGGCCGCGCCATAAGCGTCGCTGGTCAGCCTCGCCACCCGCCCACGGTTGAAATAGGCCTCGAGCCAGGCCGGGATAGGAACCTTGTAGCCCTGGTTGCTGTACTGCCCGATTCCCGAAGGGAGGAAATCGTTGAGCACCATTCCGTACACCACCAGGTCGGGCTGGAGCCGGGGCATGAAGTCCGTCAGGATCTTGAGAATATCGGCGCTCTGCCACCCGGAGATTCCGAGGTTGATGACCTCGACGCGGTGGGTTGTGTTCAGTTCTTCGCCGATGAGTGTCGCGTAGATGAACCTCTCGTCCACCCCGTAACCGTAGGTCATGCTGTCGCCGACGAACATGATCCTGAAAGTGTCGTTCTTCTTCTCAGGGAAGGGTGTGGCTCGGCGGAAACCCTCCTGGGAAAGGACATGGAGGTAGCCGTGCCAGTCAAAGCTGCGGGCCGATCCCTCGATGTTCCGCTCCTTCATCTGCCAGGCGTCGGGCATGGTGAGAACACCCTCGCGCTTTCTGATCTCGGCGAGGGCCTCCGGCCTGATCGCCACGCCATGTTGCTTCGCCACTTCCAGACGCGCTTCCGGTGTGTTCCGGGTGCGCCTCGCGATGGTGGCCGCGGCGCCGCCTTTTTCGCGTAGCGCAAGGAAACCCTCGGCGGCCATGATCGCCAGGGTCAGGCTGGCCACAATCACCGCGAGCTTCGGGAAGAATGCTCCCAGGCGGTCCCCGGCCGATTTGGGCAGAAGCGCCGAGGCCCCGATGCCGAGCAGGACACACATCGCGATGACGGCAATGCCGAGCCAGAGCCAGAACCAGATGCCCGTGGTCCAGTTCGTAGCGGCGATTGCGGCGAGGGCCACGGCCGCGGGCGCGAGGGTCTCGAGAAGACCGGATCGGGGAGGGTTGTCAGCTATCATCGAAGCCAGCGACAGGGAGCGTGAGCCCCGATTGTAGCTGGCCGCCCCACCGAACGGGGCACGAAGATCGAACGGTTCACGATAGATGCACGCCAAACACAAGAGACTCTCCGACCGCGCATTCGGTTTCACCTTCGCCGGCCTTTTCCTCCTCATCTTCCTGATCGGGGCCCTCGTCATGGGACGTCGGTCCGGCTGGCCGCTGGCGCTTTCGGCTGTCTTCGGCCTCTTCGCCCTGCTCGTGCCCGGGATCCTGATGCCTCTGAACCGCCTCTGGATGCTGATCGCCGAACGGATCAACCGGGTCCTCAACACGGTTCTGCTCGCGACCGCCTATGCTCTTGTTATCGTGCCCCTCGGTGTGATGATGAGACTTCGTCGCCGCGACGCCCTCCACCTGAACTCTCCCTCCGGTGAGGCGACCTACTGGGCGCCACCGGCCCGGCCGATCACGCGGGAAAACTTCGAAGACCAGTTCTAGGAGGTCTCAGTCATGTCTTCGTTTCTGGCCCAACTCATCAAGTTCGCGCGCGTCAACAAGAAACTGTGGATCGTGCCCGCGGTCGTGGTCCTCGTGCTCATCGGCGCGATGATCGTAGTGGTGCAGTCGAGCACCATCGCTCCCTTCCTCTATGCGCTGTTCTGAGCACCGCTGAGCGGTGTACGTCCTCGGCGTCTCCGCCTTCTACCATGACAGCGCCGCCGCCCTCGTTCAGGATGGCGTCGTCGTCGCCGCCGCCCAGGAAGAGCGTTTTTCAAGGGTCAAGAACGACGCCGACTTTCCCTCGGCAGCAGTGCGGTACTGCCTAGAACAGGCCGGAATCGGTCTGTCCGAAGTGGATCAGGTCGCGTTCTACGACAAGCCGATCCTGACCTTCGACCGGCTGCTCGAAACCTACATCGCCTACGCCCCCCGCGGTTTTCAGTCCTTCTCCCGCGCTTTGCCCGAGTGGGTGAAGAAGAAGCTGTTCCTCAAGGACGTCATCACCAGCGGTCTGGCGGGCATGGGGCTTGGCGATTTCGACGCCGGGAAGCTCCTCTTCGGCTATCACCATCACTCTCATGCCGCCGCCGCTTTCTATCCCTCGCCGTTCAAGGACGCGGCCGTTCTGGTGATGGACGGAGTCGGCGAGTGGGCGACTACTTCCACATGGAGTGCCGGCGAATCCGGGGTTCAGCTTCTGCAGGAGATCCGGTTCCCGCATTCGCTCGGTCTCCTCTACGCGGCCTTCACGTACTACCTCGGCTTCAAGGTCAACGACGGTGAGTACAAGGTCATGGGGCTGGCTCCCTACGGCACGCCCAGGTACCTGAGCCTCATCAAGGACCACCTGATCGACATCAAGCCCGATGGATCGTTCCGGCTCGACATGTCCTACTTCAACTACTGCACCGGACTGACCATGACCAACGACCGCTTCGCGGCGTTGTTTTCGCAGCCGCGGCGTGATCCCGCCGAGCGGCTGACCCAGATGCACATGGACATCGCCGCCTCGATCCAGGCCCTTTCCGAGGAAGTGATTCTCAAGATCGTGCGCGCCCTGCGCCAGTCTCAGAGCTCGCGCAACCTGTGCCTCGCCGGCGGAGTCGCTCTCAACTGCGTGGCCAACGGGAAGATCCGTCGCGAAGGACTCTTCGACGACATCTGGGTACAGCCCGCCTCGGGTGACGCGGGCAGCGCGATCGGGGTCGCCCTCGCGGTCTGCCACGAGTATTCGGGCGTGCCGCGCCGCCCCGCGTCGGGACAGGATGGAATGGCGGGCTCCTATCTCGGCCCCGCCTTCGACGATGAGACAGTCCGCAAGGCGCTTGACCATGAAGGTGCTATCTACCGGCGGCTCGATGATTCGACCCTCTTCGACACGGTGGCCGCGGCGCTGGCCAACGGCGAAGTGGTGGGCTGGTTCCAGGGACGTATGGAATTCGGCCCGCGCTCGCTCGGCAATCGCTCGATCCTGGGGGACGCCCGATCCCGGAGCATGCAGAAGATTCTCAATCTCAAGATCAAGTACCGCGAGAGCTTCCGACCCTTTGCTCCCGCGGTCCTCGCCGAAGACGTGGAGGAGTACTTCGACTTCTCCGGCATCAGTCCGTACATGATGATGGTGGCGCCGGTCAAAGCCTCAAGACGGCGGACCCTGACCCCCGAACAGGACGCCCTCTTCGGCATCGAGAAGCTGAACGTTCCGAGAAGCGATATCCCGGCGGTGACCCACGTGGACTATTCCGCGCGCATCCAGACCGTGCACCGGGAAACCAACCCGCGATTCCACCGTCTGCTCGAAGCATTCAAACGCGCGACCGGCTACGGCGTGCTCGTCAACACCAGCTTCAACATTCGCGACGAGCCCATCGTGTGCGCCCCCCGGGATGCGTGGCGCTGCTTCATGGGAACCGAGATGGAGATGCTGGTGGTCAATAACTTCGTGCTCCGGAAGAGCGAGCAGGCCTGAATGTCGGACATGTTCAGCCCCCGAATCCTCGCTTGCCTGAAGCCCCCGGCTGCGGACAATGGCCGCGACCTCGAATCCGTCGAGGGCGGGTTCAAGGACCCGGAGACCGGCGAGATCTTCCCGATCATCGACGGCATCCCCTCGCTGTTCAAAGCCGCGCCATGGGAGGACACCGACATCACCTCGCGGGTGCGCGGTTTCTACGAGGAGAATCCCTTTCCGAGTTACGAGGGGCTCGAGGAGTTCGGCGAACTGGTCAGCAAGGGCATGCGGAACCCTTTCACGACCCGGCTGCTCGACTCGATCGGCTGCAACAAGACCGTCCTCGAATGCGGCTGCGGCACCGGCCAGCTCACCCACTTCCTCCAGCTCAACAACAACCACACCCTCGGCATCGATATGTCGCTCGGCAGCCTGCGCCTCGCGGTGGAACACAAGAAGCGGAATCAGCTGGCCCGCAGCAGCTTCGCTCAGATGAACATCTTCGAGTTGGGCATCAAGGATGCTTCGTTCGACGTGGTGATCTCACACGGGGTGCTTCACCACACGTTTGATGCCCGCCGCGCCTTCGCCGAGATCAGCCGCAAGGTGAAGCCCGGAGGCATCGTCATGGTCGGCCTCTACAACTCCTACGGCAGGATCCCGACCTGGATCCGGTCCAAGCTGATCGGCGTGCTGGGGAATCGGATCGACTACGTGGTGCGCTCGCGGATCCACGACGAACGCAAGGCCGATATCTGGGTGAAAGACCAGTACTTCAATCCGCATGAGACCTGGCACTCTCTGGATGAGGTGCTTGGGTGGTTCAAAGAGAACGGCATCGAGTACCTGAATGCCTCGCCTTCGATCCTGGGAACAGATGCCGAGGAGATCCCCGACCTGTTTGCGAAGACGAGCCCTGGAACCCGCTACCAGCGACTGGTGACCCAGCTCTCGTGGATCGCAACCATCGCCCGCGAAGGCGCCCTGTTCGATGTGATCGGGAGGAAGACCTGAGGGGCAGCCGCCGCGACCGCCGTGCGATACTCCCCGTCACATGCGCATCAGAAGGTTGAAGCGGTTGAGGAGCACGGTTCATGCGTTTTAAGTTGCCCGCCCGGTTGCGGCGTTGGTTTGGACTCGAGCCGCGTCCGCCCCAGGCGCAGGTCCCGGTGACCGCCGGCGAGGCCGGGGCGACGGGCAAGGAGGGGTCCGCGCAGACCGCGATCGCCAACCCGCGCGAGCGAACGCTCGAGCAGGCGATCGACTTCACTTTCCTCTGCGCCGATATGTACCTGGGCCTTCCCCAAAATGGCCTCGAAGCCTTCAAGGACGCGACCATCATGGAGATCGGCCCCGGGCAGGATCTGGGCGTCCTTCTGGTCCTGGCTGGTCTTGGTTCCGGCAAGGGCGTCGCGGTCGACCGGTTTTTCTGCGACTGGGATCCCTCCTACCATCCCGCGTTCTATTCGACTCTCGTCGAACGCGCGGAGGCGCGATACCCTGGCGTGCGTTTCGAGGCGCTTCGGGACGTGGTCGATGCCGGCGGGCACGGGGGCCCCAGACTCCAGATCGTGCGGAGCGGTCTCGACGACCTAAAGGCCCTGGCCGACGCCAGCGTGACCATCAGCTACTCGAACGCCGCCCTCGAGCACCTCGATCGCCCACGGGAGGGTCTCTTCGAACTGGCCCGCGTGAGCCGAAAGGGCGGTCTTGGCTTTCACCAGATCGACTTCCGGGACCACCGCGACTTCAGCCGGCCGCTCGAGTTTCTCACCATGACGGACGAAGAGTTCCTGGAGAAGGCGGAGGCCGCGAGTTACAGCCTCGGCAATCGCCTGCGCCCGACCGAATATCTCCAGCTCTTCAACGATGCGGGGTTTGGGACGACCTTCACCCCCAACATGTTCGCCGAGCCGGCCTACCTCGCCGAAGTCACGAACCGTCTCAATCCCCGCTATCGGTCGTTCGGGGAGGAGGAGTTGAGGCAGATCAGCGGCAGGGTCTTTACGACCCGGACGTGATCGGCGCCGCACCTTCGGTCGCACCGCGAGCCTTCCGGTACAATGCCCGGTTTGAGGAACCGGTGGAGAAAAAATCCTTGGTCACATCAGGCCTCTCCGACGGACCGGGCCGACGCGCTCTTGACCTCCTTTCCTTCGCCGCCGTCTCCACCTACCTGGGTGCCCTCCTGGCCTTCCTGATCGTTTCGGGCCGTCTGTCTCCGAGTCTCTCCCTGCGGGGAGTCGCCGCCACCGCGATGCGGGGCGTGCGCCGCCGCCGGCCGCTCAAGAGGCGACGACTCCGCTCGGCGAGGCCCGAACGCGGCTTCTGTTACTCGGCTCCGTTGCCCTGGGGTCTGGAGTCCGACCAGGAGGGTCGCTCGCGCCTTCAACTCCTGGAGGATGGAGCGTCCCTCGGCCCTGCCCACGCTCTCCACGACACGGTTCGTGACCACGGCCGCGGGGCCTTCTCGCACTGGGGAGGTTCTCTCCTCTTTTCCTCCTCCGACAACTCCGATCCGCGCAAGAACGGCCGCACCTACCAGATCGCAGAGGAGCTCTGACCCGTCATGTGCGGCATCGCCGGAATCGTTGATCTGACGCGAAAGTGGGGACGAGCGCGCCTCGAAGCGGCGACCACCCGGATGCGCGAGACCCTTGCCCATCGCGGCCCGGACGACGCCGGCACCTGGGTGGAGGCCCAGGGCGTTTGCGCTCTGGCTCAACGGCGACTCGCCATCCTCGATCTCTCGCCCCTCGGCCATCAGCCGATGGTCACCGACGACGGGGTCAACGCCCTGGTGCTGAACGGGGAGATCTACAACTACCGCTCGCTCGCTTCGAATCTCCAGTCTCAGGGAATCAGGCTGAAGAGCGGCAGCGATACCGAGGTTTTGCTCCATCTCACTCGAGATCAGTCCCCCACCTCTCTCGCGAGCCTGCGCGGCATGTTCGCGATTGCGCAATGGAACGGCGAACTTGGTCAGCTCTTCCTCGCCCGGGATCCCTTTGGCAAGAAGCCCTTGTATGTCGTCAAACAAAACGGCCTTTTCGCCTTCGCCTCTGAACTCCGGGCGCTCGAGTCGATTCCGGAACTCGACCTCGAAATCGATCCCGCCGGTCTCGCCGACTACCTGCTCACCGGATACATCCACTCTCCGTCCACCATCTACCGGGGAGTTGAGAAGGTGCCGCCCGGATCCTATCTCTCGCTCACCCAATCCACGGGCGAGATTCGTCAGGGGACCTTCTGGTCCTTCACCGCGGGCTCTCACCCGGCCGAGGTGTCGCTGGCCTCGACCTACGAGGGACGGGTCGACCAGCTCGACGAACTGATCACTCAGGCGGTCGAACGCCGGCTCGTTTCGGACGTTCCCGTTGGCGCCTTCCTTTCCGCCGGCGTCGATTCGTCGCTGGTGGTGGCGGCCATGAAGAAGCTGGGAGTCCGCCCGAAGACCTTCACCATCGGCTTTTCCGGTTCAGACAGTTCCGAACACATGGTCGCCCGCGATATCGCGGCGCATCTCCAGACCGACCACCGCGAGTTCGTTCTCGATCCGAGAGAACTCCAGAGCGTTGAGAGCATCGCCGCCGCTCTCGACGAGCCGAATGGCGACAGTTCGTGCCTGCCCACATTGCTGTTGTCGCGGGAGACGCGCGCTCACGTCACCGTGGCCCTGTCCGGGGACGGCGGCGATGAAATGTTTGGAGGCTATAGCCGCTACCTGGATACGCTGGACGAGGAGGCGCGGGCGCACGGCGATCGCTCCTGGAACGCGGTTGATTCGTATCTTTCGCCCAAGACCCTGACCTTCTCGGAGAAGGAGGTGGCTTCCTTCCTGGGGGACGCCCGTCTGGTCAGGCAACGGCTGGAGCGCCGCCGCCGGCTCATGGGGCAGGGAAGCGTTCCCCTCATCCACCGGATGCGCACCCACGACGTGGAGTACTACATGCCGGGCGCAGTGCTTGCGAAAGTGGACCGGATGAGCATGCAGGTGGCCCTCGAGGTGCGATGCCCGCTTCTCGATATCGATGTGGCTCGATACGCGGCCGCGTTGCCGGCAGGAGACCTCGTTATCGAGGACGCCCACCGGCGTTTCATGGGGAAGCGCATCCTCAAGGACGTGCTCAGGCGCTATCTGCCGGACCGGATCGTGGATCGGCCGAAACAGGGATTCGGCCTCCCGAACACCTGGCACGTCGAGAGCCTCGTGGCCGCGGGCAAGGAGATGCTCGGGGCCGGGTCGGCCCTGGCCCGCCTGGTGGACGGCAAGTCATTGAAACGTTACGCGGCCTCGTTGTCCGATCCGCAGCTGCTCTCGATCTACCAGCTGTGGCCGATGCTGATTCTCGAATTCTGGCTCCGGGGCCGCCGCATCGGCAGATAGCGCCGGCGATGGGAAATCTCAAGCGCTGGCTGGAATCCGGCGGGCTGGCGATCGGCGAGGTGCCGCGCACACTCTGGCCATGGATGGCCGAGGCGTTGAACCTGTTGTCGGCGCGGCCATCCGCCGCGCCCACCGATGTTGTCTGGGGGATCAACGAGGCAGGCGAACTTTCGCCGGCCCCCGGCTCGGGAAGGGCGGTGATCTTTCCATGTGGTCTGGCTCAGGTTCCGTTGTCCACGCTCTGGCGTCTGCATCGGCGAGGCTGCGACCGGTTTTTCTTTCCCGCCCGCGTCCGCTGGACTCAGAAAGACTCGCTGAGCGCCTTTCGCAGCGCTTACTTTCGGACGGCGATCCGAACCATTTCGCGCCTGCTTCCCGCTTCCTTCGCCAAGGCCTTTCTCGGCGCGTCAGGAGCGGAGAGAACATTCGTGCAGTGGAACCGGCAGGCCGCTGACGATTCGGAGACAGGGGCTCCGAGCTGGGCGGAGTTCATCGAGTTCAACAACGCCCGGATGCCGGTCGAAGATGCGAAGCCGCCGCACCCCTATCGGGTGGCTCTCTACATCGGCTCCCTCGGCCCGGGGGGGGCGGAAAGACAATTCTGCAACCTTGCCAACGGCCTGGCCGCGCGAGGGCACCAGGTGACCACGATCGTCACTTATCCCCTCACCGGAACCAACGGACACTACACCGGGCTTCTCAAGGATCCGCAGTTGAAGCCCATAGTGGCCGCCGACATGCCCGACGACGGCTTTGAGGTCGACACCGATCTGCTTCTCTCCACTCCCGCCGACCTCAGGGACGCCATCCTTCGTCTCACCGGCGTTCTCGAGCGCACCCGTCCCGACGTCCTTCACGCGTGGCTCGATCAGTGCAATCTGATCGGCGGGATCGCCGCCCTTCTCGCCGGCGTCCCGCGGATTCTTCTGAGCACGCGCAATTCCAATCCCACGAACTTCCCGCGGCTCCTGGCGCCCTACATGGAGGAGTGGTACCGGATACTCGCGCGATCGCACCGGGTTCGCTTCCTCGCGAACTCTCGAAGCGGCGCCCAAAGCTACGCGTCCTGGATCGGCATTCCGGAGGAGCATATCCATGTGGTCCTCAACGGTTTCGTGGAGGCGGACTACGTGAAGGCGTCGAGCGGCGACCGCCTCGCGGTCCGGTCCGAGCTTGGCGTTCCGGCCGACGCTCGCGTTCTCCTGGGAGTGTTTCGTTTCGACGTCGAGAAGCAGCCCGACCTGTTCATCGAGGTGGCGCGGCGCGCGATTGCACGTGTCGGGGACCTCCGGGTGCTGATCGCCGGAACCGGACCCCTTCAATCAGAAGTTGAGGCGGAGGTGCGCCGCCTCGGGCTCGCCGATCGAATCCTTCTCCTCGGCCGTCGCACCGACATCGGCCGGATTCTCGCCGCGAGCGATGTTCTGCTCCTGACCTCGGCCCTCGAGGGTTCCCCGAACGCCGTGATCGAAGCGAGTCATTTCGGCCTGCCGGTGGTGGCGACCGCGGGTGGCGGAACTTCGGACGCCATCGTTCACGGCGAGACCGGGTTCCTGACTGGAGTTCGTGACGCCTCTGCGCTCACCGAGGCCGTGGTTCGGCTCTTCGAAAACCCCGATCTCCGGGAGAGGATGGGCCGGGCCGGGCCGCCGTTCATCGCCTCCGCGTTCTCGCTCGACGAAACCGTGGATCTCACGGTTCGCGCCTATGACCAGATGTTCGTGGACGCCCCGGACCGGCCCACGAGAGTGGTGAGCAGCCGATTCAAGGGCGGATCGGCGCTGCACGAGCCCGTGGATTTCAACTCGCCGGAGTCGTCCGCCTGAACAGGTACTCGTGGCACGCCTCGCCGGTCTTCGTGCGCAGGTGGGTGAGACCGAGTTCGCCGCAGACCCGCAGGACCTCCGCGTCCCGCACGTACTCCATCGGCCACCCGCCGAGCCAGTCCTTGATGTCGATGATCAGGCTCATTCCCCGAACCCCGTTATCCCGGCGCAGCCTTCGCCACACCGCGAGGACTCCCATGAACCGCCACATGTACCAGAACACCATGGCCTGCCGCCCGAGCCAGCCGGCCCGGTTGTAGCGCTGCTTCACGTCCAGCCAGAACTCAGGGGAAGGCTGCACATCGGCGTCGGCGGAGTAGAGCGCTATGTAGAACAGCCCGCCGGGCGCGACTTTCGAGGCGGCGCTGCGAACCGCGCCCCAGACGTCGCCGGTGTGGTGGAGCACGCCCCAGGAATACACGATGGACGCCTCGGGCACTCGATCCTTCATGAACGACGGGTCGAGGACTGAGCCCTGGGTGATCGTCCAGTTCAAGGGTTTGCCCGCGTATTCGTGACAACGCTGGCACGCGTTGACGGAGTTCTGGTCGTAGTCGAAGGCGAAGATGGAATCAGCGCCGGACCGGAAGGCGGCGAGCGAGTGAATGCCGCTGCCGCAGCCGATGTCGAGGAAGGACTGGCCTTTGAGATCGTCCACCCCGAGAAAGTCCAGAAGGTGACGGCGCGAGGTCTCCACCCTCTCCTCGGAGAAGTGCTTCTTCAGGAAGTCTTCCCAGTTGCGGCCAAAGCCGAACCGCATCTCGGCGCCGGCGGTCACGCGGGTCCTGTCTGTCCGGTCAGGCGACGAGCCCATGCCTTGAGCGAGCGCTGCCATCGAACGATGCGGAGGGCGTCGTAGGCCGCGAAGCTCCGCGCGAGTTCGGACCCTTCCTTGGCGAGGTCCGCGCGCTCCTGGGCGATCTGGGCCCTGAGCATCATGAGGCGGTGCTCGTCGGCGATCCGATTCTCTCTTTCGATGACCAGCCGTTCGCGCTCCGCCAGTTCCGCCTCCGCCCGGGCCAGCCGGGTCTCTCGCTCGTCGAGCAACCGATCTTTCGCCTCCATCGCTTCTGCCGCCCACGCAGAATAGCGCACCGTGTCCGACATCACGCGATCGAGCCGCTCGACGCATAGCCGTGCGCTTTGCTCCGCCGAACAGTGCTGCTCCACGTAGGCCCGGGACTCCCGTCCGACCCGTCGTCTCTCGTCCGGGTCGAGGATCAATCGCTCGAGTTGCGCTGTGACCTCTTCGACGGTGGCCGCGTGGCAGATGGGCGGGGTCGGCGTCCAGTGCTGCAGGACATCGGGCCGTGCGTTCGCGATCAGGGGTCGGCCCACCGCCATCGCGTCGAGCCCTCCCATGGCCACAACCGAGAGTCCCATCTGATCGAACAGGATGTCGGCGCGTCGGTATTCCTCGATCACCTGGAGCTGGGTCATCTCCTTGAGCCAGGTCACCCGCGATGAAAGCCCCGAGGCCGCGATCAGATTGCGCGCTTCCTCGACCTGGAGGCCCTTCTCGACAAGGCGGATTTCGAG